>JBBQGY010000132.1:0-5203 GCA_038323435.1 Acidimicrobiales bacterium
CAGTTCACTTGACGACCAGACGCCCGACGAGGTCTACTATCAATTAGGCATCAACCAGCGGGCTGCCTGAACCCGGTGACAACCAACTGCTCATCTCTTAAGAAGACAATCAGGTTGTCCAATGGATGGGGTCCACTTCAATAGTGCATAACGGTGCCACACCGTGGTCACTGCCGGTTCCTCGAGAATCCATTGACTCTCTCTGAAGTCGCATGGATCGAGCGACGGTGTGCCACGTCAATAGATAGCTGTTCCGCTCAGCGCTGTCTGGTCGTAGTCCGGGTTCAACTCGACAGGTTGGCCTCAACAATCTAATGACTTGCGACTTGAGGATTGGACGGAAAACTATGATTCGGCGCAAGCCGACAAACCTTTAAGACGGCTGGCCATTTCAAATTGGAGTTGGACGTCCGAGACTTGGAACTCATTTTTCTGACGTCAGGGGACGACGTTCCTTCGTAGTGCTCCAGCGCTCAGAGCAATTTGAAGTACGTCTCGTCGTAGGCCGAGGCCAGATCGTAGAGAGCCTTCTCGCAATCGCCGTTGTAGGAGGAGCCGTGCATGAGAGCCAGCGTCTTCGGTGCCAAATCACCTAGCGTGCGCATCACCGATGAGGTGTCCGGGGCCATAGAGGATGCCCGGAAGATGGTCTCGCCCTCCATCGCCGCTTCAACGATGTCATTGGACGTGACGGCGGGTCCGTCGCCGAAATGGGTGAATAGATCACCACACAGCAGTGTTCCCGTTGTCTCTTCGAAGAGCACGCGCGCCTCCCATCCGTGTGGCACGTGAGGAGTATCGAGATGTCGTACCTTCTTGCCACCGAGGTCGAGAACCTCGCCATCGGCGAGGGCTCGAGGTGGTCGGTCGGCCAGGTCGTTGAGCGAGACCAAACATCCCACCACTCCGTGTGCGACCTCTGATTCCGGCGCTGCGGCCAGCCACTGGTTCATAGAACCGCACTCGTCAGCTTCTACGTGACCAAATGTGATCCAACGGATCTGCTGCACGGGTACCAAGCGACTAACAGCCTCGGACACAAGAGGGAACATCGCTCGTGGGCCTGTATGAAACAACAGCGGCTGCTCAGCCATGATGAGGAACTGATTAAACGTGAATCCCGCAGGGGGTGCCACTTCGGGAACCCACGTTGAGAGACGATAAATACCATCGGCGATCTCATTGATCTTTGTTTCCACAAGAAATTCCTTTCGGCGGGCAATGATCTCGGCCACAACTAGCGTTACCTCACCGTAGACCCATTCTCGCGAATCGGCGTCGGTATTTAGATCGTACCGACGTTTCACAAGTTTTTGAAGAACGCTTTTTGCTTGAGGCGGAAGGGGCCATCTTGTCGCAGAGTCCCGATACCCAAGATTTGATACCTGGCACTAGCGGCGAGCTGACTAAATCTGGTGTCGGGGCCCGACGAGTTCGAATTGACCCATCAACCCAACCCGACCACTGTGTTATAAGAAATGGTCCACCAAATCGGACTCGGGCTAATTGGAGCGGGCGACGGGAATCGAACTCGCGTTCTCAACTTGGGAAGCAGTGTGTGCGTTGACAATGATGTTTGTGTAGTCCATCATCAGTACCAAGATTCATTAGGCATTACGTCGAAGTCAACTCCCTCGGGCGCTCCACGGGCACTAAGTATGGTGGCGAGCCAATCGCGTTCGCGACTGTTTCTTCGCTTCAGGCGATGTCAGCGGAATGGATCAAGTTCCCCTCTGATCGTGGGGTGTTGGGCGGTGAAACGTGCGAGTTCAGCTCGGAAACGCCGCGCGAATGTATCTTCGGGTGCTTGACCTCGCGGATTGCCAACGGTTGAGTCTCGTCGCCCAATAAGTTTCGCAATCTCGTCATCCGATTCTCATTGGCGATCGGAGCCGTTACGAGGTACCAGCGGAGTGCTCACTTTTCATTGTTCGTCAAGAATTGGTCCACGGTCCCAGTGCATCGTGCATTGCTATATGCCGACGCTTTTTATTAAGGCGCCTTTCAGTTGACTTCTTCGTCTTAACATTCCACGTGAGGAGATCCAACATTTTGGTGATTGGCGCTACGGCCCTCACCATTTGGCAATCGGGATTCTTGCGTGATGATGATGTTCGTCGGCCTCGTAACACATTTGAAAAGGCACCGTTCGGCGGAACGGAAGCAGAACGTGGGAGCGAAATTTGTGGAACTGTTTCTATGAACCGGAGACGAAACTCTACGGTTCACGAGTGCCAAATACACGAGTGAACCCACTCAGCGGACCCAATTCTTTGTCAATTCATTTCATAATCGAGCAGTGAGAAAACGGTCCGAGCGAATAACGATTCAGGCGTTGATTACGACAGTACCGCTTGAGGATCGGGATCGCGAACCGTCGCGTCGTCGCCCGAGATGTCCTCAAGGGTACGTTGCGAAGGTTCCGGCAGAACCTTGGTCAAGAAGTAACCAGCCAACGCCGCAGCGCCCGCTACCGCCAACATGCCGCGAAGACCAATGCTCGCCTGCAACGTCGGCACGAGGAACACGCCAACAAATGCTCCCAACTTTCCGACTCCCGCGGCGATGCCGTGTCCGGTAGTTCGTTGACTTACGGGAAACACCTCCGAGGGCAGAACGAACGTTGTCATGTTTGGCCCGAACTGAACGAAGAAGTAACTGACGCCAAAGATCGCGAGGAATGGGACGATGGCGGTTGTTAGAGCGGGAATCGCCGCGAGCACCATGAAGCATGTCGACATCACGGCAAAACCAATGAATTGAAGTCGACGGTGTCCAATTCGGTCCATCTTCACTACCGCCAACAGGTAACCCGGCAAAGCAAAGACCACGAATATCCCAAGGGTCCACAGCAACTTCGTCTGGAGGGTGGCGTTGGGTGACACTTTCTCGAGGATCACCGGGAGCGACAGCGTGTTGCCGTAGTAGGCGTAGTCGAAGAGGAACCAAGTGCCCGCCGTGCCGAGAAGCAGTTTCAGCATCTGGCGATTCGTAATAAAGAGTTTGAATGACATGCGGTAACCATTCGTCGCGCCAATGTCGGTCGCGGTTTCGATCTCTCCCTTGGTGAACCTGGCCAGGTTGTCGGCCGCCTTAGCGCCGCTGCCCTTTACTTGTTGGACGAAGCGAGGCGACTCGGGCATTCTCGAACGCAAGTAAACGACACCCGCCGCCGGCAGTGCCCCGAACGCGAGTAGCAATCGCCAAACCATGTTGTTGCTCAATCCGGACGATAGGAGAATCAAACCAATGAGCGGCCCCACAATCAGTCCTATTGCCTGCATTGAGAAGACCAGTCCGACCATGCGTCCTCGATCAACTCGGTTCGCGTACTCACTCATGAGTACCGCCGAGACGGGATAGTCGCCACCAATGCCGAGACCGAGAATGAAGCGTGCTACGACGAGCCACAGTACGGACGGGGCGACCGCGGAAAGAATCGCGCCAACGACCATGATGGTGGCGACAACGACGTAGACGGTTTTACGACCCAACACGTCGGCGAGACGACCGAAGGTGAGCGCACCGACGAAGGCCCCGAGAATTGCCGCGCCGGTCACCCAACTGGTCTGGGTCGTGGACATGTTCCACTGGGTCTTCACGAGGGCGGCGACGGTGGCGATAACAAAAAGGTCGTACGCGTCGGTGAAGAAACCCATTCCGGAAATAATTACCGCGCGACGGTGAAATCGACTGACCGGTGCGTCATTGAGCAAATCAATCGCGGTTCTGCCTACCGTGGTGGAGTCGGTCGCCGGTGCCGACTGCGTGGTGGAGGCGTCGTCGGAATTGATCCGTGATGCACCACTCACCTCTAGGTCGTCCACAGTTGCTCCTCGCACCATTTACTAATTCGAGTTTGACAACTCAGGGTTACGCGTGTCGCATCCCCCGATTACCCGAAGATGAACGAATCGTGAAATCTTGGAGTCGGAGAGCGATCATTGAATGCAGTGATCTACTGGACGCGTCGTTCGCAGCTGATTTCTGTATGTACCTTGGCAGGTATGTACCCAACAGGGTATATTCAAATCATGGACGCCGTGATGATTGCTTTGTCTGACGCGAGCCGGCGAACAATGCTCGAAGTGTTGCGCGACCATCCGGCGACCGTCACAGAATTGGCTTCCGTGCTTTCGATTGCTCGGCCGGGCGTTTCTCGGCACTTGCGAGTGCTGCGTGAAGCCGGCTTGGTTGACGTGCACGCCAAGGCGCAGTGGCGCATCTACCGACTTAATCCTCAGCCACTGGCCGAACTTGACGTCTGGTTAACTCGCTATCGCACGGCGTGGGAGCAGCGCCTTGATGCACTGCAGAGCGAAGTGGCGAGAGGTAAACGAGAACAAAGGAGATCAAAGTGAATGAATCACCAAGAACACGTTGCACGCTGGTGGGCACTCTCGTGGCTCTTGACGAAAGGCGAGGCACGGTGCGAATGGAGGACGTATTCGATACCGACATTGACGACCTCTGGGCGGCGCTGACTGAGCCCGAACGACTAAAACGCTGGATTGGCACCGTTACTGGCGATTTACGACCGGGTGGCACTATCCGCGCTCGCTTTACGAGCACCTGGGAAGGCCCAGGACGAATTGAAATTTGCGAAGCTCCGCGACGCCTGCTGCTCACGATGGAGCCCGGCTCCCCCGACGAGACCGTCACCGAAGCAGTCCTTACGTCAATCGGCGATCAGACCCGACTAGTTATTGAAGAGCGCGGTTTGTCGCTCAAGGTCTTGTATCAGCACGGCGCCGGTTGGCAAGCGCACGTGGAGGATTTGCGATCATATCTTGACGGTCGCGTGCCCGACGACTGGAAAAAGCGTTGGTCTGAACTGAAGCCAACCTACGAGCATCTTCCAATTGTTGGTCCCACTTCTGGATCCAAACAGCAGTAATGAAACTTTTGACAATTTGACCGTCGCGGTGCCAGCGGCGACGAGACTGCCCGACCAGACAGTGTTGCTTTCGTGCTTGTCAATTAGTTTTGATTCGCCGCTCAACAAGGATTCTTCGACTTCTAAGCCACGACCGATCACCACGACGCGAGAAACCACTTCAACGGGGTGCTTCGGATTCTGGCGGGGTATTTCAGACTGGACTGATCGAACGGTAGTGGGTATTTCAACGTAAGGCGGGGGCTCTGCAAATCTGTTTGGTGACTAAGCCAACAGAAAGAGAACCCCCGTGATTACTGACCCTAT
>JBBQGY010000133.1:0-5177 GCA_038323435.1 Acidimicrobiales bacterium
CATAATCACCAACCAGGCGCTGGTGTCGGCGAGCATCATCATCGTCGGACCCGAGAGCGTGCCGCCGGGACGACCGTGGCGATCCGAAACGATGAAGCTGACGAGGACGGAACTGCCGGTGACTTCTTCAACGTGCGCAACTTCTGCGTCGGGGAATGCGGCATCGAGAACGTCTTGGAGTTCCTCAACTCCCATGATCGGCACTCGCGACTACGCAGCTTTTCTGAAGCGATTCACCGCGAGCGGTGCGAGCACCAAAATGAGGCCCACCGACCACGCGAGCGACACGTATGTTGAATGTCCGTGCGCCGTACCAAGCATCAATCCTCGAACGGCGGTGGCGGTTTGGCTCACCGGCTGGTAGGTCGCAAAGCCGCGTAGCCAACCCGGCATTCCCACCAGGGGCACGAAGATATTCGATGCGAACGTGAGCGGGAAGATTAAGGGAAACGTCATTGCCTGGGCCGTTTCAGAGTTAGGTGCGGCGAGTCCGATAAAGGCGAAGCCCCACGAGAGGCAGTAGGCGAATATCAACATGACGATGGCCGCTTGAATGTACGGAATGACGCTGCCGGGACGAAAACCCACGGCTATGCCGACAACAGTGATGATCGCAACGACCATCACGTTTCGAGCGGTATCGGCAATGGTGCGACCGCCGAGTACGGCCATACGGGCCATTGGCAGAGCTTTGAACCGTTCGATGAGTCCTCGTTGAAGATCTTCCGCGAGACCAATCGCTGTACCAACCGCACCAAAAATTGTGGTCTGCACGAGGATGCCGGGTATCAGGTAATTGACGTAATTGACGCCGGGTGGATGAATCGCCCCGGCGAACACGTAACGAAACAACAGAACGAACATGATGGGCTGGATGACCGCGAAGACGAGCGAAGTAGGTACTCGTATGAGTGCCATCAAATTACGACGGGCGAGAGTCAATACGTCGCGCACGGCCCATCGAACAGAACTGTGCTGCTGTACTTCCGCAAATGGGGTTTGAGTGATTGCGGTCATACCGACGCCTTTCGACGACCACGCCGACCTTGGGGCGTTGGCGCCAATGCCGCTGCATCTTCGGCCTTGTGGCCGGTGAGGTTTAAGAAGACGTCGTCGAGGCTGGGTTCGCGTAACTGAAGGCCGGTAAGTGTTATCCCCGCGGCGTCGATGCGACGTAGGGCATCAGCCGCGGCCGCCGGTCCATTATCGACGGTCAGTTCAATGACGGTGCCTTCACTATTCGCGGGTTTGGACGACACGGCCGCGAGAAGTGTCAACGCCCGTTCAGAGTCGCCCGTCGAGCCGAACGTCAGCGCGAGAACGGTATTGCCGAGGCGACTCTTGAGTTGCGACGACGTGCCTTCAGCGATGATCTTTCCGTGGTCGAGTACGACGAGTTGCTGGCACAACCTGTCGGCCTCTTCTAAATATTGAGTTGTCAGCAACACGGTCGTGCCGCTTTCGACGAGACCCTCGATAATTGCCCAGAGATCTTGACGGCTCTGGGGGTCTAATCCAGTTGTTGGTTCGTCGAGAAAGAGAATGGGCGGATTCGCGACGAGCGCGGCCGCGAGGTCGAGTCGACGGCGCATTCCGCCCGAATACGTTTTCGCTAATTTATTGCTGAAGTCCGTCAGACCAAAATCACTGAGCAGTTGGTGAGCCCTCTCGACGACGCGGGGCTTTTCCATATGGTTGAGCAGTCCGACCATGCGAAGATTCTCGAATCCGGTGAGGTTTTCATCAACGGCGGCGAACTGACCGGCTAGTCCAATCACTTGGCGAACTCGCTCGGGGTGTTTGACGACGTCGTGGCCCCCCACCAATGCTCTTCCCTCGGTCGGCGAGAGCACGGTAGAAAGTATTCGAATCATCGTCGTCTTTCCCGAACCGTTGGGACCCAGCAGTCCAAAGACCTGACCGTTGGGAACCATCAATGACACGTCATCTAGTGCTCGGAACTCGCCGCTATTAAATGTGCGAACAATATTGGTTGCTTCAACGGCGAATTCGGACATGGTGCGCAGTCTAGGCAGTGAAATAGGTCGGTTCGACCTAGAACCGAGAGAGAACCGGTACCTTCTTTTCATGGCCATATCCGAGAACGAGATCGCACAGGTGCGTGCGGCGACCGACATCGTGGCCCTGATTAGTGAACAGGTGGCGCTGAAGAAATCCGGTCAGCGCTGGAGCGGTCTCTGTCCGTTCCACGGTGAAAAGACCCCTTCGTTCTCGGTCAACGCCGAAGAAGGTCGTTACTACTGCTTCGGATGTCGGGCCTCGGGCGATCAAATCACGTTCGTGCGAGAGACCCAGCATCTTGATTTTATGGATGCGCTTCGTCACTTGGCCGATCGGGCGGGCATTGAATTGCACGAGGACGCCAACGCCGGGCCGGCTCGCAAAGACCGCCAGGAGTTTATGAGCGCTATGGACAAGGCCGTGGATTGGTATCACGATCGACTGCTGACGTCGCCCGACGCGCGTGGTGCACGCGAGTACTTGCGCTCGCGCGGCATTGGGGGTGAGGTCGCGCGTCAGTTCAAACTCGGCTGGGCCCCCGACGAATGGGATGGGCTTGTCAAAGCACTTAAGTTAAACGAGAAGGTTTTGAGTGGCACCGGTCTCGGATTTGTTAATAAGCGCGAACGACGACAGGACGGACTGCGGGCTCGCATTATTTTTCCTATCTTCGATCCCGCGGGTAAGGCAATTGCGGTGGGCGGGCGAGTACTCCCCGCGCCGTACGGTCCACCGGTGCGCGACGACGGTCGCGTGGAGGCAAAATACAAGAACAGCCCCGAAACACCGATCTACTCGAAGCGTCGCACCCTCTACGCGCTCAACTGGGCGAAGGACGACATCATCAAATCGGGCGAGATAATTGTCTGTGAGGGCTACACCGACGTGATTGCATTTTTTGCTGCCGGCATGCCCCGGGCGGTCGCCACGTGCGGCACCGCACTTGGCGAAGAGCATTTTCGGACAATGCGCAATTTCGCCAAACGCATTGTCCTCGCCTACGACGCCGACCAGGCCGGTCAGAGTGCGGCGGCGTCGGTGTACCAGTGGGAACGTCAACACGAGGTCGACGTTGCCGTGGCGGCGCTGCCCAAGGGGAGCGACCCCGCTGAACTGGCGCAGAAGGATCCAGAAGCGCTGCGCCGCGCGGTGACCAACGCGGTGCCGTTTTTGCAGTTCCGACTCGAGCGAGTGCTGGAACACGCGAATGTCGCCACGGCCGAAGGTCGAGCGCGAGCGGCGGAACTGGCGATGGTGGTTTTGGCCGAACACCCAAGTGAACTCGTTCGTGACCAGTACATAATGCAAGTGGCCGATCGTCTGCGCCTCGACGAAGCAGTACTTCGACCACGGGTGGCCGAGATGGCTCGTAATCCGACGCTCAGGACCGCGGCCACCGCCTCGCCCGAGCCAGCGCCGAACCGACCTCCTTTTTCCGGTGCGCCGATGCCTCGTCCCGGTCTGGAGGCCCTGCGCCTCTGCGTTCATTTTCCAAGTGACGTTAGGAAGCGATTGATCGCGCCCTATTTTGTCAACGAAGTGCAGAGTGAAATATTCGAAGGACTTTCGAGCGAGAAATCGCTGACCGAGGTGATCGACGAGTTGGCCCGCCGCGGTGAGGAAGAGGCCGCACAAGTCTTGAGCCAACTGGCGGTCGATGAACTTGATCGTGACTACACCGACGCCGACGTGACGGCTGTTGTGTCCCAATTGGTTCGCGCGGCAGTGAAGGTGGAACTGAAGAATGTGGAACGTGATCTGCGCGAAGGTCGAATGACGCCCGAAGTAGCAATCGCCACGATACGTGACGTCAAAGAGCGCGAGAGTCAGTTGGAGACCGATGAGGGCCCCTCGGCCGAGAACGACTTGCGCGAATGGTTACTGGAGCGTTCATCATCAGTTCGGCTGTGAGGTCTTCGGGATTTGGTTCAATAGGTGGCCTGGAGATGACGGCCCCACTCGAGGTCGAAGAGGAACGACGTCTGCACCCGGTCATTCAAGCCGGTCGAAGGGCCGTCGCACGACTTGAGGGAAATGCAGTGGACTCCGCATCCGAACGAAGAACATTGCAGCGTCAGCGTCACGCCGGTCAAGCGGCAGAGTCATTGCTCTTGCAATCGACGCTCGGCCTCGTACGTGCTCGAGTGACCGAACGCGGCTACCGCTTTGGCAATGAGGAGCTCGAAGCGGCCGGGGTTGAGGGGCTCGTCAATGCGCTTCATCGGTTCGACCCAGAAAACGGAACGCGATTCTCGACGTACGCAAACTATTGGATTATGAAGTTGGTCAATCAGGCAATTCAACAACAGGCGGGACTGACTGATTCAGAAATGCGACTTGTACTGGCGGTGCAAAAGCTCGCACGGTCAAATCCGAACAAGGAGCTCACGAAGCGCGAGATCGCCACGTCGCTCGGTGTCACGCTCGTCAAAGCTCAAGAGGTACAGCAACTGAGTCGAGAGTTGCAGTCGCGCCGTTATGAGACCACTGATTTGAGCGACGCTTCGCACGTGAAGTTGCGAAGCGATTCAATGGATGCTCCACCGTGGGTTCTTGAAGCACTGCACCGTTTGTGCGGCAAAGATTTTGACGCATTTTGGCAGTTCACTTTTAAAACGATGTCCGTCGACGAGATCGCCAAGGCGCACGGCATCACTCGCCAAGGCATGACGAAACGCATTGGGCGGTGTCGCCGAGCGGTTCGTGAAAGCCCAGAAGCGCAGCGCCTGGAGGAGTGGTTCGACCGACAGTAGGGCGAGGAGGCGAGTGATAATGTTGCTCTACCTTCGGGTGCAATCCCAGATAGCTCAATTGGCAGAGCAAGCGACTGTTAATCGCTAGGTTGCAGGTTCGAGTCCTGCTCTGGGAGCTTTTTTGTGCCATATGCGCGAAGGGCCGTAGCTCAGTGGTTAGAGCAGGGGACTCATAATCCCTCGGTCGTGGGTTCGATCCCCACCGGCCCTACTAGTCAGCCCTCCTAGTCAGCAAAACCACACAGCCCTGTCAGGTGTCAACGGAACCTCTCAGCCCAAATGGGACACTTTGAGATTATCGTCTAAGCCCTCACCTCCTCTAAAACCGGCGGATTGATCCACACGACTTGGTCGATTTCGAGGGCCCGAGGTGGCCGGTTTCGGAATCGTTCAGGGTGGACC
>JBBQGY010000134.1:0-4981 GCA_038323435.1 Acidimicrobiales bacterium
ATCATGAGTCCCTCAACGCGGTGGTCAAAGGTCGTCACGAGGTCCGCGACGACAATCGCCGCCTCGGTGAGTCCGCTAAAGGCGGCCGCGGTGGGTACGACCACGACGTCGGCTCCCTCGCTGAGGTGGAGTTGACCATGGTCGCCCAACTCGGCGCGAAGAGCGTCGAGCGATCCAACGAGGAGCATCTTTGGTTGCATTGATCAATTCTCGCATCGAGAGCATTCAATAGTGCCAACTAGTGTCGCACCATGAACATTCAGCGCGTAGGCGTGTTGGGATCGGGAATCATGGGTAGTGGCATCGCCGAAGTGGTCGCTGCTGCTGGTGCCACGGTGATCGTACGCAGCCGCTCGCGGGCTACCGCCGACGCCATGTTGACGGCGCTCGAGCGTTCTCTCGCAAAACAGGTCGAACGAGAAAAACGGACGCAAAGCGATGCGGACGCACTTCGTGCGCGAGTGACGGCGACCACCAGCCTCGTCGACATAGCCACTTGCGACCTCATCATTGAGTCGGTGGTCGAGAATCTTAATGTGAAACTTACGCTCTTTAACGAACTCAACGACGTGATTAGCGACCACACCATTCTCGCAACCAATACCTCAACGCTGTCAGTGCAGGACCTCGCCATGGAATTGTCACGTCCCGAACGAGTCTGCGGAATCCATTTTTTCAATCCCGCCCCGACAATGTCGATCGTCGAGGTCGTGCGCCCCCTCAGCGCGAGCGACGAAACCATGGATGCCGTCATTGCGTTCGTTGCGGCGTGCGGAAAAGAGCCGGTCGTCGTGAAGGACCAGGCCGGCTTCGTGGTCAATGCGCTGCTCTTCCCGTATTTGAACAACGCCATCCGACTACTCGAACACGACGTCGCATCCAAGGAAGATATCGACGCCGCAATGAGGGGCGGCTGTGGTTTTCCAATGGGTCCGTTTGCCCTCCTCGACCTCGTAGGCCTCGATACGTCGCTCGCAATTCTTGACGCCCTCTACGCGGAGTTCGCCGAGCCTAATTACGCGCCCGTGCCGCTACTGCGCCAAATGGTGAGCGAAGGCCACCTTGGTCGCAAGTCCGGCACCGGCTTCTACGACTACCGTCGATAGTTAGATCAACCAAAAGGGGGCAGGTGACCGATCGTTCGACGCCGTGGGTGATGCGGACCTACTCGGGTCACTCCACTGCCGTGAAGTCCAATGAGTTGTACTTAGGAAATCTGGCCAAGGGTCAGACCGGTCTCTCGATTGCCTTCGACCTACCGACGCAAACCGGCTACGACCCCGACGACCCCGCGGCGACCGGAGAAGTGGGCAAGGTCGGTGTGCCGGTTGCGCACCTCGGTCACATGCGCCAACTCCTCGCGAACATTCCCCTCGAGGAAATGAACACGTCAATGACCATCAACGCCACCGCCGCGTGGCTATGGGGCCTCTACCTCGCCCTCGCCGAAGAGGAGGGAGTCGATCTCGGATTGCTCCAAGGAACGACGCAGAACGACATCGTGAAGGAGTACCTGAGCCGAGGGACGTACATCTTCGCGCCCGAACCTTCGAAGCGGCTCATCGTCGACATGATTGCCTTCGGCATGGACCACGTTCCCAAGTGGAATCCCATCAACGTCTGTAGCTATCACCTCCAAGAGGCGGGCGCGACTCCGGTACAAGAGATTGCGTACGCGCTGGCAACCGCAATCGACATCCTCGACGCGGTGCGCGATTCGGGCAAGGTGCAGGCGAGTCAGATGCCCCGCGTTGTTGGTCGGATGTCGTTTTTCGTCAATGCCGGCGTTCGCTTCATCGAAGAGATCGCCAAAATGAAGACGTTCACCGCCATGTGGGACGAGATTTGCCGAACTCGCTACGGCGTCGACGACCCCTCACTGCGTCGCTTTCGCTACGGCGTGCAAGTGAACTCCCTCGGTCTCACCGAACAGCAGCCCGAGAACAATGTCCAGCGCATTGTGCTCGAGATGCTCGGCGTGGTGATGTCGGCCGACGCGCGCGCACGCGCGATCCAGTTGCCGGCTTGGAATGAAGCGCTCGGACTTCCCCGACCGTGGGACCAACAGTGGAGCCTGCGCATTCAGCAGGTACTCGCCTTCGAGAGTGACTTGCTCGAGTACCCCGACATCTTCGCCGGCTCACAGGTGATGGAGTCCAAAGTACGTGAACTGACAATCGGCGCCCTCGACGAACTCGAACAGGTCCTTGCGCTCGGCGGCGCATTCAACGCCATCGACGAACTGAAGAGTCGACTCGTGGCGAGTCAGTCGCGACGCGTTGCGCGTATTGAATCGGGCGAACAGATTGTGGTTGGTGTCAATCGATTCACGGAAACGGCCGACTCACCACTCACGAGTGAGTCGTCAACGAACGCGGTGATGATCGTTGGCGACGGCGTTGAACGTGAACTCGTCAACGACGTGGTGGCGTGGCGAGGGCGGCGAGATGCTGACCGGGTAGCGACGGCCATCGATGAGTTAATTCGGGTCGCACGAAGTGACGTCCCGGCTGACAACATTATGGTGCCGACCATTGCCCTCGCGAAGGCTGGTGGTACGACGGGTGAATGGGCGAATGCGTTGCGCGAAGTGTTCGGCGTGTACCGAGCGCCCACCGGCGTGCGTTCGGGCGTCGCCAGTCGGGGCGAACGATTCAGCGAACTCGTCGAACGTTCCAAAGCACTGCAGGAACGTCGCGGCACTCCACCAAAATTACTCGTCGCGAAACCGGGACTCGACGGTCACTCCAACGGTGCCGAGCAGATTGCGGTTGCGGCCCGTGACGCCGGATTTGAGGTGGTCTATCAGGGCATTCGTCTGTCTCCCGCTGAAATCGTTGCCGCCGCACGCGACGAGGACGTGGACGTGGTGGGAATCTCGATTCTCTCGGGTTCGCACATGGCGCTGGTACCGCGAGTCGTCGAGGGTCTTCGCGCCGCGGGCGTCGAGGCGAAGGTGGTCGTCGGGGGCATTGTGCCCGACGAGGACGCCGACGTTCTTCGCGCCGCGGGCGTCGCTGCGGTCTACACGCCGAAAGACTTCTCGATGGCGGCGATCATGGACGACCTATTGACCATGGTTGAATCCGCTAGCTGAGTCGGTGTGGTCGGCGATTTGCGTACGGTCCACTGTTGAACCATCGCCCCGAAAAGCGCCACGCTGGTACCGCGTCGACCACGTCCGCTACCTCGTCACGTCGCAGTAACTGCTCGGCGACGACGACCAGAGCGGCCATCTCCTCGGGCGGAAGGTTGGGGCGCGGAGTCAAACCGTAGGTCACAGCGGAACGTTGCCGTGTTTGCGTTTGGGCAAGTCTTCGCGCTTCGAGCGCAGCAAGTCGAGTGATCGGCTCAGAACCTGGCGCGTGTCGGCGGGGTCAATGACGTCATCGATGAACCCACGTTCGGCAGCAATATAGGGGTTCGCGTAGTGCTCGGAATATTCACTCACCAACGTGGCTCGCAGAGTATCGGGGTCGTCCGACTCTGCGAGGTCGCGACGATGCACGATCTCGACGGCGCCGGCCGCACCCATGACCGCGAGTTCGGCGGTGGGCCACGCGTAGGCGAAGTCGGCGCCGATGGACTTGGAATTCATCACGACGTACGCACCCCCGTAAGCCTTTCGGGTAATGACACAGATGCGCGGGACCGTCGCTTCACAGAATGCGTACAGCAACTTCGCGCCATGGCGAATGATGCCGCCGTACTCTTGCTCGACCCCCGGCATAAAACCCGGCACGTCGACGAACGTCACAATGGGAACATTGAACGCGTCACACGTACGAACAAATCGCGCGGCTTTCTCGCTCGAGTCAATGTCCAATACGCCAGCGAGAATCTGAGGTTGGTTCGCGACAATCCCGATGGTGTGACCGTCGACGCGCGCGAATCCGCAGGTGATCTGCTGGGCGTAGGTGGCGTGTACCTCCATGTAGTCACCGCCGTCGACCACCGAAGTGATGACTTTTTTCATGTCGTAGGGCTGATTCGCCAGGGGCGGAAGAATCTCACGCAAATTCTCACAGAGCCGTGTCGGACTGTCGCCGGTCATAATTCGCGGCGGTTCTTCCATATTGTTCGACGGCAGGAACGAGAGAAGGTAGCGAACTTCGTCCAACACACTCTTTTCGTCGGGCATGACAAAATTGGCAACGCCGGACTTCGTGGCGTGCGTTTGCGCACCGCCAAGTTCTTCCAGGGTGACGTCTTCTCCGGTCACGGCCTTCACCACATCGGGGCCGGTAATAAACATGTGGCTGGAATCCTTCACCATGAAGATGAAGTCCGTGAGCGCGGGCGAATAGACGGCGCCCCCCGCGCAAGGACCAAGGATGACCGAAATCTGCGGCACGACGCCCGACGCGCGCGCGTTGCGAAGAAAGATCCCGCCGTACGCGTTGAGCGCGGCCACACCTTCTTGAATTCGAGCGCCGGCGCCGTCGTTCAGCCCGACTATGGGTAGCCCCATCGTCGTTGCGACGTCCATAATCTTTTGGATCTTCTCACCGTGCGCTTCGCCGACCGCTCCACCGAACACCGTGAAGTCCTGTGAGTAGACGCAAACTTTGCGCCCATCTATGGTGCCAAAGCCAGTGATGACCCCGTCGCCATACGGACGATTGTCTTGAAGACCCATCGCCGTCGCGACGTGCCGATTGAGCATGTCAAGTTCTTGAAACGAGTCTTCGTCAAAGAGGTACTCAATGCGCTCTCGCGCGGTCATGCGGCCCTTCGCCTGGTGACGCTCAATCGCCTTGAGGCCGCCCGCAATACGAGCCTCGGCCTTGCGAGCTGCGAGCTCTTCGAGTCCGTTTGCCATTGATTGCTCCATGAGCAGCAAGGCTACCTAAACGGGAGCTTCGGACTTTAACGGGGTGTGATTCCAGTGAGCTTTGTCCAATCAGGCCTTCCGGCGTAGAGGAGCACTCGAACCCTGAAGTTGCGAAATGATCGGAAGCCGAAGGCGCCGCGCTTGACT
>JBBQGY010000135.1:0-4978 GCA_038323435.1 Acidimicrobiales bacterium
GATGAGTTGATCGGGATCGATGGGCAACGTGCGCACTTTTCGCAGAGCGTCAATCGACAGGTTCCTCGTAATGGTCAAGAGCCAGTTCTCGACCGAACCACGGCGCGCATCGAAGACCGGCGAGTGTCGCCACGCCCGAAGAAGTGCCTCTTGGGCGACGTCCTCGGCGGCGGCGCGGTCGTTGACGATCCCCACCGCCAGTCCGTAGACGCGTCGCTGGTAGCGACGCACGAATACCACCGTTGACGCGTCGTCGCCCGACGCCATACCGGCGAGCAGCGCTTCGTCGGTGGGCTCGGGTCCCGCGCTGTCGTCGAGACCATCGCGGTGGGTTCGAGCGTGGGGTCGCGGTCTACTACTCACGACGTCCTGTTCTCATTGCCCGGTACCCGTCGCCGTGGGCAACTCGTTCGGTCATGACGCTCTCTCGTTCGTGCAGGCTTCCACCATAGGCAGCCCCACTAAGTAGTACGTGCAATACGGGGGAATGGTTCATCGGTGGGTCATTCCCTCGATCTGGAACAGGAGCAAATAGTTACCTGAGCGAGTTCGTCGAGGAAATACCGCAACAGTATTAAAATAATGCTATAGTGTTGTCATGTTGATATCAGAACTGACCGATGGTATTCGCGACGATCTTCGCACTCTGGCCCGAATTGGGGGTCAGGAAACGTCCGAGGTGGCCGAGCGATTAGGGGCCGCGCTGGAGCCGGCTCTTCGTGCGCACTACCTGACGGCACTTAACCTGCTCATTCAAGAGTTCAACCTCCTGGACGCCAGTCCCTTGACGCTGAACCTCGAAGGTGACGAAGTGCGTCTCGTTCGCCTCGTCACCGCCAACGCCGAGCCGACCGCGGCGACGCCGTCGGAGTACTCAGCTCGAATCGCCCTTCGCCTCAGTGACGAGCTGAAGGAGAACATCGAAACTCTCGCGACCGACGTGGGGGCGTCGATGAACTCGTGGATAGTTCGCACGCTCGAGCGCTCGGTTCGCGACGACGGGCCAAGAGTTCCGGGACGGGGTTCACATCAGTTGCGTGGCAAGGGTCGCGCCTAAGCGCGCGCAAGTTCATGAGTGTTCGACACTGGACCTGGGCGATGTGGACGACTCGAGGATGCACGTGTCAGAGCTGGAAATGAAATGGGCCAGGACCGAGCATTGGACGATCGCGTTCGCGGGTACGAGGCCGGACGACGAACATTCAACAGAAAAATGCAACACACACACGAGAAGGGACTTCGCATGAAGTTCGAACACGAACGAACCGCATCATTCACATCGACCAAGGAGGTGCTCGCGTGCGTCTCGACGAGGAGCGGTGACGTGAGCATTGACACGCACGACGATCGCGAGATCCTCGTCGCCCTTCGCGCCCACTCGACTGCGGATCAGCACTTACTCGATCAAGTCGTTGTCACCTTCGACGCGGAGACCAACGTACTTCGCGTGCGGGCGCAGAAGAATGACGGTTTTGAGTCATTGCTGAACATTAAGGAACTACTCAAGAAGCGAACGTGGACCGACGGGTTTGACGGAGGCGTGGACGTCCACGTCACGCTGCCCAGTGGATCGTCGGTGGAGATCGCGACCGCGTCGGGTGATAGTGAGATCCAAGGTGACGTCGTCCACGTCACGGCGGCGACGGCGTCGGGTGACGTGGTCGTCGCATCCGACGTCGTCACGCTCGACGTGAAATCGGCCTCGGGCGACGTGCGCGCACACCGGGTGCACGAACGAATGGAGTGTCAGAACGCGTCGGGCAACGTGCAGTGCACCGGGGCGGCGTCAACGACCGTCATTCGCACGGCGTCGGGTGACGTGGACGTGATGGCGACGATGACCGGCGACATCTCGGTACGGGCCGTCTCGGGCGACGTGCGAATTGCCGTGGCACTGGGTTTGGCCGTCGATGTGAAGGGGATCTCGGTCTCGGGCGAGATGGCGTCGAGCATTGCGCTCGACGCTGAGGGTGACGGAGCGAGCGCGAGCGAAACGGTGACCATTGAGATTACGACCGTCTCGGGTGACGTGCACATCGATCGAGCTCCGTAGGCCAACGCGGTAGCCCACACTCAGCGCCAACCGTTCGACCTTGAAAGTGGGCGTTCGCGGTCGCGCGACCCCGATGACAATCGTCCACAAAGTTGTGAGAGAATTAGTAGATGAACGCTACGCGAGTTGCGAAGTTCAGAATTGTCCTCCTGACCGTCGTGGCTCTTACTACCTCGTCACTTCTCGTCACTGGTGCGTCGGCCACTATCGTCCGCCACTCGCCCTTGCGGCCAGTGACAGTCGCGCACGTGGCAAGTCGTTGTGACGTTCAACCCCACGCGGGTGTGCAGATCAATACGACGGTCTTTCCGTGTCTCGTCACGGTGAAGGTGGACACGCTCGTGAAGATTACGTTCGACGCGGGTTGGCACTGGTCCGAGCCACGATCGAGTTCCGGTGCCGTCGAGATCCACGAAATATCCACTTCATCGAACGGCGCAATTAGCGCCGTGGTTCTCGCGGCGAAAGTTGGCCGGGCGACGATGACGTCGACCGGCTTCATCATTTGTAAGGCCGACGTCGCCTGTCCCGCCCTCGCGCGCCTGTGGTCGGTGCGCTTCAACGTGACCGGCACCGCCGTGGCCTCGCACACCGTCACGGTGACCAATTCCCAGAGTGGGCAGGGTACCACCGTGCACGTGGGCGATCATTTTGTGCTGGACCTGGCCGGGTCATCGCTGTACTCGTGGTCCAGTCCCGCGTCGTCGAAATCGACCGTGCTTCGTCCTGACAGTTCCGCCATGAAGTCGGGTGACCTGCGTGCGGTATTCACCGCAGTGGCCGTCGGCACGAGTCGGGTGAGCGCAGTAGAGAATCCCAACTGCTATCCGCAGTGCCTGCCGCCGAGTCGAATCTTTGACGTCGCAGTGACCGTCGTACGGTGAAGGACGGGAACTCGTAGGGCGTCGCAGTGGTTGCAGATTGATTGCGCCAAGTGATTAGATTGCTGCATGGATCGCCGCACGAAACTTCGTCAGTGGTGCCTCGCGATCCGCGAACTAGTCGAACAGAGGTTGTGACGTTGTCCGCAGAAGAGCCCGTCGAGTCGTACCACCCCGAAAAACCCATGAATGACCTGACCCCGACCCGTCGCAACTATATTTTGCAGGCCGCTGACGCGAATCGCGTTCCGGTGCGCGCGATTCTTTTTTCTGTGGGGGTCGTCGTGGCCGTGTACCTCCTCGACGCATTGGCGTATCGCCTGCGGACAGTCCTTCTCATTGGTCTGCTCGCCGGATTTCTTGCACTGATTCTCAACCCAATGGTCGTGGGCCTGGAGCACTGGAAGATTAAGCGACGTGGCGCCGCGGTTGCGATTGTCACCGTCGCCGCGGGGCTCGCCTTCTTCGGTCTCGCGTTGGCGTTCGGCTATCCCTTAGTGCACGGCATTACTCACTTCGCCAACGCGTTGCCCGGCATTATAAAGAGAGCCCAACATGGCAACGGCCTTCTGGGCCATCTCACTCGTCGCTATCACGTGCAAAGCTGGGTGCAGCGCAACACTGCCAAATTGACGTCGCTCGCCACCGATCTCGGAAAACCGGCATTGGCGCTCGGCAAGGGTGCGGCGTCACTGTTATTGATGCTGTTCGCTATGTTCGCGCTCGTCGTGCTTTTTTTGATAGAGGCTCCGAAAATGCGCCGATCGATTTTAACGATCCTCGCTCCCGAGCGCGCTGAGCGCTACACCCGCATTGGTGGCGCCGTGAGTCGGTCGGTATCGGGATACATGCTGGGCAACATGTTGACCTCGTTGGCCGCGGGCGTGGTGGTCTTCATTGCTCTAATGGTGCTCGGCGTTCCCTACGCGTTGCTCTGGGCGCTCTGGGTGGCGATTGTCGACTTTTTGCCCACCGTGGGCGGAGCCCTCGCCGGTATTCCGACCGTACTGTTTGCGTTGGCGCATTCGATCTTCGCGGGCGTCGTGACCGCGGTGGTTTTCGTTATCTACACCCAAGTAGAGAATCACATCCTTAATCCATTGGTGATGAGCCGGACCGTCAAGATCAATCCACTGTTGGTGTTCATTTCCGTATTGGTCGGGGCGGTGATCGGTTCGTCAATCGGCGGTGTCTTCGGCGGCTTCGTTTCAGTCCTGTTGGCGGTACCGATGGCCGGTTCGCTGCAAGTCATCGTGCAGGAGTACTGGCGATCGTCGGGCGCGAACGCTCGCGAAGCGGAAGAGACCTCAGCCTAGAAGTGACCGGGTCGACGCGTCGACCAGCCAACGGTGAGCAATCAGCAACTTTCTGGTAAAAGGTCGTGTGGAACACATGGCGCGGTGTGCTTCGTGGCTCCGAGCGACGTTTCGATCACTGTGGTGTAATGAGGCAACGAGCGAATGGAGTGGGCAATGGTTGCGAATTCCAAATATGCGGTCGGAGCGCCGTGCTGGGTGGACGTCACGACGTCGGGCACCGAGATGGCCCGTTCGTTCTATCCGGGCGTGTTCGGATGGGTTGCGGGGGACGCCGACGAAGCGTTTGGTGGTTATTTCCAGTTCTTTCATCATGGCAAGCCCGTCGCGGGCGTCGCTCCGAACTACGGAGGAGCCAACACTCCCGACGCCTGGTCGGTCTATTTGAACTCCGCCGACGCCGCAGCGACCATTGCGAAGTCCAATGAACACGGAGGCGCGGTAGCAGTTGAGGCGATGCAGGTCGGTGAACTTGGCACGATGGCGGTCATCGTCGACCCCTCCGGCGCGACGGTCGGCATCTGGTCGCCGATTGAGTTCGACGGACTCGACGCCGACGGTGAGAGTGGGTCACCGGTCTGGTTCGAATTGCATACGAACGCCTTCCATGAAATGGTTCATTTCTATCGCGACGTTTTTTCGTGGGAGACCGAGTTCATGAATGGCGATGATGAGTTTCATTACTCGGTGGTGCAGGGCGGTGATGGTGGCGTTGCCGGGATCTATGA
>JBBQGY010000136.1:0-4978 GCA_038323435.1 Acidimicrobiales bacterium
TCTCGACAGCCCCAACGTCACCCCCGCACTCGCAACGGCTACCACGCCGGGCGTCGGGCAAGGATGGGTGAAATGGCAGATGGATTTACGTGCGCAGAAGACCGGTACGTACGAAGTCGCTTTTCAACAAACTGGCGACACCTGGATCTACCTGAATCATCGGCTGATCCTCTCATCGCCTGGATTGCACATTCGCTCGGACCTCGCGACGACGGTTGCTCTGGTCGCTGGACGTCGCTACACGTTTTCGGCGACGTGGTTCGCAATTCGGGGTCACCGGGCGCCGCAGTTCGGCATTCAAGATGTGACTCCACAGATTCAAGCAGCGGTTAACGTCGCGCGAAAATCACAGGTAGCAATCGTGTTTGCCGGTGACTACAACCAAGAGGGCACCGACCGAGCAAATCTGTATTTGCCCGGAGTCGCCAATGCGTTGATCTCCGCGGTCGCCGCGGTGAATCCACGCACAATTGTGGTGCTGAACACTGGCGGCGCGGTCTACATGCCGTGGCTGTCGCACGTGGCGGCGGTGCTCGAGGCGTGGTATCCGGGTCAAGAAGATGGCGCCGCGATCGCAGCGGTGTTGGGCGGGAGGGTAAATCCTTCAGGACACCTGCCAATAACGTTCCCGGCGAGCCCATCGGGCCTGCCGGTCACGGCGACGAGCGAGTATCCGGGCATCAATTCGGTGGTTGTTTTTGGTACAGGTCTCAATATCGGTTATCGCTGGTACCAGGCGAATAATGTCACGCCCCTTTTCCCCTTTGGCTTCGGACTTAGTTATACGAAATTCGCTCTATCAAATTTGGTAGTGGACAAATCCACCTCGGGTGTCAATGTGTATGTCACGGTAACGAATGTTGGCGCCAAGTTGGGCGCTGACGTTGTGCAAACCTACGTTCGATATCCGAGCAGTGCCGGTGAGTCTCCAGAACAGCTACGCGCATTTACGAGGGTGACGCTCGCGCCGGCGGAGGCGCACCGCTTTAGAATGACCATTCCGATGAGCGGTTTTCAAATCTTTTCGGGGCAGACGTTCTCGATCGTGCCAGGACAGTACGGCATTGACGTTGGACAATCATCCGCATATCTGCAACTCCATGCCAACGTGGAACTCTCGTAGTTGGACACAGTTGGAACACTAAAGTCGCTCTCAGCAAATGATGCTCGGACCCATGAATATCAAGCACTCAAGACCGGCCGCGCGTAGTATTTCCGGTACTGGCGTGGTTCGCGGAGGAGGGTCGTTCATGAGTGATGATCTAGCCCAGTCGGTGGCGACGCCCGGCGTGCCACCGCCGCTTCGTCCAAAAATTCAGATCGTCCCATTGAAGGGATTGCCTATCGCGATAGCAGTCCTTTTATTCGTTGTCGTCGCGGTTTTCGAGAATTGGAAATGGGGACTGATCTTCTGCCACGTGGTGGGCGGTGGCCTTTGGACCGGGATTGATCTCTTCGTTGGCCTGGTAATCGGTCCAATTCTCGGACGACTATCAATTCCGGCGCGAGCAGAGTTCTCTGCTCGGTTCATGCCCAAGATGGTGCTCATTATGCCGACGGTCGTCACGATGACACTGGCCACGGGTTTCCAAGTGGCCCGGCAAGTTGGCAACCTGTCGGTCTCGAGTCCGAATCACTCGTGGCTCATTGCATCGTTCTGCGTGGTCGGCGTCATGGCGGTCATCGCGCTCGGCATCCTCGAGCCCGCCAATATTGCCGTGCTATTCGAAATGAATAAGCCCGTGCCCAACGGCGAGACGATACATCGATTGATGAATCGATTCATCTACACCGCGGGCCTGACCGGTCTCTTGCAAATCGCCACGCTCGTCATTATGACCAGGGTGGCGTCACGATGAGTGCCAACACGACCCCGGGAACGACGACGACACGGCGTGGGCTGCCACCAATTGAATGGCTGAGCACAATCGCGCTCGCGTGCGTCGTCGTCGGGGGAATCCTTCTCGCCTCGTATACGCCGCGCGCTGCGCCGTTTGGTATCTCCATGATTTTGCTGATCGCCGGAGCGGTGCTACTCGTCACGTCGGTCGTATTGCTCAGCCAATTAAAGGACTTCGCCTGGTCAACCTTCTTTAAGGTCTTCAAATGGGAGTTACTGGCCTACATCGTGGTGGCGGGAATGATCGAACTGGCCTTCGTACGCGACCACGTGCGTGGATCGTCACTCGTGATTGTGACGCTGATGTTGGCGATTTTCGCGCTGGCAGTACCGACGACCGCCGCGTTCACCACCGCCCGCTTCGCCGATCCCGAGCGATAGAACTGCGCAACGCAAAATTAGTTGTCGCGTTCCTTGGGTAGACCGAGCACTCGCTCGCCAATGATGTTGCGCTGTACTTCGGACGTGCCACCGCCAATCGTCAGTGCACGTGCGTACAGAAAACCGTACGACCACGTGGCACTCTGTGCACCGTCAACGCCGCCCGGGCCGTAGTCGGCCAACATCCCCGTCGGTCCCGCGAGTCGATTAGCCAGCGTCATTACTTCCTGGCCGTGATCGTCGGCGAGAGCCTTGCGCACACTCGCTTCTGGTCCCGGCTCACGCCCGGCGCGAGCCGCGGCCACGAGTCGCAGACGCAAGAGGCGAAGAATCTCTCCGTGCGACCAACATTTGACGAGGTCATCGCGTTCGACTGCCGTGTGGGCAATATGTTTATCGCGCACGAGTTCGACTAAATCGGTGGCGGTCGGGCCACGACCCCAGAGCACGCCCTCGCCCGAGAGCGCCACACGTTCGTTACCGAGCGTCACTTTCGCGAGGCGCCAACCGTCATTCACTTCACCAATGAGGTAGTCGGCTGGCAAACGGACTTCGTCCAGATAGACCTCATTGAAGGCGTGGTCGCCGGTCATGTCGACAATGGGACTAATCGTGACGCCCGGCGCGCCCATGGGACAGATGAAGTAACTGATTCCTCGCTGTGGCGAACCTTCACTTGACGTGCGCGCCAAAAGAATGCCCCAGGTCGCCATATGCGCGTAACTCGTCCAGACCTTCGTGCCCTTGATCACCCACTCGTCGCCGTCGAGCACTGCGGAAGCGGAAAGTGACGCGAGGTCGCTTCCGGATTCGGGTTCGCTAAAGAGTTGACACCAGAACTCCTCGCCACTCAGCAGCTTCGGCAGCCAGCGCTCCTGCTGTGCCGTCGTGCCCGCGTAGAGAATTGTGGGACCGGCCCAACCAATGCCGATCGGATTAATGGGACGATTAATTCCGGCGCGACGAAGTTCTTCGTCAATGAGAATCTGGTAGTCGGCGTCAGCGCCTCGGCCCCAGGGCGGCGCGAGGTGTGGCGCGACGAGACCGGCCTCGGCCAGTTCACGCCCCGTCGGATTTGGGTGCTCGCTGAGCCACACCTGTAATTCGTGGCGGCGGGGGTCGTCGTCATCGATTGAGTCCTCCGTGGAGGCGATCGTCATCGGGGCGAGGAGTCCTCGCCCCTCCCGCGGCTCTTTCGTTCGGTCGTCAATGGAACTGGACATCTGTTACCCCCAGCTCCAACGTAGCGCTCGTCGGGTGAAACGGCCATAACGCCACTGCGGCGCGTTGATGCGCCTCGCGCTCGACGGGAACGGCTTCGAGCGTGGTGCCACGGCTCCTCGTCAAAAGAACAGTGACGGCTCGTCGTACGCGGAAAGGATCTCGGTAGTCGCGTCAACGAGTGCCGACGCCGATGCGTACGTGGGCATCGCGGCACCGGCGCGACCGTGCACGTGCGCGGCAAGCGCACTGGCGGTGAACGGATCGTGTCCTCGCGCAATGGTGGCGCCAATGAGTCCCGAGAGAACGTCACCCGAACCGGCGGTGGCGAGGGCCGAAGTACCCGAGCGCACCAGACGCAGGCGGCCTGAGGGATCGGCGATGATGGTCGTTGGTCCCTTTAACAACACCACGCATTCGGTCTCTCGAGCCAGTGACCTCACTGCATCGATTCGGTTGGCTGAAAGATCCTCACCCGTTAAACGAATGAATTCCCCCGCGTGTGGTGTGAGTACCCACCGCGCCTCCATGCTCGCGGGAGCGGGCAGTAACGATCGGTCGAGTCCATCGGCGTCAACGACGACCGGTACCTTGACGCCATTGAGTCGTTCGCGGAGCCACGACGCGCCGCCGGGGCCAACACCCGGTCCGCCGACGATGGCGCGACATCGTTGATCGACGTCACCGTCATCGGCGTGCACCATCTCTGGCGGCAAACGAATGAGTGGTGCAATATCACCGCGACTCGTGAGACGAACCATCGATGCGCCACCGGCGAGCGCCCCGCGCACACTCAGTTCGGCGGCGCCGGGCATGAGGGGGGAGCCGGCAAATACGTGAATCGCGTGTTTCCACTTATGGTCGTTGACATCTCTACGGATGATGCCCGCGAGATCATCGTCGTCCATGATCCCGTTCTCAAACTTCTCGACGATCCCAACGCCCGCAAATCGCAACTCTTTGGTGACGGCGGCGGCCGGTCCGTCGACGTGCGCGAATTTGACCGCACCAATGGCGAGGGTGACGTCCGCGCTGAGCGGGGAGCCGAGAATTGCTCCGGAATCGGCGTCCACGCCCGAGGGCAGATCCACCGCGAGAACGAGCGTGGCAACGTCCACTTTTGGAGCTTCGTACGATCGAGTACAGCCCAGACCGAATGCCGCATCGATCACCACGTCGTACCCGTGAAGGGCTGCGGGCTGGGTCGCTATCTCGACGACGTCAACGCGAGCACCTCGCGCGCGTAACCACGCCGCCGCGACGCGCCCGTCGGCGCCGTTGAGACCCGGACCAACGATCACCGCGACGCGCGCGCCGTAACACGAGCCCAGCATTCGCTTCGCCTCGAGCGCCACGGCGGTACCGGCGGCGTTAACGAGTGCGTCGGTTCCTCGTCGCGCAGTGGCGTCGGCGTCGGCGCGGCGCATCTCTTCGGCGGTGAGGAGAGGTATCACGTGGCGAGTGTTGTCAAGGTAC
>JBBQGY010000137.1:0-4900 GCA_038323435.1 Acidimicrobiales bacterium
CGTTGGCTGCAACACCCCGCAAATACATTTCAGTAAAGTTGATTTTCCCGAACCATTGTGGCCGACGAGTCCGACGGTTTCGTTCGAGTCGACTTTGAAACTGATGTCGCGCAAAGCGTGAAAGACCTCGCTGGAACCGGACTTGGGATGCAGCAAACGTTCTTTAAGTGATTGGTGGCGACCGTGGTGAATCTTGAACTGCTTGGACACCCCTTCAACATTGATGACGTTGGTCATTACAGCTCCGACTCGAAGTTTCCTTCGAGCCGCCCGAAAATTACTTCAGCCACCAAAAACAGCACCACCATTAGTCCCAGTAGGGCGACGTTCATGTAGAAGTACGTTGACATTTGCCACGTCGGGAGAATCTTCAGTATCGCCGGTGATTTGGTGGAGTGCACGGTCGTGGCGACGTAGACGACTCGCTGAAAAGTCAGCATGATCAGGGTAATGGGGTTCATGAAATAGAGCCACGCCAGGCCGCGGCGGTGCAGGGAACTCGCGATCGAATTCTCGTAGGAGTACACGACGGGCGACATGAAGAACCACAACTGCAAAATGATCAACATGAAATGTTCCATGTCGCGCAAGTACACGGTGACCGCGGACATCACAATGGCCACCGACGCGGTGAAGAGGTAGAGGGCGAGGAACGCGAACGGCAAGATCCACAAAAAAGTCCACGCCGGCGAGTGACCGACCGCCACCAAATAGAGTCCGAGCACCGCAACTTGGATAACAAAATAGACAACGGCAGCACCGACATTGGCGAGAGCCAGAATTTCGCGCGGGAATGACACTTTCTTCACGAGGCCGGCCCGCACCACAATGACGCCGGTTGCGGCGTTTAACGAATTCTGAAACATATTCCACACGACCATGCCCGAGAAGAGGTAGATCACGAAGTTCGGAATTCCATTTTTCAGAAATACCGAGAACACGACGTAGTAAATCGCGAGAAAGAGTGCCGGGGTCAACATTGACCAAAGGATGCCGAGCACTGAGTTCTTGTACTTGATCCGAATATCCGACCTGATCAGGCTCGTTAGGAGTTCACGCCGCGACCAAAGATTACGAAGTCGCGTCAGTAAACTTGCTCGAGCGCTGACGACGCGAAACGCATCGCCGTCGAGTGAGCGTCGCTGTACGCGCGCCGCGGCGGCGTCGCTCACTACACGCCTTGGCGAATAGCCGAACGTTCAATCACGGCATCAATGAAGCCGTAGTCCAACGCCTCTTGCGCCGTGAACCAGCGGTCGCGGTCCGAATCGGTTTCGATTTGATCGACCGACTGACCAGTGTGAAGAGCAATCTGTTCGGCCAACTGCTTCTTCATGTACACAATTTGCTCGGCCTGAATCGCAATGTCCGACGCTTGACCCTGCATGCCGCCCATGGACGGTTGGTGCATCAAGATTCGACTGTGCGGCAGCGAGAAACGCTTGCCCGGTGCCCCCGCGCAAAGGAGAAACTGACCCATTGAGGCGGCCATGCCAACACAAATCGTTCGTACATCACAGTTCACGTACTGCATAGTGTCGTAGATTGCGAGGCCGTCAGTCACCGATCCACCCGGTGAGTTGATGTACAGACTGATGTCCTTGTCGCGATCTTCTGCTTCGAGGAGTAACAATTCGGCGCAAATTCGGTTCGCGGTGTCTTGATCGACCTGGGAGCCAAGAAACACAATTCGCTCACGCAGGAGTCGCTGATTGAGATCGACGACGCCGTAACCATCGGCCATTGAGGTGATATTCATACGACCAATCTAACGTCTGGGACTATGAACGACTCGTTCTGCGACCTAGAGTGGAGTCTCTGGCGGGCGTGGCGGAATTGGCAGACGCGCTGGTTTTAGGTACCAGTTCTTCGGAGTGTGGGTTCGAGTCCCTCCGCCCGCACCAGATTTTTCCGAGCATGCGTCAGGTCAGCGACGTGACTCTGCTAGCGTAGGAGGAACTGTTTTGCCGCACATTGCGGTGGAGACCGATTCGACTGTGACATATCGAGTTGGGCTCATCTCAACTCGTAGGAGTCATATGTCCATGTCCTTTGCCGACCTCGGCGTGCCGTCAAACTTGGTGGAACGCCTTAGAGAGCGCGGAATTACCGAAGCGTTCCCTATTCAGGAGGCCGCTCTTCCCGACGCGCTCGCCGGACGCGACGTCGTCGGAAAAGCCGCGACGGGCTCGGGTAAAACTCTCGCATTTGGCCTCCCCCTCATGGCCCGACTCACCAAGGCACGCCCTCGCAAGCCAGTAGCGCTCGTCCTCGTGCCGACGCGTGAACTCGCCGCACAGGTACAAAAAGAGATCGCGCAGCTGACCGACGACCGCGGGCGCCGCGTCATTTGCATTTATGGCGGCACGTCCTACAACGTCGCGCGAAAAGCACTCAACTTCGGCGTTGACGTCGTCGTTGCCTGTCCCGGTCGACTCGAAGACATGCTCGAACAAGGTGCGCTCGATCTTTCATCCATCGAGACGGTGGTCGTTGACGAAGCTGACCGCATGGCCGACATGGGATTCTTGCCATGCGTCCGCCGCATCGTTGGCGCGACTCCCACTAACCGTCACGTGATGCTGTTCTCCGCGACCATGGGTCCGGATGTCAAATCACTCGTCAGGGAATTCACCCATGACGCGATAATTCATGACGTGGTGGGCGAAGAGGCCCCGAGCGATGTGGATCACTATTTCTGGCGCGTGCCGCGCGATCAGCGCCCACAAATCACGGCCGATATCGTCGAAGAATACGAGCGCGCCATTGTCTTTACTCGCACCAAGCACGGGGCTGACCGCCTGGCCCGGCAGTTGGAAGAGCGGGGCATTACTGCGGTTCCCCTGCACGGCGACCGTACCCAAGCCCAGCGCGAACGAGCTCTTCGTAGCGTGAAGAACGGCCAAATTCGAGTGCTGGTCGCCACCGATGTTGCTGCGAGAGGCATTCACATCGAACTTCTCCCCGTCGTCATTCACTACGATCCACCAGCCCAGGCGACTGACTACCTGCACCGTTCGGGTCGCACGGGTCGCGCCGGCGCCACGGGTGCAGTCATCTCCCTTGTTGGCGAAGACGTCATTGGCCAAGTCAAGCGCATGCAAAAGGCGCTTGGACTTAATGCATCGATTGAACCGCGTGAAGTGGCTCCGGCAATTCGCCTCGGGGCCGTTGACGACGCGGTCGCGTCAGAACGACTCGATGACCGGGGTGGAAAGGGCCGTTCCGAGCGTTCAACGACGCGCGAGCACGACCGCGGACCGCGGAACTTCGAACGTCGCGAACGTCCCTCGTCAGAGCGAGCCCCTCGTCCCGAGCGCGGTGCTCGTGCGGAGCGCAGCTTTTCTGAGCGTGCCCCCCGTGCCGACCACTCAATGTCCGAGCGCGCCGAACGTCCGGCTCGTCCCGACCGCGGACCGCGGACCGAACGCACGTTCAGCGAGCGAGCGCCACGAACCGAGCGAGCGCCACGAACCGAGCGGACCTTCTCTGATCGCTCGGCGAGCCGCGAACCGCGATTTGCCGGCCGAAGTGCGTCAGCTCGAGGTAATGAAGCCGTCGTGAGTTTCTTCAACGACTCCAAGGGATTTGGATTTGCGAGCGATGACAAGGGCGACGACCTCTTTATTCATTTTTCAAACATTGTGGGCGACGGTTTCAAGTCACTCGCCCAGGGTCAGAAGATCACGTTCGAAGAGGCGACCGGTCCGAAGGGCCGCGAGGCACGAAACGTCCGCGTCGTCGGCGGTGGGCGCGAACGCCGTTACTAAGGATTTGACAAATGACTGAGAAACCATTTGTAGAACCACACCTGGACCCGGCCCCCGATGATCTGCTCGTCGAAGAGATCGTCGTGGGAACGGGCGAGGAAGCGAAGGCCGGTCAAACGGCCGTCGTGCATTACGTGGGCGTTGGCGTGTCGAGCGGCGAACAGTTTGATGCGTCGTGGGACCGCAATGAACCATTCAATTTTTCCCTCGGTGCCGGTTACGTCATCAAGGGATGGGATCAGGGCGTTGTCGGTATGAAAGTTGGCGGACGACGTCGACTAGTAATTCCCGCGCACCTCGGCTACGGACAGGCTGGCGCGGGTGGCGTGATTGCTCCGGGCGAGACCCTTATCTTCGTGGTCGACTTGCTGGAACTTCGCTAGTCCAGCGGGCTCGGCGTCGTGTCGAACGCCACCATTCGCTGGTAGTCCCCGTAACGCTCGCAACAGATCTCGCCAATGAGTCGAAGCCGGTCGTTGGGATTACTCAGACCCAGAACCTTGAACTGATCGAGCGTCGACATTGGCGTCATTGCACAGAGCTGCCAGGTTCGAACCCACAGATCCGAGTCCATGTCACAGTTATTCATTAGGCACTCGTCGGCGAATAACTCGCTTTGCAGGGCCCGAACTGCTCTTACGGAGGATTCGGTTGACTTCAACAACACCGGGTCAATCTCGATGTCGTCGCAGCATCGTTCATTCACCATCGCACGCGGATACGGCGCGTCGTGCAACCACTGCCTGACTTCCAAACACTCGAGCCCTTCGACCATGAGCAGCGTCTGTCCATTGGGCAGTGACTGGGAACCAAGAATCTGCATCAGCGTCCCAACCATCGTGCGCTGATCGAAGCCACCAATGTCAGATCCACGGGCAATCAAGCAGGTGCCAAATCGTTGCGCCGGTTCAATATCGCCGAGCATGTGGTGGTAGCGAGACTCGAAAACGCACAGTCCAACAACTTGATAAGGGAAGATCACCATACCCAGAGGGAACATCGGCATCTCTAGGTCTTCCACGTCTCCACACTAAAGGTGAATTCTCGGTGAACGACTTATTGTTCTGCCAAGACTTGAAGCAGGGCCCGCAGCGCCTTAGAGCGATGTGAGACCACGTTCTTCTCGCGGG
>JBBQGY010000138.1:0-4829 GCA_038323435.1 Acidimicrobiales bacterium
CCCATCGTTGAATGGACTTTTCGATAGCGCGGGACGGATCCAAACTCACTAATCACGACCGTGTCTTCGATTCCTTCTACGCTCTAGCGAGAGACCGACAGGAGACGCCGTGAGTGGATTTCCCTATTCCGACGAGTACGAGATTCATCGAACACTCCCCGAGGACGGCGTCGAGCAAGAGACGATTCTGCAGATGATGTCCGATATGTCGTCGCGTGAGAATATTTCGTGGGAGAGCGGGCAGTGCTCGGGCACCATGTACTGCGGTGACCACGACCACTACGACTTCCTGAACGACGCGTTCTCCAAATTTTCCTACGTCAACACGCTGCAGCGCGACATGTGTCCGAGTGCGACGAAATTCGAAGCCGAGATCATTGCGATGACTCTCGACCTACTTGGTGCGAACGCGCTCGTCGACGCCAGTCCCGGGGGTCTCGTCACGTCGGGTGGTTCGGGATCAATTGCCCACGCGGTGCTCGCCTACCGGGAGAGTAACGCGAACAGCGTGTCGCGGCTCAATATGATCAAACCCGAAACGGCCCACCCGGCGTTCGCGAAGGCTGGCCATCTCTTCGGGGTCGACATGAAGATCGCGCCCGTCGACCCGGTGACCACCTTGGTGGATCTCGAATGGGTGAAGGCGAATATTGACGTCAATACTGTGGCGATCATTGGCTCGGCTTGCAACTACGGCTACGGCACCGTCGACTCGATCACTGAGCTCGGCGCCATCGCGCTCGAACACGAGATTGGATTGCACGTGGACAGTTGCCTCGGCGGGTTCATCCTCCCCTTCGGACGTGATCTCGGCTACGACATCGCCCCCTTTGATTTTTCAGTCCCGGGTGTCACCACAATTTCCGCCGACACTCATAAGTACGGCTACGCGTTAAAGGGCACCAGTGTGCTCGCCTTCGCCAACCAATCGCTGCGCAACTCGCAGTACTTCTACTTAACCGATTGGTCGGGTGGCAAGTACTGCTCTCCCGGCATGGACGGATCTCGGTCGGGCGGCCTCTTAGCGGCGACCTGGGCCGCAATGGTTCACCTCGGGCGCTCGGGCTATCGGCGCTACGCCGAGACCATCTTTTCGACGTCGGCGAAGTTGCAGTCGGCGGTGCGCGCTCACCCCTCATTGCGCATCGTGGGATCACCGAGTTTCCTTTTCTCCTTCACTTCTGACGAGTTCGATATTTACCTAGTGAACGATTTCTTGCGCCAGCGCGGGTGGCGCCTCAACGGTCAGCAGTATCCCAACGCCATTCACATGGCGGTCACTCGTCCCCAAACCCAACCAGGAGTCGTCGAGCGATGGACGACTGACCTCGCCGACGCCGTGGCGTACGCCACCGCACACAAGGACGAAGCGGCAAAGTCGGGAGCGATTTACGGAGGCGTCGCCGGCGGCATGAACGATGAAGCCGACGAATTCATTAAGGCGGTTATGGCCGACATGATGGATCGTCAGGCGTCGATACCCAGGCAATGAACGAACTCTGTCTCAGTATTGATTTGGGGACCGGTGGCCCAAAAATTGGTCTGGTCTCGCTCGACGGCGACATACTCGCCCACGAACTACATCTGGTCGTCACGCACTTCACCGCCGACGGCGGTGCCACCCAGGACCCGCGCGAATGGTGGACCCTCATCGCTGACGCGTCGAGGCGCCTGCTCAATCGACCCGACGTCTCCAAAGAGATGGTGAAGGCCGTGGCGATTACGGGCCAATACGCGTCGACGGTGCCGGTGGACGCCAACGGCGAACCGACCGGCCCGTGTCACACGTGGCTCGATACCCGCGGTGGTCCGTTCAGCCGCACCGCACTCGGTGGTCACGTGCAGGGCTACAGTGCTCGCACCATTAAGCGATTTATTCAAAAGACTGGCGGCGTACCGGCGTCGTCCGGCGCCGATCCGGTCGGTCAAATCCTCTATCTCATGCACCGTGAGCCAGAGATTGCGGCAGCGACGCGCTGGTTCATGGAGCCTGTTGACTATTTGACGATGCGCTTCACGGGAGTGGCGTCCGCGACGCACGCGTCGCGACTCGCCATGTGGATGACCGACAATCGAAATCTCTCGACGTTCGCCTACGACCCTCAGTTGCTCGCCATGGTCGGCATCGACGATCAACGGCTCCCCCCGCTCGTGCCCTTCGGTTCGATTGTCGGCACTGTCGCGCCACACGTCGCATCAAACCTCGGCCTCTCGCCATCGACGGTTGTCATTACGGGCATTCCGGATCTTCACGCGGCCACGATTGGATCGGGGTGCACCGGTCTCTACGACACTCACCTGGCACTCTCGACGACGTCGTGGATTAGCTGTCCCGTTCCGAAGAAGAAAACGGACATCAAGAACTCGATCGTCTCGGTACCCGGATTGACCAACGATTCATACTTGGTGATCAATAGTCAAGAGACTGGTGCCAGGGCCCTCGAGTGGCTCGCCGGGGTCCTCGCTACCGACGACCGGTCGCCCAACTACGCAGAGATGACCGAACGGGCCCGCCAGTCGCCTCCCGGTGCGAACGGTGTCGTCTTCACGCCCTGGCTCGCCGGTGAGCGTTCGCCCGTAAGTGACAAACGAGTACGCGCTGGATTCAACAACCTTTCAGTCACCACCAATAACGCCGATCTCATTCGCGCGGTGCTCGAAGGAGTGGCCACGAACAGCGCGTGGCTCTTCAAATACGTGGAGAAATTCGCCGGCCGGACACTGACGCCCGTGCGCCTTTTAGGGGGCGGTGCGCAGTCCACACTGTGGTGTCAGATCTACGCCGACGTGCTCGAACGCGTAGTGGAACAGGTGCCCGAGCCCAGGGAAGCGCAACTTCGCGGAGTGGCGCTATTGGCGTCCGTCACCCTCGAGCGTCACGAAATGGGCGACCTCTCGAAACTTCAACGCAGCGGGCAAACGTTCGAGCCGAACAGTGATGTAGTTACTCTCTACCGACGTCGTCGCAACCAGCTCCCCGATCGTTACCGACGCGACAAGGTCTGGTCGCGTAACGACGAAGTGAAGCACTGACCACCGAGTCACGTCGCTCACTCAATGATCGTCAGCGAGCTCGGTAGGCTCGAAAGTGTGAATCCACCCGATCTCATTGTCAGCGTGCCGAGGGGCCCACTTCGAGCAGCACTCGGTGATCTCGCGATGCTGGTAGAAATCATCGACTGGGATATGACGGGGCCCGCTCCGCTCGACGCAATTGACATCGTGGTGCCGCCCTATCTCGCAATGAACGCAGGACTCGCCAATCTCTCGAGCGTGGCGACGCGCCTCGTGCAGAGTCAGTCCATTGGATTTGATGGAGTTCAGGAGTTGCTACCGGCCGGCATCGTTTTCGCTAACGCCGCATCAGTGCACGAAACGTCGACGGCCGAATTGACGATCGCTCTCATCCTGGCATCCCAACGCGGCATCTCCGACTTCGTACGAGCGGCCCAGGAAGGCCGGTGGGCCCGCGCCTGGTACCCTAGTCTCGCTGACTGCACCGTGCTCCTCGTCGGCTACGGAGGTGTAGGCCGGGCAATCGAGGCGCGACTTCAGGGTTTTGAAACAACGGTCATTCGGGTTGCTCGAAGCGAACGGACGGATGAGAGTGGCACGATCCACGCACTGGCGTCGCTCCCCCAACTCCTGCCCCTCGCCGACGTGGTCGTGGTGGGCGTCCCGCTCAATGAGTCAACAACCGGTCTCGTCGACGATGAGTTCTTGTCACGCATGAAGGACAACAGCCTCTTGGTCAATATCTCACGGGGCGCGGTCGCCGACACTGACGCCCTCGTGCGACACGCGAGTGCGCGTCGACTGCGCCTCGCGCTCGACGTCACCGACCCCGAGCCACTGCCGAGCGACCATCCACTTTTCTCACTGCCCAACGTCCTTATCTCCCCGCACGTCGGTGGTGCGACTCCGGCGATGCTGCCGCGAATGGCGCGGTTACTGAGCTGGCAGATTGAGAGAATGCGCAGCGGCGAAGAACCATTGAATGTGGTACTTCGCACTTAGAACGTTCGCGTCTCCTCACACCAATGCGACATAAAGGTCACAGAGATTCCATCCAGTCGGTGCGCCTTCGATGATCTGACCGAGTGCGTCTAAGGCACGAAAGCTGTCGTTTTGCGCCACGACCTCGGCCCAGTCGAGCCCCTGCGATGTGGCACGTTGCACGGTCGATTGATCGACCCACGCTCCGGCCACGCCGGGCAAGAAATCACGTCCGTCACTCGCGCGCGCCACGAATACGCCATTACGCTCCAGATCCTTCAACACGCCCGCCATGCGCCACGCAAATTCTTGACACCTGCCGCCGCGCCCCGGCCCACGTATCTGCACCGTCACCTCACCAACACCAATCACGCAGAGGGGCTCTCCGTAGATGAGTCCTTGTCGAATCCTGATGTGCCACTCCTTGACAATGTCAGCGACGTCGCCATGAATCTCAGCACCGACATCCACGATCCGGTAACCCAATTCAGTTGCACGAGATCGTGCACGTTCGAGCATCATTGCGGGTTCGGCGACCACTGAATTATCGACTTTCGTGGCGACCGGCTGTGCCATGACGAGCACCCGATTCTCGAATGCCTCGAGAATCTTTTCCTCCAACGGGGTTCCCGAGCGATGAATGGTCTCCACCAATTTCACGACGTCTTCGCGTAGGGGCCGGTATTCGTACGTAAGTCCCGACGCCACCCACCGAGGACCAGAGATTACGTTGTCGACCATTATGAGCGATTGACACTTCGGCGAACGTACGTGATGCAGTACTGCACCACCAGCGATTGCTGATGTCGAGGCCCGCAGTTGGTTGAGGGATG
>JBBQGY010000139.1:0-4782 GCA_038323435.1 Acidimicrobiales bacterium
AACTCTTGGCAACGCGACCTCCGAAGTACAGACCCGTCGAGCCGTCGTCACCGTCACGGGTGTAGATCTTCACAGCCTCAGCGTAGTGAGCACCGGCCGCGCCGGTAGCCTGAATGGTCAATGGAGTCGCACATTTTTCAACCGTTTGCCCGCCCGAGCGAGCACGATCCCTATCTCGCGACGCTCGCCGAGCGGGTGCTCATCTACGACGGTGCGACCGGAACCAACCTCCAACTCCAAGACCTTCACGCCGACGACTTCGGTGGCGAGGCTCTAGAAGGCTGCAATGAGATACTGACCGTCACCAAACCATTGGCGATCGAACAGCTACACCGGTCGTTTCTCGACGTAGGCGTTGACGTCATCGAGACCGACTCCTTCGGCTCCTTCTCCGTTATTTTGGCCGAGTACGGCATCGCCGAGCGCACGCACGAACTCGCGCTCGCCTCGGCCGTGATTGCCCGGCGCGTCGCCGACGACTACGCGAGCCCCGGATCTCCGCGGTTCGTCGCCGGTTCCATGGGACCGGGCACGAAATTTCCCACCCTCGGACAGATCTCGTACGACGATCTTTCCGCCAGTTACGAGGAACTCGCCTACGGACTTCTCGAGGGCGGCGTCGACCTACTCCTGATTGAAACGGTCTACGACCTGTTGTCCGGAAAGGCCGCAATCGCCGCGTGCCATCGCGCCATGGTGCGCCACGGGCGCATCGTGCCAATTCAGGTCCAGGTCACGATTGAGATGACGGGACGGATGTTGCCCGGTACCGAAATTGGGGCCGCTATTACGTCACTCGCTCCACTAGGGATTGACGTCATTGGACTTAACTGCGCGACCGGTCCGGTCGAGATGTACGAACCGCTTCGCCAACTCTCCGAAACGGCACCCATGCCCCTGTCGTGCTTGCCCAACGCCGGACTCCCGAGCGTGGTCAACGGCAAGATGCACTACGACTTGTCACCCGAGGCGCTGGCCGAGCACCTCTCTAAGTTCGTGACTGAATACGGCGTGCAACTCGTGGGCGGTTGTTGTGGCACGACACCCGAGCACCTGGCGCGAGTGGTTGAGGCGGTGCGACCATTAAAGGCCGCGACTCGCAAACCAATTCTCGAGCCAGCGGTCGCGTCGATCTACTCGGCGACGAATTTCCAACAAGACCGCTCGGTACTACTGGTGGGCGAGCGTACGAACGCCAACGGCTCCAAGAAATTTCGTGAAGCCATGCTCGATGGCGACTGGGATGCCTGCGTCGCGATTGGTCGTGAACAGATCAAAGAGGGCGCGCACATTCTCGACGTCTGCGTTGACTACACCGGCGCCGACGGTATTGCCGACATGAACGAAATCATGAGTCGACTGGCGACCCAGTCCTCAGTGCCGATCATGGTCGACACCACCGAAACCAAAGTTGCACGCCAGGCCCTTACGTGGCTTGGTGGCAAGGCGATACTGAATTCAGTCAATCTTGAAGAGGGCGACGGCTCCGGTACTCGACTCGACGGATTCTTGTCACTCGCCGCCGAGTTCGGCGCCGCGGTCGTCGCCACGTGCATTGACGAAGAGGGACAGGCCCGCACCGCCGAGTGGAAAGTGCGCGCCGCGCGCAACATCACTGAACTTGCGGTGGCGCGCTACGGGCTCGATCCCCACGACATTTTCATTGACACCCTGGCGCTCCCGCTCTCGACCGGCATGGTCGATTCACGTCGTGACGGCATTGAAACAATTGACGCCATACGACGAATCAAGGATGAGCTGCCTGGCGTGCGCACAATCCTCGGCCTTTCGAATATCTCATTTGGACTTAATCCTGCTGCGCGCCAGGTCCTCAACAGCGTGTTCTTGCACGAGTGCGCCGATGCGGGCCTCGACGCAGCGATCGTGCACGCGTCCAAACTCTTGCCGCTCAACCGAGTCGACGAAGAGGCGCGCCGGGTATGTCTCGACCTCATCTACGACCGTCGAAGCGACGACTACGACCCGCTCACCGTCTTGCTGGGACTCTTCGAGGGTGTGTCGACGTCGAATTCGGATACGAGTTCACTCGATGATCTGCCCCTCAATGATCGGCTTCGCCGGCGCATCATTGACGGCGCACGCGTGGGACTCGAAGATGACCTCGCCGCCGCGATGGCCGGGGGCACGCCCCCACTCGACATTGTCAACAACCTGCTCCTCGACGGTATGCGCGAGGTGGGTGATCTCTTCGCCAGTGGAGAAATGCAACTGCCCTTCGTGCTGCAAAGTGCCGAAACGATGAAGATGGCGGTCGCGTACTTGGAACCTCACATGGAAAAGAGTGACCAGGGCGGTCGCGGCCGGGTCGTCATCGCAACGGTGAAGGGCGACGTCCACGACATTGGAAAGAACCTGGTCGACATCATTTTGACCAACAACGGCTACGAAGTCATCAACCTTGGCATCAAAGTAGGAGTCAACGAAATGCTCGCCGCGGTCGAAGAGCATGGTGCCGACGCACTGGGGATGAGCGGGTTACTCGTGAAATCAACTTTGATAATGCGAGAGAACCTCGAACTAATGAACGAACGCGGGTTGAGCAATGTGCCGGTTCTGCTCGGTGGTGCCGCATTGACGCGAACCTACGTCGAACGCGACCTGCGCGAGATCTACGACGGCCGCGTATTTTACGGCAAGGACGCCTTCGAAGGCTTACGCGTGCTCGACCGACTGGGTGAGATTCGAAAGAGCGACGAAGACGACCCTTCGTTCGGTCGCGAAATTTCGCAGCGAAAAGTTTCGCGACGAATTCGTGGTGACGTCGAAGCATCTCCCGAGGGGCTCCCGTCGAGGAGTCCCGACGTTCTTCAGGACAGTCCCCTCTTCCCACCTCCCTTTCTGGGCAGTCGGGTAGCCAAGGGTATGTCGATTGACGACATCAGTGAGTACTTGAACTTGACGGCTCTCTTTCGAAACCAGTGGGGCTTTCGACCCGAAAACGGCGAGGACGATCCGACCTTCAAGGTACGCGTAGGCGCCACTCTGCGCGAACAGATCGCCATTGCAAAAGAGGGCGATCTACTCGTGCCCCAAGTTGTCTGGGGTCACTTCCCCGTTGCCGCGCGTGGCAACGACCTCGTTGTCTTCACTGACGACACGCGCCAGAGTGAACGAACCAGATTCACTTTTCCCCGCCAACACGTGACGCCATTCCTTTGCATCGCCGATTTCTTTCGCGACGTCGAGAGTCCGGAACATGATTACGCCAGCTTCATGCTGGTCACCATGGGTGAGCGTGTCTCGCAACGCTGTCAGGAACTCTTCGCCGAGAATCGCTACACCGATTATTTGATGTTGCACGGCCTGGGAGTAGAGATGGCCGAGGCGCTCGCTGAGATGTGGCATAAACGGATTCGCGAAGAGTTAGGTTTCGTCAACGAAGACGGTCCCACACTGACGGGGCTATTTCGTCAGAAGTATCGCGGCGGACGATACTCGTGGGGCTACCCCGCCTGTCCCGATCTCACGGATAACGCGAAGGTCGCGAAGCTACTGGAAGCAGACCGCATCGGTGTCGTCGTCTCCGAAGGCTTTCAATTACATCCAGAGCAAACCACCGACGCCATCATTTGTCACCACCCAATGGCAAAATACTTTGTTGCGTGAGATGAGTTCGAGGTAGATCGATGCCCCAGAACATTCGACCGAAAAAATACAATCGCCAGTTCTTCGAACGACCAGCCGATGAAGTTGCGCGTGACCTCGTTGGATCCGTTCTCGTTCTTCGAGACGGTGATCTTGAAATATCTGCGCTTCTCGTCGAGACCGAGGCGTACGGCGGAAGCGACGATCCGGCGTCCCACGCGTACCGTGGTCGAACTAGACGAAGCGCAGTGATGTTCGGACCACCTGGGTATTTGTACGTGTACCGAATTTACGGACTTCATTGGTGTCTAAATGTCGTTACCCGGCCCGAAGGCACCGCCAGCGCCGTCCTGCTTCGCGCCGCCGAACTCCTTGATTCCTCTGGCGACGATGCGTCTCGCGGCGAACGCACCACGATCCTGAGGGGCCCCGGAAATCTCACGCGAGGCCTCGGGATTACCGGGGCCGACAATGGACGTGACTGCGTCTCGGGCACCGGGCGAACCGTCACGTTTCAAGAAACACGCTCGCCCCACTCGCTCGAACCCGTGGTTCGTACGGCGCGAATCGGGATCTCGCAAGCCACCGAACGACTCTCCAGGTACTTCCTCGATGGTCACCGCGCGGTCTCGGGACCGCGGTCGTCATTGCGGACCTGAACTCCAAACGAACCACCGTGCAGAATGTTGGTGAAGAGTTGGTGGACTCCACTACGCCGACGAGGTCATTTGTACAGAACTTCGGAAAGCTCGGATTGGTTAGTTGGCAGTACGAAAACCCCATTATTTTCTCAATTTCACGGGTTGGAGTCATTGAATCTGACAGGAATCTCAAGGCCAACCATGAAACCTGAGTGTCTCGTCGGACGGCCCATGATGGATCCAAGTTCAGTATTTTGGTGTATCCACCTCGACGGGGCCTGTAGGCTCATCTAAAGCAATAAGGAGGCCCGCAGTGGCTACAGGAATAGTTAAGTGGTTCAATGACGAAAAGGGCTTCGGTTTTATCGAAGTTGCCGGACAGCCGGATGTCTTCGCCCACTACTCAGAGATTCAGGGTGAGGGTCGCAAGACTCTCGTAGAAGGTCAATCGGTCGAATTCGACATTGAGCAAGGCCAGAAGGGCCCAACGGCCAAGCACGTTCAGCCTCGCTGACCGTTCATTGTGTCTCGGGTA
>JBBQGY010000140.1:0-4765 GCA_038323435.1 Acidimicrobiales bacterium
TGTCAGCATTCGTTAACGTTTTAAGAGATCGAATGACGGGTGGGAGTACGCTGAGTAGTAGTGGCAGGCCTGCGGCATGCGGATCGTCAAAGGTGACGCCACCAGCGCACGCCCTCGCACCCGTGCGAAAGGGAGCGCCGGAACGAAGTGATTGGGCTCGAAGGCTCATGGAATTGGGAGAGTTGGCGAAGGTTGATAATGAGATCTTTGAGTACGAAAGTGTCGCCCAACTGAGCAAAAATGAAGTCGGAGTTTGGTCGACCAGTTCTTTTTCTGACGCAAGGTAGTAACCGTTTCAAAGATTTTGCACATTGCAGCATCAATCTGGGAGATGAATTAATGAAGCATCAACGGATACAGAAGTCTCGTAAGTTCTTGCAACTAGGCGCGACCATGTTTGTCGGGGGAGCAATGACCGTGGCGTTAACCTCGTCACCGGCTTGGTCAGCGACAGCTGCGCCCGACCTCGGCACCGCCGCCGCGTCCTCGGTCGTCGCCGGCACCACGGTAACCAATACGGGTGCCACCACGGTAAATGGCAACGTTGACGTTTCCCCCGGTTCAGCAGCCACTGGGTTTCCTCCGGGCACCATTGGCGGGACCCTGCACGCTGGTGACGCGGTTGCCGGTACCGCGGAGACTGATGTCACAGCCGCCTATCTGGCGGCCATGAACGCAATCGCCACCGGAACGGCAAATTCGGACCTCGGTGGACAGACGTTCACGCCAGGTGTCTACGCCGCGAGCTCGTCGATGTCCCTGACGGGCACCGTCACACTTTCGGGAGACGCAAACTCTGTTTTTATCTTCCAGTCAGTGAGCGGACTGACTACCGCTCCAGGTAGCAGCGTCGTACTCACGGGTGGCGTACAGGCCTGCAATGTGTTCTGGCAGGTGGGCAGTTCGGCCACGTTGGGTACCACGACGTCGTTTGTGGGCAACATCCTTGCCCTCACATCAATTTCCTTGGCGACTGGTGCCTCGTTGAACGGACGAGCCCTGGCCCGTAACGGTGGAGTAACGCTGCAGGGCAACACCATTACGTCTCCGACCTGTCTCGCGGTTCCTCCAACCACGACGACAACGTCTACGACCACCACGACTGTGGCACCAACGACCACAACGACCGTGGCTCCAACGACCACGACGACCAGGCCCACCAGTACCACGACAATTCCCCCCATTGTGGCGCCACCCATCACTGGTGGCGGTCCCTTGGCTCCGGGCGCCTCGAGTTCACCCTGGTCACTGGTTGGTATCGCTGCGATGATCTTGGGCGGTGGTCTGTTGTCGTTTGAAGGAATCCGTCGCATTCGGATCCGTCGCCTGTAGGAAGAACGTATGAAGTCTCGAGGTCTGCGGTTGTTGCTGATTGTCGTTTCGTTCGTCGCGGTAAGTGCCGTGCTCTTGAACGTGAGTCACCAGGCTCATAAGAATCGACTCTCGTCGACAACACTGGCGAGCCCTAGTGCAACGACAACCGTTCGTGCGGCCGTGGCAACATTGTTGCCACAGCCCGCGGTGTTGACGTCACGTACAATGAGTCTGGCGGCCGCACCCGTTGCAGTGCCCATGTCGGTCGAAATACCGAGCATTGGCGTCAGCAGCCACATCCTCGCCGTTGGCATGACCGCGGCGCACGCCATGTACGCCCCCGAGGGTGGACCCAACAGTCCCAACTGGGGCGACACGTTTTGGTACCGAGGTAGTTCGTTGCCCGGTGTGCCGGGTACCGCAACCATCGCCGGCCACATTGACGACGCCTACGGCCGCTACGCGGTATTCGGTCGTCTCTCGAGCCTGGTGCCAGGCAATCGGATCATCATCCACTACCCCCGGTCGGGACTCACCGTAACGTTCAAGGTCACGGCGACGCACGCGTACACGCTCGCACAGAGCACAACGCTGCCGGTTCTTGACCTCATTTATGGCTATGGTCCACCCCACGGACGGGGTCCCACGCCTGCCAAAGATGGCCGGGCACACCTTTCACTGGTGACCTGCGCCGGGTCGTGGAACTCGAATCTCAGTACCCACAACGAACGGTTGGTGGTGTCTGCGGTGCGCATCAGCTAACTCTCGTTGCAGGGGCGCTCTCCACGGCTCGCCAGGAAATAACGCGGATTGAGCCGTGACGACTTATTCTGCTACTTAGTACGGAGGCAGTGGATGGCACAGAAAATCGGTTCGAACCCCAACATCTTCGCGAGCGAACTGTTCGACGGGTTGCCCGCTCGTTACGATCGGCTCGGTTGGCTCTTGTCGCTCGGGCAAGATCGACGGTGGCGCAACGCGCTGGTTGAACGGGTCAACGCTCGCGAGGGAGGTCTGATCCTTGACGTCGCGAGCGGCACCGGCGGCGTGGCGCTCGCCCTGCGCGGCGCGACCGGCGCCGATGTGGTGGGCATTGACCTGACACGGCGGATGCTCGAACGCGCTCGAGAAAAGCTTGATGAACGCGGGGAGAACGGCGTTCGTTTGGTCCAGGGTCGAGCCGAGAGTCTCCCGTTCGCTGACGAGACTTTTGATTCGGTGTCGTACACCTATCTCTTGCGTTACGTTCACGACCCCGCGGCGACATTGGCGGAGCTCGCGAGAGTGCTACGTCCCGGTGGCGCGATGTCGAGTCTCGAGTTCTACGTACCGCCCTCACCGTTCTGGCACGTTATGTGGTGGTGTTATACGCGTGCGGTTTTACCAATTGCCGGTTGGCTCACCGGAGGACGTGAGTGGTTCGAGGTCGGTCGTTTCCTCGGGCCGAACATCTCACGTCACTATCGCCAGTACCCACTTTCGTGGACGACCGGCGCGTGGCGAGCGGCCGGAATGACCAATGTCGAAGTGCGCGTTATGTCCGTTGGGGGAGGCGTCGTGATCTGGGGGATCAAGGCTGGTGATGACTGAACTCGACGACGGCCCCGCGTTCTACGCCACCGGTCGGCGAGGCGTATGGCGCGATATACGCGCGGTCCTGCATCCGCCCTACACCGGTTGGCACCTTTCCTACGTCGTGCTCGGTGCCATGGTGGCACCCCGGGTGAATTGGTCGACGCTCATCGCGACATTGATCGCCTTTTTTCTCGCGGTAGGCGTGAGCGCCCACGCCCTCGACGAGCTGCAGGGGCGACCTCTCAGGACCGATTTCCCTTCGTGGGTACTTGCGAGTGCCTCGGCGGTCGGACTTGCGGGCGCGGTAACGCTCGGCGCACTGGGCATCAGCCGAGTGGGCTGGGGGCTACTGCCCTTCATTGTCGTTGGCGCCGCGCTCGTGCTGGCCTATAACCTCGAGCTCTTTGGCGGACTGGTGCATACCGATCTTGGGCTTGCGCTGTCATGGGGTGCGTTTCCGGTACTAACGTCGGCGTACGCGCAGACCAAATCGCTCTCGCTATCGGCAGTTGTTCTCGCGATCGGCGCATCATCGTTGACGGCGGCCCAGCGCAGTCTGTCGACGCCCGTACGAAAAGTGCGCCGCAAGGTGCGCGACATCGACGGGAAGATGACGCTCAACGACGGCACCGTGGAGATCATTGATCGCACGACGCTACTCAGACCCAACGAGTACGCGTTGCGCGCGATGTCGTGGGGGATGATGGCGCTGGCAATTGCCTTCGTCTTCGCGCGTCGCGGTCACTAGGTGGGGGCATGAGCGCACCACTCGGCGACGACGTGGGCGAGTACCGGCGATATCTGATGAGCGGACTGTCACTGGCGTTGGGCGGCGCCAACGTGATTATGCAACTTTCACGTCCCAGCGTTGGTCACGGAGTTGCCGAGAGCACCGTCGAGAGCGGTTCACTGTACGCACACCCCGTCAAGCGCACGCGAACGACCCTCGGTTACATCATGATCGCGCTATTCGGCACGGACCACGAGCGCGACGTCATTAAAAACGAGGTCAATCGACAGCACCGATCGGTTCGCTCCAGTCCCGAGAGCCCGGTCAATTACAACGCCTTTGATCCCGAACTGCAACTCTGGGTGGGGGCGTGCATGTATCGCGGACTCGAAGACGCCGCGCTGTTTCTCTACGGCGATTCGAGCAACGAGTGGCTGGACTCGGTATACGGACACAGCGCCCGTTTTGCGACAACCCTGCAGGTCCCCGTATCAATGTGGCCCGAGCATCGCGAAGCCTTCGAGAAGTACTGGAGCGATGCTCTACAACACGTCGCCATGGACGATACGACGCGCAGGTTTCTCTATGGCATCGCGTCGCTCGACTTCCTTCCCCTCGCGCTTCGCGTCATGTTCGCCCGACCCCACCGATTCATCACAACAGGTTTTCTGCCCGCGAATTTTCGAGATGAGCTCGGTCTCAAGTGGAGTGATCGTCGTCAACGCGCCTTCACCACGATGTGCGCGATGTTGGCACAAGCAAATCGTGTGCTGCCGCGTTCCGCTCGGGAGTTTCCGTGGAACGTCGTGTTATGGGACACGCGTCGACGAATACGCGCCGGGCGGCCAGTTGTGTGATTGAACTGTGACGTCCAGCAACTCGCCACTGGTCCAACGCCGTATCCTTGGGACGACGTGGAGATGAGGAGACGCAGTGAGTAGCAACAGTGCTCGGTCGCGAGTGGTCGTGATGTCACTCGGCGGAACTATTGCTTCGGTGAAATCGACGTCGCCGGGTGCGAGCACGACAGTGACGCCCCAACTCGGTGCACGAGATCTGGTAAACGAGATCACGCAATTAGGCGACGTCGCTGATATCGACACCGTAGCTTTTCGCACCGTCCCGTCGGGAAATCTAACGTTCGCC
>JBBQGY010000141.1:0-4750 GCA_038323435.1 Acidimicrobiales bacterium
CGGATCACGAATCCACTGGCCTTCGAAGAGTCCGTCATGCGCGCAACAATGCTGACCGGACTCGTTCGCGCTTGGGGCCGCAACATCGAACGAGGGACCGGCGACGTCGTGATGGCGGAGATCGGTGCGGTATTCGCGCACCCGAGCACCACCGGCACTCCACGACGTACGAGGGGCGGAGACGGCGGCACGGTCAAACTCGAACTGCCCAGCGAACGCGAACGGGTCACCGTACTACTTGGCCGTCAAGATGATGATGCATCGAGTGCCGTGGCGATGTGGTCAATCCTGGCTGAACGCCTCGGGCTCGATGACGTTGTAGTGCGTACCCCTACGGACGTACCTCGTGGACTGCATCCGACGCGTTGTGGCGCCTTGGTGGACCGGGTCTCCGGTGCGGTCATTGGCTACGTCGGTGAAATTGATGCGACTCTGGTGGAGGTGCTGGTACCGTCGGCGATCAATCGTCGCGTGGGCGTGGTGGACATTGATCTCGAGGTGCTCGCCGACCCGACGATGACGACCAGACGAAGCGGCGTCGCGCTGATGCCGAGTCGATACCCGAGCGCGTCAATTGACTTGGCGCTGGTGACGCCATCGTCGGTGCATGCGGCCGATCTCGCCTACGCCTTGAAATCGGCGTCCGAAATGGTGGAAGGCGTGACGCTGTTTGACGTGTACCGGGGGAGCAATCTGCCCGACGCGACTCGGAGCCTCGCGTTCACCATTCGATTCAGTGCGCCCGATCGCACACTGAACGAGGCCGAGGTCGCTCGTGCGCGCGAGTTGCTCATCGAAACGGCCCGGTCGCTCGGCGCGGTGCTGCGCGGAAGCGCCTGACAACGATGATCGTTGGGAGAGTTTCCCCCGCACTGGAGTTTGTTCCTCTCCCCACCGAAGGGCGCTGTTTCAGCGAAGAGTTCGTGGTACGACTCGGTGACGCCGACCCGTCGGGCAACCTTCGCCCCGACGGCGTCGCCCGATTCTTACAAGATATTGCGACCGACGACTGGGAGGACACGGGAATTGAAGCGACCGATACGTGGGTCGTACGGCGAACCGCGCTGCGAGTAGCGAGCGGTGGACGATGGCCACAATTTAAGGAGCGACTCCTCGTGACGACCTGGTGCGGCGGCTACGGAGCCGCGTGGGCCGAGCGACGGACGGACATTGCGGTGGAGGGACAACTCCTATTAGAGGCGGTGGCGATCTGGGTTCCGATTGATCCGACGGGCCACCCCGTACGGATTCGCCCCGAATTTTTTGCCGTCTACGGTGATCAGATACGCCAGCGCAAAGTGTCGGGTCGAGTCGATAAACCCAATGTCGCCGAAGGCGCTGTTACACGGCCGTGGCCCCTTCGGCGCGCTGACCTCGACGTCGTGCGACACGTCAACAATGCGGCGGTGTGGCAAGCCGTCAGTGAAGTCGTGACGACTCCCGTACGTGAAGTGATCGTCACGCACCACGGTCCCGTCGAGAGCGATCACGAAGTGACGTTGGCCACGGCACCCGGAGCGCTGTGGCTCTTGGTTGACGGTTCGGTGCGAGTAGCCGCAGAGTTTTCCTCGTAGTTAGACAACCAGAACTGACGGTTCGGACTTCGCGCTGCTCGTGGCGAAGATGCATCCAACGAGAACGAGCGGAAATCCGACGATGATGCCTGCGGTGAGGCTCTCGTGTAATCCAATGACGCCGAGTACGACGGCAATAGCAGTATTGAAATACGTCACGACCACTGAACGTGTTGATCCAACTTCCTTGATGAGTTCGAAGAAGATCAGAAACGCTCCAGCGGTACAGACAATGGAAAGGATCGCGACCGAGGTCCACGTTTCACTTGAAATGTGCGTGGGCCAGTGGACGATGCCCCACGGAAGCCAAATGAGTGCGACGATGGCGGTGGCGCCGGCGACGACAGCGATGCCGGGCACGTGAGTTAATTTGACCGCCAAAATGATTGGTCCGATGGTGTAACCGAGAATGACGCCCAACATCAGTGCGATCCACGTGAGCGACCCTCCGCGAAGGTCGAGTCCCACGAGGAAGGCGACGCCCACCGCGCCAATCCCGAGGCCGAGTAGACGGCGCGGGGATATGTGTTCTTCGGTTCGGCGTATCCTCTGGGCCACCACCGCGAGCAGCGGCACGCAACAGATCAGTAGGCTCGTCAGTGAGCTCGAAATATGGCGCTCGGCCGTCGACATGAGGTACCACGGCACGCCAAATTCAACGATCCCAAAAATGGCGATCCACTTGAAATCCTTCAGCATTGCTCGCACACTTCCCTGCACGATCACGAGCGGCGTGAGCAGTATCGCCACCGGGGCCGTTCGAAGGAGCACTAGAACGCCGGGGTCGAGTTGTCGCACGGCGACGCGAATTAGTAAATAGGGAATACCCCAAATCACGGCCATCGCCAAAAAAAGAGCCCAGCCGCGTCGTGACATCGCGTACAGGCTACTCGATCTGGAAGTTTTTGCATCTTTACTCCTTTTTATGCATAAAATGACATAATGCAGATTGGAATCGTAGGAGCTACCGGATACGCCGGCGCCGAGGTTCTGCGCCTCTGCGCGACCCACCCCGACCTCCACGTGGTGGTGGCGACAGGCGAGTCGAACGCGGGACGGGCGGTGGGCGAGCACGTGCCCGCACTCGCGGCCGCGTACCCCTCAACGCGATTTGCGCCAACGAGTGCGCTTGCGTCAACCGAACTCGACGTGGCGTTCCTCGCCCTGCCGCACGGTCAGAGCCAGTCGTTGGTGCCTGAACTCGTGGCCCGCGGAGTGCAGGTCGTTGATTTGGGCGCGGACTTTCGATTGAAAAACCCCGACCAGTACCTCACGTGGTACGGCGAGGCGCACCGCGCACCCGAACTTCTGGCGACGTCGGTCTACGGACTCGTGGAACGTCACCGCAAGGAACTGAACGGCGCGTCGCTGATCGCGGTACCCGGCTGTTACCCGACGGCGTCGTCGCTCGCGCTCGGTCCCTTCATTGATCGTGGTCTCATCGACAGCACCGGTATCGTGGTCAACGCACTCAGTGGAGCGTCGGGCGCCGGACGAGCGACGAGCGAACGACTGCATTTTTCTCGCTTGGCCGAAAACGCTGAAGCGTACGGGCTGTTGACGCATCGGCACACGCCAGAGATTGAACAGGAACTCGGCGCGCAGCTCCTGTTCACGCCGCACCTCGTGCCGATCAGTCGTGGCATGTTGGTGACCGCCTACGGCCGCTCGACCACGGCGAATTTCACCACCGAAAATGCACTAGACGTGCTGCGTACGACCTACGCCAACGACCCCTTCGTCCTCGTGACCGACGAGCCTCCAACTCTGAAGGATCCGGTGGGCAGCAATCTCTGCTTCATCAGCGCGCGCGTCGACCCGAGGACGAAATGGGTCGTCGTAATGAGTTCACTGGACAACCTCATTAAAGGTGCGGCCGGACAGGCCATTCAAGCGTGGAACGTCGCGACCGGACGTGATGAGACTCTTGGACTTCCCTTGACGGGCGTCACGCCATGAGATGCGTGGTCGTGAAAGTCGGTGGCCATGCGCTCGACTCCCTGGCGAGTGATGCTTCGGTGTTGATGGACTTAGCCAGCGACATTGCCGAGATCCAAAACAGCGCGGGACAGGTCGTCGTCGTCCACGGAGGCGGACCGCAGATCGCGGCGTTGCTGGGCGACGTGGGACTTGAGGGTTCGTTCCACGACGGCCTACGGATCACTGACGACAGGACGATGCAGTACGTGGTCATGGCCCTGAGCAACGTCAACGCGAGCATCGTGGCCGCCTTAAATCATGCGGGTGTCGCGAGTGTGGGGCTGAGTGGCGTCGACGGACAGTTGATGCAATCAGAGTCAATTGGCGAGCCGTTCGATCGCGCGGGTCTCTCACCTCGGGTACGTCGCGACGTGATTGACATCCTGTGGGGCGCCAATCTGACGCCGGTGGTGTGCCCGTTCGTGGCCGACAGTAGCGGTCAACTTCTGAACTGCAACGCCGACGCCGCCGCGGGCGCCCTCGCCGGTGCCCTCGGCGCAGAGGTGCTGGTGTTGTTGAGTGACGTCGATCAGTTACGTGCTGATCCCGACGATCCCCAGAGCATTATCGCGTCGGTGACGTCCACGCAGATTGAGGAAATGAAGCGATCGGGAGCTGTGCGCGAAGGAATGCTGCCCAAAATGTCCGCGGCGTTGCACGCACTCGAAGGCGGCGCGCACCGAATCGTGATGGCGAACGGCACACGGTCCCACGCGCTTCGCGGAGCCCTCGCGGGTTCAATTCCCACCACGGAGGTACTTCAATGAGTCGACACTTTCTCACCATCGACGAACAGAGCCAGTCGGACCTTCACCGCATCTACAACTTGGCGACGAGTCCGCTTAACGATGAAACGCTGAAGGGACAGGGCGTCGCTTTGGTCTTTGAACGTCCGAGTCTTCGAACGCGCGCGTCGAGTTCCACGGCGGTTCACGAGCTGGGGGGTTTCGCCACATTCTTCAGTAACGAAGAGATTGGTCTCGACACCCGCGAGAGCGCCGAAGACGTTGGTCGTACTCTCGCGCAGATGTACGCAATTGCCGCACTTCGAGTGCGCAACCATCACGTCTTCGAGCGCATTCGCGCCGCGACTAATGAGCACATGTCACTCATTAACCTCCTCAGTGACGTCGCGCATCCGACCCAAGCCGTCGCCGACGTGTTGACCATCGCGGAGCATTTCGCCGACGGCGACG
>JBBQGY010000142.1:0-4747 GCA_038323435.1 Acidimicrobiales bacterium
GTGCCCCGGGACTTGCCACGGCGCGTGAACTGCGGTCCGAGTCGGCCAATAATACGCAACGCCACCACCGATGATCGATGTTCTTCGGCAACTGAAATCTGGCCCGACCCCCATTGCTCACCGATCAATCGAAGACAAGGCGCAACTATCTCGGCGTACACCTCTGACGGTGTGCGCCCCGACGTGAGCGCCGCTTCGACGAAGTGCCACGCGCCGGCATCGTCACCATTGATCATGCGCTTCGCCATTTGCGTTCGACGTTGTGGCAGTGACGAGCCATTCGAGCGTCCCGGCGGTGAGGGCTGGAGTCGTTTGAGATCGTCAACGGCGACCGACCATCGTGCACTTTCGCGCTTGGCGGCTAACTTTCCGGTGCGCACGTAGCGATACGCCGTCATGTAGTGCACGCCAAGTATGTCGGCTGCTTCGCCTAGCCCGACCCGCTCGGGAAGTGGCTCGACCGTCATACGAATGCCGCCGTCACCCAGTCAGTTCCACTCCTACGCACGATTACACGGACGTCGCACAATAGCGATCACTGGAGTAGTAGGACCGAGCTTGGTCATCGTTCGTTCACCCGTTTCAGATAGCTACGCCCAGTGCCGGGTCTCGCTCCTCTACAGTAGAGCAATCTTCCACGAGCGGTGTCGTACGTGGTCGCACCGAAAGAGTGTCGTGCGAGCCAGGTGGCAGCAGCGTGCCTTAGTCGTCATTGGCGACGGATAGAACTACGACGCTCGAGGCGAATGTTACGTAGCAACAGTGAGATACGAAAACGAGTTGATGCTTGGGCGAAGCTATTTCGATCTCGTGGGTGCGGTACGAAACCAGCGCACGTTGCGCGAATTCGAATTGTGCGGTGGAAATGAGACGGCCTCTCGATTTCCATGGGTCCATTTGTGAGAGATTCACCGCTCCGTGGGACCACGAGCACAAACTCCGGCACTCGACGTGCAGGACGGGGACCACTTGGCGAAAAGTAGATCGTGGGGCGCCGATGACCGTGAAAATCGTCCACGTACTGCGCTGCGAATTTCGGCCCCGACCAACCGTGTCGGCGCGAAGTAGCACGTCATCTACGATCTGACTATGGCCCTTGTCGCCAAAATCCTGACGGTATCGGATTCCGTGCACGCCGGTCTGAACGACGCCCGGTCGGCGTTGCTCATCGCTCGGCGACTCGAACAGGCCGGCTTTGAGGTCGTGGACCAACGGGTCGTGCCCGATGGCATCGATTCAGTGGCTGGTGCACTGCGGTCGTTCGCGCAGGATTTCGCCGGCCTCGTGGTGACGACAGGGGGCACCGGCCTCTCGCCGCGCGACCTCACGCCCGAGGCTTCGTTGCTCGTGTTCGAACGTGAGGCACCCGGCCTGGCCGAGGCCATGCGATTGGCGAACCCTCTTGGTCGACTTTCGAGAGCTCGAGCGGGGATCGTGGGGCGTTGCCTCATTCTCAACACGCCCGGTTCACCTAAAGGAGCACTCGAGTACCTTGACGCGGTCGCCGACATCCTCGAGCATGCCCTCGAATTGCTGAACGGACAGACCAGTCAACACCCGCCCGACACGGGAGGCAGTACGGTCACCTCGTCCTGAGGGTCTACGGGACTGTTCTGTTCGGCGGCCTCGCCGTTGACCCAGATGCTGCTGACCGCCACCACGGCGGCAAAGTAGTCGCCGTATCGAGCGGTGGCCGCTGCGAGCACGGCGGCGACCGTCGCGCCGTCGACGTCGTCGCTCGCGCGTCCGGCGGCCTCGCGCGCCGGCCCGAAGAGGCGAAGCTGGGCCACGTCAGCGCCCAGTGACCGTGACGGTACTTCGGTCGCGCTTTCGCATTTCGAAGTGCGCACGCACGTCGCTACTCGTCATGACTCGCCATCACGTCATCGGGTTCGAGCAATATCCCAGCGATGGTCTCGCCCACTCGAAGCCCCTCGCCATCGGGGACCATGACGAGCGCGTTGGCCTGCGTCACCGCGCTCAGTAGGTGAGAACCCTGTCGCAGTGCTCGCTCCACGTGAACCCGACCGTCCGAACGGATTCGCGCGACGACGTGCACCAGGTGTAGTCGTCCGTCGACGTTGCGAGCGAGGTCGCAGTCGAGCACCATGTTGAGGCGGGGACGCTCGAGGCCGCGATGGCCGGCGAGGCGACGCAGGGCCGGGCGCACGAACATTTCGAAACCGACGAGTGTCGACACCGGATTGCCCGCCAGCCCGAAAAGGGGGATGGACGGTGAACCGGCGGTAGCGAAAGTGAAAGGCTTTCCTGGCCGCATTGCGACTTGCATCGAACGCGCGCGCGGACCGCAGAGTTCGGCGAGCGCGGTTTTCACGAAGTCCACGTCGCCAACGCTGACCCCTCCGGTCGACACCACCGCGTGGCACGTGTCGCACGCGCGCTCGAAAGTAGACCGGATCGCCAATACGTCATCTTCGACGATGCCGAGTTCGACCGGCGTGAAACCCGAGTCTCGCAGTAACGCGAGCAGCATGGGCCGGTTGATGTCACGGATCTTGCCGCTCGGAAGTGGCCCGTCGTGGTCGACCAGCTCGTGGCCCGTGGACATCACTCCCACGCGAGGTCGAGGGTGAACGTGTAGGGATTTCAGTCCCTGTCCTCTCGCGACACCCACGACCGTCGGTGTCACTTTTTCTCCCGACGCGATCAGCGACTGACCGACCGTCACGTCGTCGCCCAGACGTCGCACGAACTGGCCGACACCAATTGAACGATTGATCATCACGGACCGGCCATCGGCCTCTATCGTCGTCTCTTCGATCATGCAGACGCAGTCCGCTCCATCGGGAAGAGGTGCTCCGGTCATTACTCGCACCGCTTCACCCTCGTTGACGGTGGTGGTTGATACGTCGCCCGCCAGCACCGTGTCGACCACCGTCAAGCGCGTCGGACCGCCTGATGTGTCGACCGATCGCAGGGCGAAACCGTCCATCGAAGAGTTGGAGAATCCCGGCAGTGCTTCGCGCGCGACGACCTCACGTGCACTGACGCAGCCGAGCGCGTCGGCGACTGAATATTCGACCGAGGGAAGTGGAACGAGATCGTCACACACGAGCCGCAGAACCTCCTCGAGCGTGATCATGATCGTGCAACGCCGGTCGGCACGACGTTGCGGCGTCGAGTACTTATCACTTAGGAACTTCCGTCATCGCTTTCGCGTCGCCACTCCAGGCCGATCCCTCCGCCCAGATTTCTCGCTTCCATAAGGGGACGCTTGCCTTGAGCGTGTCGATGCAGAACTGTGCCGCTTCGAATGCTTCTTGTCGATGCGGACTCGAGACTGCCACCACTACGGCGGTCTCGCCCAGTTCGACTCTCCCGATGCGGTGGTGGAGAGCGACGGCTTCAGTCAATGGCCAGCGCCGGCGCACCGTTGCGACGATCTGGGCCATGCGCTGGCGGGCCATGGCTTCATCGGTCTCGTACTCGAGGGCCTCAACGTTGTCGTGCGTTGTCGACGTGCGCCGAACGGTTCCACAGAACGTCACCACCGCGCCGCATTCGGGTCGCGTCGCCCACTCTATGAGGGCCGTGGGCGAGATCGACGACGTCGTAACGTCAATCCAATCCTGGGTCGGGGCCAGCTCCATCCAGGTGATCTTAGGTCTTCGCTCGGCTCTGTTCGGATGCTGTCGACGCGAGCGACGCCAACGAGAATTGCAGCGCGCGAATATGGTGCGCGATTCGAGTTCATGTTTTGCGGCGTCGAGTTTTCGAGAAGGCGCCACTGCGCATTCAATGCCGAAGTCGCAGATCGAGATGGCAAGGTCATCGAAAGTGAGTACGGGGGAGCTTTTTCCACGTGGCGGACGTGTTCGCGGGCGTGGACGCGACCTTCGTCGCACGAGATCCCGGCTTCTGGAACGTACCCACTCGTAGTGGGTAAGAAATCTGTAACGTGGTAGGGGTCTCGCAAGACATTCGAGTTAGTAGTGCGCGAAGCGGGCAGATTGACGCCAGCGAAACGGAAAGTCTTGAACGAGGAGAGTGGACCATTCAGTACAATTCAGTGATTATGGACAACTCTTCGCGCGAGAGTGGGCGACGCGGCGCCAAGGTCGCCGTTGGTCGGCGCACGTTTTTCAGCATCGCGGCGCTCGGCGCAACCGGAGTGCTGTTCGGGAACGGCATTCAGCGCATTGTTGGTGACGTTTTTGGATCGGGTGTAGCCAATTTGCTCCCGGGTGGCTCCCGTTTTCGTTTCTACACGATCACCGGGACCTCGCCAGTTATCAAGGACAAGGACTACCGCCTCAAGGTCAGTGATCTTGTCCACCACCCCATGACCTTCACCTTGGCCGACCTCAAAGCAATGCCGTCGACTGATCTCACCGCAACATTCCAATGCGTAACCGGCTGGACCGTTCCCGGGGTTGCGTGGAGGGGAGTGCAGCTCTCGCACATCCTCGATCTCGTTGGCGTGAAGCCTGAAGCGATTGCGCTGCAGTTCGAATCCTACGATGGTGCCGATACCGAAAGTCTGCTGCTCGACCAGGCCCGCCTGCCGACCGTGCTCGTTGCGTACGAGATGCTCGGGGGTCGGATCACGACCGACCACGGAGGACCGGTTCGTCTGTACGTCGCTCCGATGTACGGGTACAAATCCCTCAAGTGGTTGTCGGCGATTCGCGTCATCGATCAAGTGAAACCGGGGTACTGGGAACAGAACGGGTACCCGACGAACGGCTGGCGCGATGGTACGACGGGCCCGACGAACCCCACCCCC
>JBBQGY010000143.1:0-4729 GCA_038323435.1 Acidimicrobiales bacterium
CACGGTCCAGTTACTGTTGTTTGGCGCAGTCTTTAGCGTCATGGCGTTCCTCAGTGACGGCACGTGGGGCATCATCGCGGGTACAGCGCGCGAATGGCTGTCGGGATCGCCGCACCGACTGGTGGTGTTGCGCACCGTGGGAGCGTGCGTGATGATGACCCTCGGGGTCATCATCGTGGTGAGTGCACTCACTTCGTAGTGTGACAGTGCGTTCCTAGGTTGAGTGCATGGGATTGGTGCACGTAACTGGATCATCGAATCGAGTGGTTTCGCGCGTGGGAGATCTCGTGGCGAATCTGCCCGAAATGCTCGGTGCGATGGCGGCCGATCCACGGTGCCTCGTCGCGATTGTTGATTTCGCCGATGACCGCTATGTCCAGTTCTGGGTCGCATCCGACGGCGCGATCATCGGTGAGGTGATCTCCAACGTCAACTGTGGCGACGTCGTAGCCCTGAGTGGAGAGAATGAAAAGGCGTTACGCTACCTCGGCTGGGAGGAGCCGTCGGACGTTTCTCCCAACTGGCGCGTACAGAGCCACGACGTCGCCGGTCTCGTCCGACTCGTGGACATGATGTGCGACGTCGTCTTTGAAGTATTGGGCGAGCAGTCAGAGAATCCGGTGTGGCTGCGGTCGTGGTCGGTGAAGGGTCTCGTCGACGTTCTCGTGGAATCGTGCGCCGCGTCGGACACTCAACTCGACGGCTGACTCGCGCCATTAGAGAGACCGGACGTTGGTTACCCTCGCGTTCGCCAACGCGGTTTGCTTCCTACACTGCTCAGAGCAAAGGAGTCGTCATGAGCATGCACGGAGGAAGTGGCGCGATGAGCGCCGGACGGATGGGCATGCGCTCGATGCGACGGGACCGTTCGCTGCTCGAACATCGGGTGAAACGCGGCACGTTGCCTCGGATTCTTCAGTTCGCCACACCCTACAAATCAGTGCTCGTGGTCTTTCTCGTCGCGGTGGTCCTCGGCGCGATTGTCAGTTCCGTGGCGCCACTGGTGTTGCGAGTAATCGTGGACACGCTGACGAGTACTGGTCATCGGCGTGGCACCGTGAGCCACCGCGAACACCTCATTATTTGGCTGTCGGTCCTCACGGCCGGCCTCGCGATTTTTGACGCCGTGCTCTCACTGTTCGAGCGGCGCATATCGGCCGTCATTGGAGAGAGTCTCATCTACGACCTTCGCGCGAAGGTCTTCCGCCACATTCAAGAGATGCCGATTGCCTTCTTTTCTCGTACCCAGACCGGTGCCCTGATTAGTCGGCTCAACAACGACGTGATTGGTGCGCAGCAGGCCTTCACGGACCTGTTCTCGAATGTGGTCGGCAACGTCATCTTGGTGGCCATCGTGCTGGCCACCATGTTCGTCTTGAGTTGGCAAATCACGCTGGTGTCGCTCATCTTGCTCCCGGTCTTTCTGATCCCGGCTCGCCGAGTCGGTCGCCGACTGGGCACCCTTTTTCAGCGCGGAATGGAACTGAACGCCGAAATGAATATGGTCATGACCGAGCGGTTCAACGTGTCGGGAGCGATGCTGGTGAAGCTCTTCGGTCGGCCACAAGAGGAGTCGCACTACTTCGAGAGTCGTGCCTCCCAGGTCCGCGACATTGGGATTCGACAAGCGACGTACCAGCGTTTTTTCTTCATAGCCCTCTCGCTCACCGCGTCACTGGCGACCGCCTTCGCCTACGGCTTTGGTGGCGTGCAGGCACTGCATGGTACGCTCGCGGTCGGCACCGTAGTTGCATTGACGGCCTATCTCTCGCGACTATACGGGCCGCTCACGCAGCTATCGAATCTCAACGTCGACTACATGTCGGCCATGGTGAGCTTTGAACGTCTCTTCGAAGTGCTCGATCTTGAGCCAATGATCAAGGAGAGTCCGACGGCCCACGACATTCCCAACGGTCCCGCGGAACTCCGCTTCGATCACGTTGACTTCTCGTATCCCGGAGCCGAAGAGGTGTCGCTGGCGTCACTCGAGGCGGTCGCGCGCCTCGATGACACGCCGCGCACCGACGTGCTCCACGACGTCACGTTCACCATTGCGCCGGGCACGATGACCGCACTCGTTGGCCACAGTGGTGCCGGAAAAACGACGATCTCCATGTTGGTGTCGCGTCTCTACGACATTGATCAGGGCAGCATCACGATCAATGGCGTGGACATTCGTGAGGCGACGACCTCGTCATTGAACGCCATGGTCGGCGTCGTTACCCAAGATCCGCACCTCTTTCACGACACCCTCGGATCGAACCTCGTGTTCGCCAAGCCCGACGCCACGAACTGCGAGATCGAGCAGGCGCTACGTTCCGCCCAGATTTGGGAGCTCGTGCAGTCCCTGCCACTCGGGCTCGACACGGTGGTGGGTGAACGTGGCTACCGCCTCTCGGGCGGTGAGAAGCAGCGCGTGGCACTCGCGCGTCTCTTGTTAAAGGCGCCCCGACTGGTCGTACTCGATGAGGCAACGGCGCACCTTGACACCGAGAGTGAAGCGGCCGTGCAGCGCGCACTCGAAGAGACCATGTCCACGCGCACCTCGCTCGTGATCGCTCATCGACTCTCCACCATTCGAAACGCCGACCAAATACTCGTCGTCGAAGCGGGTGCCATCGTGCAACAGGGAACGCACGCGGAACTCTTAACCGAGGGTGGTGTCTATCGCGACCTCTACGAAACTCAGTTCGCGGACCAGGAGCGTTAGCCCATCGAGTGCGCGCCACCGTCGACGTGGATGATAGACGCCGACGTCGCGCGAAGGAGCGGTGACAGCATCGCGACGGCCGTGTCGGCGACGGCACTCGAGTCGTACACGTCCCAGCCGAGTGGCGCACGTTCGTCCCACGTATCTTCGAAAGTCGAGAACCCGGGGATTGATTTCGCCGCGATCGTGCGAATTGGGCCGGCGGCCAACATGTTGACGCGAATTTTGTCCGGTCCCACTTCGCGCGCGATGTAGCGACCCAGCGACTCGAGACCGGCCTTCATCACGCCCATCCAGTCGTACGTGGGATAGGCCCGGCTCGCGTCAAAGTCGAGCGCAACGACCGACGCGCCGCCGAGTGCTTCGCTCTTTTGCAGGAGTGGTCGAAAGGCCCCCACGAGCGCGGCGAGTGAATACGTCGAGATCTGCATCGCCAGGGCGACGTCCTCGAACGGCGCGACAAACATGCCATTTCCCAGGCACGACGCGGGGGCGAATCCAATGGCGTGCACGAGACCGTCGAGCCGCCCAAATCGTTGCCCGACTTCGGCGACGGCGGACTCGATTTCGCGCGGATTGGTCACGTCCAGTTCGATGATTTCGCCGACGTCGCCTAGTTTGCGTGCCGTCCGACGGGTCAGCGACGTGCCGCGTCCGGCGCCCGAGAGGGCCACGACCGCACCTTCTTCGAGGGCCCGTTGAGCGATGCCGAAGGCGAGCGAGTCGTCGGTGAGTACACCGGTAATCAGCAGTCGGTGACCATCGAGTAGTGCCATCTTGTTAGCGTACTTGCCAACATCTATTTCAACGAGGACGACGATGGCGAGAGTGGGCATACTGGGCGGGACCGGACCAGCGGGACGTGGCGTGGCGTTGCGACTTGCCAGTGCGGGACACGACGTCACTATTGGTTCGCGCGACGCCGATCGCGCCGCCGCCGTCGCCGGTGCGATGAGCGTTCGAGGCTCGGGCTCGGTACGGGGCGCGTCGAACGACGACGCCGCCTCGTGCGAATTGATCGTCGTCGCCACGCCGTGGGACTCCAGCGTGGCGACGGTCGTGGCACTTCGGGCGAACCTCGCGCACAAGATCGTGGTCTCCATGGTCAACGCACTGGTTCGCGAGGGCCGAGAAATGGTGGCGCTCTATCCACCGCGTGGTTCGATGGCGGCCCAGATTGCCTACGCGCTACCCGAGAGCACAGTTGTTGGTGCGTTTCACCATCTTCCGGCCTCACTGATGGAAGACCTCGACAGCGGACTCGCCGCCGACGTGATCATTTTCTCGGACTCGCCCGACGCGCGCACGCAGGTCGCTACGTTGATCGACGAGGTGGACGGTCTGCACTCGGTGGTGGCCGGATCAATGTCGCTCGCGAGCGCTGTGGAGGCATTTACGGCCGTGTGCATTTCCGTCAATATCCGCCACAAGGCGCATAGTTACGTCAAAATGGCGGGGCTCGATTAACAATGCGTCTCTACGACACCGCTCGAGAGGGCGTCTTCACCCTCGACGCCGGACCCGTGGTGACGCTGTACAGCTGCGGGATCACGCCCTATGACGCCGCGCACCTCGGTCACGCGTTCGTCTACCTCTCCTTTGACGTGCTCCAGCGCCGGCTGCGCGACGCGGGCCACGAGACGCGCTGCGTGCGCAACGTCACCGACGTCGATGACGACATGTTGCGCAAGGCCCGTGAACTCGGCGTCAACTTCCTCGACCTCGCGGCTCAAGAGATGTCGACGTTTGATCGCGACATGCAGCTGATCAATTTGTTACCGGTGTTTTCCGAGCCGCGCGCTACCAGTGCCATACCCGAAATTCTCACGCTGATTGGCCAGAGTTTTGATCAGGGCGTGGCTTACGAAGTTGACGGTTACGTGTACTTTGAAGTCTCAAAATTTCCGCGGTTCGGTCAAGTGAGTCACGCGACCCGTGCACAAATGATTGAACTCGCCGCGCTGCACGGTGGTCGGCCCGACGATCCCAAGAAGCGCGACCCACTCGACTTCGTACTGT
>JBBQGY010000144.1:0-4728 GCA_038323435.1 Acidimicrobiales bacterium
CTCGTACGGGAGAGCCTCGACGGCCATTTCGACGAAGGCCGTTGGGAGGCCGAGTGCGCCCTTAAGCATGCTTACCCCACGACTACCACGCGATTGATCACCAACATGACCGTGCGCTATGCAGTGAGCGCGCCAGTCGGCCAAGTTCTCAGGTGTAGTAGGCAGTAGGAATGGCCACGAAAACGTGCACTGAGTGCGGCGGTCGCAAGACCTGCGCCCACTGCTACGGGTCAGGGCGCGATGGCGTCAACAACTGCGCGTGGTGTCAAGGGAGTACGCGGTGCGCGATCTGTAACGGCACCGGCCAAGAGCACATCGTCGAGGACGACTGACCGACGGGCAGTTCGCACAAGGTAACGAGTCCGACCAGTATATTTCCTGGTCAGGCTATGCGTGGAGATGCTGGGATTTGAACCCAGGTCCATCAGCTTCTTAGTGAACATTCTCCGAGCGCAGCTGGCAGAAAGTTGTCGGGAACGGCACTACTGCTAGCGCCGATGTCGTTCCTTAGTTAGCTAAATTGTCCCGGCGAAACCACTAACGAGTCTCGTTGGTAAGCCCTACTTAATGACACCCGATATCTAAACCGCAGGGCTGGGTCTAGGCGGATGTTGCTACCTAAGCAGCAAGCGCAAGCTGAGGCTTGGCGTTTATTTATTTTTTCCGGCTCTTTTACGTGGCTCCGGAGACCACGGCTCGCTTCTTTCACCTCGACGACCAATGTCGAAACCATTCATCCCCTCGTTAACACACGACCAACGTGACCGCTCACACATTCTACTAGTTGTCCCCGAACTATTTCACGAGCCAATCAAGAGGTGCAGATTGCGCTGGCGACTGCGGGCGCATCAACCATATCTCTCAGTATTTCGAACGGATCGAGCAATTTCTCGCTCCGCATCGCGCTTGGCGAGGGCCTGGCGACGATCTTGTTGCTTGCGGCCCTTCACGAGAGCCAGTTCAACCTTCGCGCGGCCCTCTTTGAAATACAATTTCAGGGGGACCATCGTCAGTGGTTCAGTTTTCGTTTCACGCTGCCAATCGTCAATTTCGCTTCGATGGACCAGTAGCTTTCGGCGACGATCGGGGTCGTGGCTCCCAAATCCCACGGCAAAAACCCACGGTGGAATATGCGTCTGGTAGAGCCAAAGTTCGGAGTTGTCAAACCGCGCGTAACTCTCGGTGATCTGCGCCTTGCCTTCGCGTAGCGACTTGACCTCAGAGCCAGTGAGCATGATGCCGCACTCCATTGTTTCGATGATCTCGTAATCGTGACGGGCGCGACGGTTGGTGGCCACCACACGATCACCGCCGCCGACCTCGTCGCGCTTCTTGGCGCGCCGTTCCTGTATTTGTTTTGCCCTTGCCACGAAGCAAGCGTAGTGATGTACAACGGTGAACCATGGGTCCGTAGGTAAGGTGAGCGGATGCTGACCCTGACGCCATTGCATCGAGACGCGATTGTGGCCGCCTGTATTCGCGCGCTACCAAACGAAGGATGCGGACTTTTGCTCGGTTCTGCGAATGGTGAGGTAACCGACGTCGTCGCGAGCCCGAACGTGGCCGACTCGGCAAAGATCTACGAAATCGACAGCCGAGTCTTGTTGCGCGCCTACCGCCGGGCCGACGACGAATCGCTGACCGTGCTGGGCGTGTTTCATTCACACACTCACTCCGAGGCGTACCCGAGTCCCACCGACGTGCGTCAAGTGCCCGACTCGGAGTGGCACTACGTCGTCGTGTCGTTGCGCGACGTACCCACGGTCATTCGAAGTTTCCGAATTATTGATTCGACAGTGTCCGAAGAGAAGATCGGCGGTGAGGTTCGTGGCTCTCGGGCGTGATGAACGTGGTGTGAGAATTTCGGATACCTCGTGAACGGTAATTTTTATCGCTGGCCTTCTCGGCTTTCCGTTCACATTGACGTTCCGGTTGATCAACGTTCGATTAGGGGTCCAAGGATTACGTACAACATCGCGGTCGACGTCACGGCATAAGTATGCACGACATTGGGAGCTGCAACTACTCGTTGGACGGTGGTTGGCCTCACCACAGTTGGTCACTTGCAATGGGGTTGTGCTCGGCAGTCATTATCGGAGTCGTCGGTGGCGCTCTGCAGTTAACCGTGTATTTCCGACCACCCGAGCAGTAAATAACGACACGATCTCGCGTTTGGCAAGTAATGTTGACTCAGTTGGTCAGGAATAGTCTCGCGAAAAGGAATTGTCATGACGGCAAAAGTTCGAATCCCCACAGTTCTTCGACCGGTCATGGGCGGCGACGCGTCGGTCTCGGTGGAGGGTGCCACCATTGGCGAGGTGCTCGATCGCCTCACTGCACGGCATCCCGATGTCAAAAGCCAGTTGCTGAATGATGACGGAACCCTCCATCGTTTCTTGAACGTCTACGTGAATGACGACGATGTTCGATACCTGGGTGGCGTCAACGCCCCCGTTGAAAACGGCGATGAGATCACGCTGCTACCTGCCGTGGCTGGAGGCGCCCTGTAGTGACTCGGTACGCATCAGTACTCGACTTGATCGGTGCAACTCCGATCGTTGACGTCAGCACGCTGTCTCCGAAGCAAAATGTCACGATTCTCGCCAAACTCGAAGGTCGCAACCCAGCGGGATCGGTGAAGGACCGCATTGCTCTCTCAATGATTGAGGCGGCCGAGCGCGACGGAACATTGATCGTCGGCAAGCCCGATCAGATATTGATTGAGCCTTCGTCGGGCAACACCGGGATCGCGCTCGCCATGGTCTGTCGCCTGCGCGGATATCACCTAAAAGTTGTGCTGCCGTCCAACGTTTCTCCCGAACGGCGACAGTTGCTGCTGGCGTGGGGTGCAGAGATTATCGACTCGCCAGGATCAGAAGGTTCCAATGGGGCGGTGCGACTTGCCCAGAAGCTCAGTGGTGAACATCCCGAGTGGGTCTTCCTCTACCAGTACGCCAATCCCGCGAATCCGCTCGCGCACTACACCACGACCGGCCCTGAGATATTGAAGGACGTGCCAGAGATTACGCACTTTGTTGCTGGTCTGGGCACTTCTGGGACATTGATGGGCGTCGGACGCTACTTAAAAGAACACAAGCCCGACGTGCAACTTTGGGCAATCGAGCCACCGAGCGGTGAAATGGTTGACGGATTGCGCAGCCTCGAAGACGGTTACGTCCCACCGATTTTCACTGACAACCACGGTGCGGAACTTTTAGATCGGCGCGTCGTCGTACGACCTCGAGAGTCAATTGAGTGGACGCGGCGCCTGACCGAAACTGGACTGTTTGTGGGACTGTCCTCGGGCGCCATAATGGCTGGCGCCGTGAAGTGCGCCAACACAATTCCTGATGACGTGGACGCAACCATCGTCACGATTGTCTGTGACGACGGCTGGAAGTACCTATCGACGGGCGCGTGGAGTGACGATATCGACGACGTTGTCGAACGATCGAAGAAGATCATTTACTTCTAGTCATCGACGTCGTTCAATCTCCGGTACCGTTGATTTGCTGTACTCGCGACCAGAGGAGATCAATGTCACATTTACGCGCCGACGGACGAAGCATCGATGAACTGCGTCCACTTTCGTTTCAGCGCGATTTCACCGAGATGGCCGCTGGATCGGTCCTGGTGAGCTTCGGTCGCACCGTCGTGTTGTGTACGGCGTCGGTTGCAACAGACGTCCCTCGGTGGTTGCGCGGTTCCGGCAAAGGTTGGGTCACGGCCGAGTACTCCATGCTCCCAGGTTCCACACCCGATCGGGCCGGTCGAGAGGCAACGAAGGGAAAGCAGTCGGGTCGAACCCAAGAGATTCAGCGCCTGATTGGTCGCTCGCTTCGAACCGTGACCCGTCTCGAATTGCTGGCCGACGTACAGATCACCGTCGACTGCGACGTCTTACAGGCCGACGGTGGCACTAGGACCGCGTCGATCTGCGGCGGTTACGTTGCGCTGCATGACGCGATCACTCGATTGGTCATGGCCGACACGATCAAAGAACACGCACTGACCGATCTCGTTGCCGCAATCTCAGTGGGCATTGTCGACGGTGTCGCGATGCTCGACCTCCCCTACGAGGAAGACTCTCGTGCCCATACCGACATGAACGTGGTCATGACGGGCTCTGGCCGATTCGTTGAAGTGCAGGGGACCGCGGAACAAGAGCCGTTTTCGCGCATCGAACTCGACCGTTTGCTCGACCTCGCCGGCGACGGCATTGCCACGATTCACGCAACTCAGCGTGAACTGCTCGTCACACCACCACTCGTTCGGTCGTGACGACAACCTTTGTACTCGCGACGGCCAATGCGGACAAGGTAAAGGAGATTCGCGAGGTGCTGGCGTCGACCGGCGTTGAATTGCTCGAACGGCCCTCGGACGTGCCCGAAGTTGACGAGACCGAAAACACCCTCGAAGGTAACGCTCTGTTAAAGGCGCGCGCGTTGGTGGTTGCAACCGGAAGCGCCGCCATCGCTGACGATACCGGTCTTTTCGTCGACGCCCTCGACGGTCGACCCGGTGTCGTGAGTGCGAGGTACTCGGGGGAGAATGCGACGTACGCAACCAACGTAGAAAAATTGCTCGATGAGTTGGGCGGCGTTGAAGCATCATCACGCGGCGCACACTTTCGCACCGTCATTGTGGTGGCGTATCCCAATGGAACGTCGTTGTGTGTCGAGGGCATTCTTCACGGTGTCATTTCCATCAACGCCGTGGGAGTAAATG
>JBBQGY010000145.1:0-4698 GCA_038323435.1 Acidimicrobiales bacterium
GAATCCCGCAATTGTGACGTACTCCCCTTCAGGAATGCCTATTCCCAGTGCCGTCTCAACCTCGTCGACGTGGGTCTGCCCATCGACCAACCAACGGTTCTTTCGTATGGGCACAATGGTCGGTTCTTCGTCCTCATCGAACTCGTCATTGAGATCGCCCACCAACTGTTCGAGGATGTCGCGAATCGACACCACGCCAGCCACGCCACCGTGTTCATCGAGTACCAACGCAAAGGTCCGGCGTTGCTTGCGAAGTTCACTCAAACTTTCGAGCAGATCGAGAGTCTCGGGCAACATCAGTGGACGGCGAATTTTGCGGGCTATCTCTTGCGAAGTGGGGAGCGAGACACCGATGGCCCGCTTGATGGTGGTGCTGCGAAAGAGGTCGTTGACAAAAAGCACGCCCTCGACTTCGTCGAGATCGCCGTTCACGACCGGAAAGCAGGAGTGACCGGTATCGCGAACGGCTTCGGCGATCGCTTCGGGCGTGACGGGCGTTGTCAGGTACGCGACGTCGGTACGGGGCGTCATGACGTCGCGAAGTTCGAGTTCACTGAGTTGGTCAACTCGTTCGTGGATGGCCACGGCTTCGGGAGAGATCGGTGGCACTTCTTCGCGGCCAACGATGCGAGCGCGAAGGCGCGCCAGTCCCGTTGCAGGGGGCTGCTGATCGCTCATCTACCGTCGGAACTGCCTGCGCGCACCGTCGCTGGTCGCAACGTTTCATCCTCGTAACTCTCGCCGTTCAACAATGCTCGGACCGCACTGCGTACGCGTAATGGGTCGAGCGGTTTGACAACAAATCCCTCGGCCCCACTTCGACGAGCGAGGAATACGTCGGGACGACGGTCGAGCAACATCATCACCGCGACAGGATCGGCGGCGCCGTAGGACTCTTCGTGGCGAAGTTCCATACAAATTGCCATGCCCCCCATGGCGCCAATTTGCATGTCAACGATGACGAGGTCCACGCCACCTTCTTTCACCCGAGCAACAACGTCGGGGCCGCTCGCGACTTCTTCGATGAAGAGGTCAGGCCCTTCGAGCATTATCCGCAGTTCATGTCGAAGTGAAGAGAGATCGCTTGCCAGAAGAACGGTTGCCACACAATGAGCGTAGCGGAGCAACGAATTGGCGTAAGGGGCGGTGATTGCCTTGGCGCAATCGGACTCTTGCTCCTAGTGACGAGAGTGGTTATCCTGCACTGCTAGGTCGTATCTGGGGGGAGAGACTTATGGCGATATCGCCTTTGGTGTGGACGGACATCGCAGCATGCAGAGACAGCGAAGGTGCGCTCTTTTTTTCTAGCGATGGTTCCGAACGAAAAGAAGATCGACTCGAGCGAGAGAAGGTCGCCAAACGACTTTGTGCGAGTTGCGATGTTCGAGGCGACTGTCTGCAATCGGCGCTAGCGCGCCACGAATCGTACGGAATATGGGGTGGACTCAACGAGTTCGAACGACGAGCACTACTTCGCGCGTGACGTCGTCCAACCGAGTTGGGTCGGGCTCACTCTCGTCAACACGATGAGCAGGGCAAAGGTGACTATGTGTACTCCGGTGCAGTATTCACAAATGTGATTGATCAAGATGAATTCGGCGTAGACCAGCCACAGGACAAAGATCATCGAGCCAATTGCCAACGCGAATCGCGCAGCGTGGACCCAGTACGACGTGAGCCGCCAACCCCATGGCGAGTTCAAGGTGACCATGACGATGTAGTCGGCCAGACCGAGGTCAGCGACCGGTATACCGAGGAAATGTGACTGCGGCGACGTGGTCACTAACCCACAGTTGAGCGTGCCCGTCGTGGAACAGGCGAGGATCTGCTTGCCCTCGTAGTGAGCGATAGTCAAATAGGTTGATAGTCCAAGCCCGACGAGGCTGAGGACAAACGTTGTAATGACGACCCAGCGAGGGACGGGTACTACCTCACGATTCACTTAATTTTCATGGCCTTTTTCGCGGCCATAACTCCCGAACTCGTGCAGACCGAGCCGGGCTGATTCTTTGTGATCGAACAGAGTGCGGCAGTCTGGTAGTTCGCGGACACAATAATTGCGTCGGTGACGGGGCTCGTCGGGTCACTGAGTCCTGAGGCAATGGCACCGCGTGTCAGTCCGGTCAACGTCGCGGGGGTGAAACTCGCACCGGACACGAGGAACTTGTTCGCCATAGTGAGAAATGGGATTGAACCATCCTGGGCGGGGGTCATCCCCTTGATGTAATTCGACGAGTCGTACTTCTTGAAGATTGCGACCTCGGCTGGGGTCGGCTTCTGCAGCGGTGTGTAGTAGTTCAATGACGCACTGAACACGTTGGTGTACTGCTCAATACCCTTGAACGCTAAGTACGGTGAGGAAAACTTCGCCTTCAGGAAGGTGAATGTCGGAGTTGCGGGATACACCTCACCACTCAACGTTGAACTCTGCGTGTTGCCGAGACCGGACCACGTACCAAAACGACTTAACGCAATGATCGTTGACCAACGTTCTGCGGCGCAAAATGGACAGTACTCGGCACCGAGATAGAAGACCTGAGGGACGGTCGCGCCGGTACTCGATTTCGCTGTGAGCTCCGGCTGTCCGACTAACGCTTGTGGTGCGGTCACTTGGGCGACGGGTGATTTCACGCCCACGGTGTTAAAGATTGACGCCGGGATTTTGGTTACCTGCGCCACGACTGTTGGATCGGAAGCCTGAAATGAGGCCGTGCCCCCACTCGCAGAATTGCCACCGGCAACTTTGATAATGACGAGGGCAGCGACGACAACGACGACGAGGCCAACCGCGAGCCACGTGAACAGTCCGGCCGGGCGACCGCTGGTCCCTCGGGCGGGCGTCTTCTTCGCAGACGACATCTTTTTCGTTGGGGAATTTGCCACAATGCTCCTTGTGCAGTCAGAACATCAAACTTAGTGGACATGGTGACAAGGCGGCTTTCGGGTGGAGGGATCGGTAGTTTGCTTTATGGCCGAAACTCCTCTTCCCCGTCCCGCAGCAACAGTAATGACGCTTCGCGACGGTCCGCAAGGTTATGAAATTCTTATGCTCCGGCGCAATCTCCAGAGCGATTTCGTTGGTGGCGCGTACGTATTTCCCGGCGGCGGTGTGGACCACGCGGATGGTGAACTCGGGGCCCGTCGTCTCGTGGTGGGCTTGAGCGACGTAGAGGCGTCGCGGCGTCTCAACCTAAGAAGTGGGGGACTCGCCTACTACGTTGCCTCACTTCGCGAGCTATTCGAAGAAGCGGGATTGCTCGTGGCCTGTAGCGCCAATGGAGAGCCGCGACGGTTTAACGACGTCGACACGATTCGTCGAATGGCGACACACCGGCGAGCAGTCAACGACGGGACGTTGGACTTTGGCGACATGCTGGAACGTGAGGAGTTATGTCTCGATGTGCGTGAACTCGAGTACGTGGCCCACTGGGTGACGCCGGTCGGTCCGCCACGGCGATTCGACACGCGTTTTTTTATTGCGATGGCGCCCGTGGGCCAAGTCGCGACGCACGACGCGGGTGAGACCATTGCCGATCGCTGGGTACGACCGATCGATGCTCTCAACGCGTTCGAACGCAGGGAGCTTGACATGATCATGCCGACTATTCGCAATTTAGAAGCGATTGCGGATTTCAAAACCGCGCGTGACGTTGTGGAGCACGCAAGGTCACTCGAACTCATCGCACGGATTGAGCCACGCATGGTGCGCAGTGGCGACGACCTCATCATTCTCCTACCGGGCGACGAGGGCTACGAGACTAGGTAGCGGACTCGACGGCGCGATTAATTGCGTCGAGCATGCGCGCAGAACACCCGATCGATCCAGCCGGGGGAGCGACGTCGGTGAGAATTCGTTCGGCCAGTTGGTGCAGCACTCCGTCGGAGTGTTCGTGCAACACCGCCGGTTCACCGTGGTCGGCACCTTCGGATATTCGTGGGTCGAGGTCAATCTCTGCGAGGAGCGGCACGTCGAGTGATTCACTGAGTGCGCGACCGCCACCCGCGCCAAAAAGTTGGTGACGTTCCCCGCACGTGCAGGTGAAGCCGCTCATGTTCTCAATCACGCCAAGGACGCGAATGTTGGACTTACGCGCAAAGTCAGCGGCGCGCGCCGCGACGCGTTGGGCGGCGAGCGCCGGGGTCGTCACGACCAACTGCCCCATCTGCGGCAATAGCCGGGCGAGGGTCATCGCAATGTCGCCCGTACCCGGTGGAGTGTCGATGAGTAGGTAGTCAATGTCCGACCAATCGGCGTCTTCAATGAACTGTGCGACGGCCTTTTGCACGATCAACCCGCGCCAGAGAAGCGCCTGGTCTTCGTCGGCCAGTAGCCCCATCGACAGCAACTTGATACGACCCGAACCAAAGGACCGCTCGAGGGGCAGCATCTTTCCGTCGCGCACGCCGACCTCGCCGTGAATGCCGAGGAGCCGGGTAAGGGAGAATCCCCAGATGTCGGCATCGAGGACGCCAATCGTGCGCCCCGTCGCCGCGAGCGCCACCGCGAGGTTGGCGGTGATGGAGGATTTACCCACACCCCCCTTGCCCGACGCCACCATGAGTACGGGTGTCTGGATGGGAATCGATGTCTGTGGTGCACGCTCGTGAGCGAGGGCGCGCGCCGTGCGCATCAGTGCGGCCTTCGCCGGTGCATCGAGGACACCCATCACGAGTTCAACCGACCCAATTGCGTCAATC
>JBBQGY010000146.1:0-4581 GCA_038323435.1 Acidimicrobiales bacterium
TGGGCCCTGGCGGAGTCGCCGAGGCACCGGGTAGAAGCGCCGCAGCCACCGGTTGGGATGGGCCACCGACTTGGTAGACGTCCGAGAGGGGGTAGTACGAGTTGGGCGCGAAGGCGGCGACGAGGGGGAACTGTCGATCACCGAGGAAGCGATGCAGCGGGAGGAGATTCACCGCGGGGTCGCTGGTCGCCGTCGGGCCGACCGACCAGGCAGGCTCGAAGATGTAGCGAACATTGCTCGCTCGCAGGAAGGCAGAAGCGACTAGGGGCGAACCGATCCCCAGCAGTGGAGTGGCTTCACGGCCGTCGAGGTAGAAAATAGAACCCGGGTTCTTAAGGTAGTTTGTTCGGATCTCCCACGTCGCGAGGCGCTGGCCGTGGAGGTGGGAGTTCAGCCAGGACCACGCCTGGACGTCAGCGCCGAAGACGTCATAGAGAGTGCCGGCGTCCGAGCCGAGGCTCGCATCCAGCGCCGCGAAGTTACTGGAGGTGGGCAACTGCGTGGTCCAGGTCGACTGATTCGGGCCAGCGAGTGCCAAAGCGAGCGCGGTGCCGCCACCACCCACGACTACACCAAGTTCGAGAAAGAGCACGCCCCCAATCAGTGACCAAGTCGTGAGGAGGCGGCGAGGGCTAGATGGTGGGGTCCCGCGCCGACGACGGACTAGGTCGGCGAAGTGGCTTATGGCCACGCCCCCGCCCACTGCAGCGAAGGGGACTGCGAGGAGGAGGGCGCGCAGCCAGAACCACCCCGGGAGTAATTCGGCGCCCAGCAAGGCTGCGGTGGCAAGTAAAACGGCGCGCGCGCCATTGAGACGGCGGCGCGGCCCGGTGAGCAAGACGAGCACGGGGAGGGCGCCGAGGATTACCAAATGGCGGTCGAAGAGGAGAGTGACCGCTTGACGTAGGCGAAGCGGGACGTTCGTTCCGAGCCAGAAGGCGTTTGCATTGGTACTCAGCTCTTGCTGTGCGGCGTGCCACAGCGGCCCGCTCAAGCCTCGCGGATGCAGAAACGGCACACCGATCGGGTACACCGGGTCACCCAGGAGCACCCAGTTGCGCAGGAGCCACGGACCGGCAATGACCGCGAAGGCGAGGCTGAAGGCGATGAATTCGCGGGCGCGAGGACGAGGGCGCCGGGCGATGACCACGAGGGCCCCCACTGCGGCGACGATCAGCCAGCCGTAGAAACTCGAGAGCACGGCGAGCCCAAGCACGGCACCCGCGGAAATCCATCGAGTGAGACTGGAAGGCGGCGGGGCACGAAGGTCGAGCGCCTCCACCACTAAGACAACGGCCAAAAGCCCCAGTGCGCAAGTGAGCGCATATGAAGTGGTCCACGAGGCGTAGAGGATTACCAGCGGCGTCGTGGCGAAAAGGAACGTGCCCCACCACGCGGCCCTTCGTCCGAATCGAGAGCGCGTGAAAGCGAAGAGTACCAATGTCGCACCGGCGAGAACTGCCGGCGCGACGAGTCGCAGGAGCACGTCTGTGACGCGCCCGGCCGCGACGTCGGCGGAGAGGCCGCCTGCGGGAAACAGTGGCGGATAGTTCGCACTGAGCTCCACTCCGAGCGACGGGCCGAAAGTGAGTGGTGGACTAGGGCGCTGGAGGAACCACAGTCGTGCGAGTTCGGCATGGTAGGCCGTCGCATCCCATTCGACGATCGGAGCAATGAGATCGCGTAGGGCGACGAGAATTCCCAGAAATCCGAGGAAGCAGCCAGCCGCGATGCGGGGCCGCCGGAACGACATTTTCGCGCGTCGGGGTTTCGTTCGTCGATAGGGATCAAAGAGTTCGCGAGCCCCAATGGACTCCGTGATTATCGCGAGCAAGGCGACCGCGGTGAGCGCACCAATGATCAGCGCCGGACGGCCGATGACGTCGAGGATCAACATTACGGTACCCACCAACCCTGCCGCAGCAGCTCCCAGAATCGGCGCCGCTCCGATGAGCATGGCGCGATCGTCCCGGTAGCGCGTGGGATGTAGGATCAGTGCACCGACCCACAGTGCAACAACGGCATCAAGGGTCGCAAAGGCCACCTCACCCGTCGGCGGAGCGAGTGGGTGCCATTGTCCCAGAGCCGTCGACGGATGACTGATCCACGGCGCAAGACTTCGCATCACACCGTCAACCCAGGGATACTGGGCTATTAAATTGTACGAAACGGCCCCTATCGCGAGCAGAAGCACGCACTCAAGGCATCGTGTGGCGATTTGTTGTCTCGTCATGCGACGCATATCGTCCCGCAGTCTTGAATCGCGGGACTGCGTCCTACACGTGGGCGCGAGATCCCTTCAGCGCAGTGCGTTGATCCCATCAAAAACGGGCTTCCAGAGGTGCCGCTACACCAGTGAGATGTACAACCTCGCGATGTGCCGCCTACCACTTCTGTCGTATCCCAGAAACTCCAAAATGCGTTCGTGACCCAACTTTGCACTCTTAGGGATGGTTATATCTGCGGTTGCTCTCTCATTTCCTGCCGCTCTGACATCGTCCAGTCGCGACCACTGTCCTCGTTCGCCGGCCCGATGATCGAAGAACAGAACCACCACCACTCTCCCCGCCTCAAATCCCGGCGCCGAGAGCGTGAGCTTCTCACCCGGGGTCAGCGACGACGGTGACTTGCCGTTACCAATGTTGACCCCGTACGATGCACCCGCTGGCGGTGCGGCGAACACAACAACCGACAGCATACAGAATGCCATTGCTCCCGCTCGCAGTTTCAAGGTTGACATTCTCATTGGTGGCTCCTCGCTTGGTCCATTAAGAAATAACCCTACACCTTTACGCGAATGTCTGTAGTGCAAGCCGAGTTACTCATACCGCCTTCGCACAATGCTTACAGCCACTTAAAAGATAGCCCGCTTGACGCCATACTGGGGGCTGCTAAGGGTTTCGATAACATCTAACTTCCGGGGTTGGCATTGGAATCTGGATCGACATTATGGTCAAGGAGTTCCGAGGCCACGGACTCGTATGAGGTCCTGGGGACCTCGAATCGAGCGCTGAAAAGGTGGTTGAACGTGACGAGTTTCACCGCCCAGGCAATGACGAAGCACGCCAGATTAGCGCCGATAACGACCGCGGTGTCGAAGGCGTGCGACCAAGCATGACTGTCGACCAGGTTGCGTGCTAATTCCGCTCCCAGCATGGAGAATGCTATGCTGAGCAGCGAAACGATCCAAAAGGGCACAACTTCGCGGCGTAGTTGGCTGGTCGATGTCTTGCCCCACGTCCAGCGGCGATTGAGACCATATGAGGGTATGATGGCGATGACGTTGCCCGTTAACGTGGCAAGAACCTCGTCGTTTAGAATTCGTAGGCCGTAAAGTACGGCAATAATCGCGATCGAGAGCGTCGTCGAGACAACCGATACCAACGTGAACCGTACGAGCTTTCGCACAGTTTCCGTGCGAGATAACGCGCGGACCTCCTCGAGGAAAATAGCCACGCCGGTCATCGTAGTGCGCGGCTGTGGCACGGTCACAAGGGTTGAGCCTCTTTGACGCGGGAACAGTTAACAGGATCGAACCAGATTAACTGTGGCACCTCACCAGCAAATTCGTATTCCACTAATCTCAACTCTCACTGGGCTATGGTTCGGTCTCGAGTGCGCACACGCGATTCGGTCACCGGAGGTCAAGTTATGCCAGTTGTGCCACCCACCATCATCGACCGGGTGAAGCCCACATTCAACGGCACCCGTGTACTGGTGACCGGCGGTGCCTCGTTCATCTCGAGCCACTTGGTTGAAGCGCTGTGCGCAGCTGGCGCCACCGTGAGAGTGGCAGACGACCTCTCGAGCGGGATCCTGGCGAACCTTTCGAACGTCGAGAACGACATCGAATTCATGGAGGCTGACCTGCGCGACGGCGAGCGAGCTGCTGTGGCGTGCGATGGCATGGAGGTCGTCTTCCACTTGGCGGCGGCACACGGTGGCAGAGGTTACATTGACACTCACCCGGTCGAATGCCTTAACAATATGACGCTTGACCACGCCGTGTTTGACGCCGCCGCGTCAGCAGGCGCACGCAAGATCATTCACGCGAGTTCGGCGTGCGTCTACCCTACGGTGCTCCAGGAATCTGCTGAGGAACGGCTGCTGCTCAAAGAGTCTTCGGCGGGATTCGACGTGCCGGGCCAAGCCTTCGCGGACGGAGCCTATGGCTGGTCCAAGTTGATGGGTGAGTTCCAGTTGGCCGCCTTCGTTGGTCAGTACGGCCTTGACGGGGCGTCGTGTCGCATCTTTACGGCGTACGGCGAACGCGAGAATGAGAGCCACGCCGTCGTCGCACTGATCGCCAAGGCGGTCACTCGCATGGACCCGTACCCGATCTGGGGTGACGGACGCCAGACGCGCAATTTCACCTACGTAGCTGACACCGTGACCGGAATGCTCTTGGCGGCCCATCATCTGACCGGGTTCGATACCGTGAACATTGGTAGCTCGCAGCACCACACCATCGACGAACTGATCGAGGTGATCTTCGACCGCGTGGGCTGGCGACCTTCGACAATCGAGCGTCAACTCGACAAGCCAGTCGGGGTGCTCAGTCGAGCAGCGGACTGCACTAAG
>JBBQGY010000147.1:0-4578 GCA_038323435.1 Acidimicrobiales bacterium
CATTTTTGGAGACACCACGGATGTGGGTATTGCAGTCCTCGTGGCCGACTGCGTACCCGTACTGCTCGTCGATGAGGCGTCGTTGCACTTCTGCGTCGCCCACGCCGGATGGCGAGGGCTGCAAAGTGGCATCCTTAGGAATTCGGTCAACGCCTTCGCCACTCCCCGCACGGTGCACGCATTCATCGGTCCGAGCATCTCTCCAGAGGGCTACCAAGTCGGACCGGAAGTCGCCGACCAGTTCGCCAGCGTCCCCCACGCGGTACTCGCCGACAGTGACGATCGATCGCGATTGGACCTTCGACGCGTCGCTATCCACCAGCTCACTTCGCTCGGCATTCGCGACGACAATCTCACCGTCGCGCGTCAGTCCACCGACGGCGGTGAAAAGTTCTTCAGCGATCGCGCGGCGCGACCGTGTGGTCGTTTCGCCCTTGTCGCGACGCGAGTCCTAACATGAATGTCGCCATGGACCGGAGCTTCTCTTGAAGAAACGTGCCGAACATTTTCGTTACGTGGGCCTTGACGTCACCGACAATTCCCTGATCGGTCAATACCGTCTCGACAATTACTCCTTCACCGAGACCGTCACGTTTGAGGGCGTGGGTACCCTCAACTCCGCCTCGGTCATCGCCATCGCCGAACTCTGGTATCTCATCGCCGGACTGTCCTACTACAAGGCCGGTGCCGCGAAGCGAGTTGATGTTGGCTCGATTCCGCTGGGCGACAAGGGTCGGGCACTCGTGCACGCCGCGTTGCACGACGGCTTGGGCGAATTCGCATTTCAGAACGACCTACCTCTCGACGACGTCGTCATTGAAGGCGGCGTCGATGTCGCGACGTCCGAGCCAGCTATCGACATGAATCGGGTACTCATCCCGTTTGGCGGCGGCATCGATTCAGTGGTGACCGTGTCGGAACTCTCCGGAAAAGTTGACCGAGCGCTCTTTGTCGTCAGCCCCGCCAGTGGCAGATTCGCGCCCCTCGAAGCAACGGCGGTCGTCACTGGTCTCGATGTCGTGCGCGCAACGAGAACCATCGACGCCTCGATCATCACCAACGATGCAGAGTTTTTCTCCGGTCACGTTCCGGTCACCGCCATGGTGACGTTGCTCGCCGTCGTGGGCGCGTTGGCGTCGGGTCGGGGAGCCGTGGCCATGAGCAATGAATACTCGTCGTCACTACCCAACCTTCGGTGGCGTGACGTCAATATCAATCACCAGTGGAGCAAATCATGGGACGGCGAACGACTCATCGCCGACGCCGTCAGTGAACGGATCGGCCACGAATTCGTCGTCGCCAGTTACCTCCGCGACCGCAGCGAGTTGTGGGTCGCCGAGGTGTTCAGCCATTTGGAGAACTACCACCACGTCTTTCGCAGTTGCAATCGCGCATTCGCACAGGTTCGAGAACGTCGCTCGTCAGACTGGTGCGGTACGTGTGACAAATGCCTCTTCGTGAATTTGGTCCTCGCGCCATTTCTGTCGCGTGCCACTCTTCGCGACATCTTTGCGAGCGAGCCCCTCAGTGACCCCGATCGAATTGGACAGTTGCGCACTCTTGTCGGCATCGGCCTCAACCACAAACCCTTCGAATGCGTCGGCGACCCCGACGAGAGCGCGGTGGCCCTCACCAACGTGAGCACGATGAGCGAGTGGTCCGACGTGGCCTGGCTCGATGAGCTCGCTCGAGAAGTACGGCCCGAACGCAACTTCGACGAGTTGCTCGAATCACAAGGTCCCAGCCGTGTACCGGCCAACTGGCTTCGTTGACCTCGCGGGCAAGCGAGTCGGTATCTTCGGTGTGGGAGTAGAGGGCCGCGCCGCCGTACGCCGACTGGAGTACGTCACCGACGACCTCGTGCTGGTCGACGACGCGACGGGACTTGACGAAGGCGTGCTCGTCACGTCACTCGGTGGGCTCGAGGCACTTCAGGCGTGCGACGTGGTGCTGAAGAGTCCGGGCATCCCCAGTCGGCGCCACGATGTGCTCGATCTCGAGCACCGAGGTGTCGCGGTGACGTCGGCGCTCAATCTCTGGCTTCACGACATCGATCGATCGAGGGTTGTGGCGATCACTGGCACGAAGGGCAAATCGACGACCACCGCTCTCGTGTCGTTCTTCCTTCACTGCCTCGGTGAGACCTCCCAACGACTGGGCAACATTGGACAGCCGCCGTACGACCCGGCGATCGACACGTCGCTCGGTTGGCTCATTCTCGAAGTCTCTAGTTTCCAGTGTGTCGACATCGATATCGCGCCCGCCGTGGTCGTCATGACGTCTCTGGGTGCCGATCACCTGGACTGGCACGGAACACTCGAGAACTACCTCGATGACAAACTCTCGCTGACGCGCGCCAGCGGTGACCACACCACGCTCGTGCCCGACAACGCGACGTTCCAAGGAATTAAGGATCGACTCGGTGGTGAGCTGACCTTCGTGGGTCCCGAGACCACGCACGTGGCGGCGTCGCTCGGACTACTCGGTGCGCACAGCAATTCAAATGTCGCCCTCGCCCTCGCAACCGTGTCGCTTCTGACTCGACGACCCGTCGATGAAGTGCGACGGCGAGTCGGCGAACTTGCGTCAACGTTCGAGCCACTGCGAGGACGCCTTACGTTGGTCGCGAGCGACGACCGCGACGGCAAGCACCTTCGTTACGTCGACGACGGATTGGCCACGTCGGTCCTACCGGCGGTCGCCGCACTCGAAGTATTCTCCGGCGACCCCGTCGCGCTCATCGCGGGAGGATTCGACCGCGGTGTTGATTACCGGCCACTTGCGGTCGCCCTCGCCAGCCGTTCAATGCCGACCGTGCTACTCATCATGGGTGAAGCCGGAACGCGGATCGGCAACGAACTGAACAAATTGCGAGTCGACATCGTGCAGTTGCCCGTGACGTCAATGGAGCAGGCCGTGAGCGCGGCCGGCGAGGCGCTCGACCACGTCGGCGTGGTTCTTCTGTCTCCGGGCGCACCCAGTTTCGATCGCTACCGCAACTGGGAAGAACGATCCGACGATTTCACGAAAGTCGTGCGCCAACTAACGAATTGATAGTGGAGCCTGGGAGGAGATTCGAACTCCTGACCTACGCATTACGAATGCGTTGCTCTACCGACTGAGCTACCCAGGCGCAAGAAGAAAGGCTACCCGATTAAAGGGGCCAGTCCTCGCCCGCCTGTTTAGAACTCCATGAGTGACAGCATCAGGTCATTCAGTAACAGTGTCTCATCGACGTTGGACGACAGCCGACGGTTCGCCTCGACGACCACATCGATCGCTCGGATGGAGGCGCCCACGCGGTACTCACTCGTGGCGTCGCCACCCGTGCGAGTGTTCAGATTCTCCGAAAGTCTCTCACGGTACACGTTGGTCAACGCAGTAAGTCCGAAGCGGAGTTCGTCGATTCGAAAACGTCGCTGCTCTCGTTTGAATTGGGCCTCGATGTCGCGACGATTTGACACGCTTCGCTGACCCATTTCGCGCGCGTCGCGCACGCGGTGCGCCAGCTCCTCTTCCTGGAGCTCTTGGAGCGGCGCGATGGCGTCATCGAGGGCGGTCGAGATCTCGGTCGCGAGGGCCGCGGACATCGCGGGCGTTCCGTTGAGCCGCTCGGGCACCGATCGCCAGCGAGCGATGCGTTGGGCGAGTTCGGTGTCGCGAACGAGGACCCGGGCACGACGCACGTTGCCGTTGGCGGCATTCGCAGCGACCTCGGCGGACGCGTCGTCGGCGCCTTCGCGAACCAATACTTCGCGTAAATCGGCTTCGTTCAAGCTCTTCAGTTTCACTTCAACGCAGCGAGAGACAATGGTGTCGAGGGCCGCCGGCACGTTCTCCGCGGTGAGCAGATAGACGGTGCGGCTCGGCGGCTCCTCGAGAGATTTGAGCAACGCCGGTGCACTCGGTGACGCCCCGGTGGTCGTCAACTCAACGTCTTCAATCACAACGATCTGATAGCCCGCGCCGAGTGGTCGACGTCGACCCACGCGCTCGGCCTCTCGCAATTCGTCAATGCGCCACGACACGCCCGCGCGCTCGGCGAAGTAAACGTCGGGATCGTTCTCACTCATGACGAGTCGACACGACTCACAGATACCGCACCCGTTGTCGCGGCACTGCAACGCCGCGGCGAACGCGAGCGCCGCGTCGTGCAGGCTGGACCCGACCGGTCCCGTGATGATGTACGCGTGCACTGGACTCTTGGCGAACTGGCGCATGGCATTCACCGCACGATGTTGACCGACGAGGTCGTCGAAGACGTCAGGCATGTGACCAGGGTAACGACGCCAAACGTTCGTCAACCTGCGCGGCCACGGCGTCCACGTCCTGTGAACCATCGACCACGAACCATTGGTCACCATAGGTTTCGGCCATGGCCAAGTAGCCGTCGCGAACTTTCTGATGAAACTCAAGGTCGGCTGACTCGAAGCGGTCTCGGGCGTCAAAGGTTCGGCGTTCGTTCGCCACCTCGAGCGCGAGGTCGATCAGTATCGTCAGGTCCGGGCGACAGGTATCAATGGCCAGGTTGGTCGCCGCGTGCAGTTGCTCCAGACTGACGCCGCGACCGTAGCCCTG
>JBBQGY010000148.1:0-4571 GCA_038323435.1 Acidimicrobiales bacterium
CCCTGTACTTCCCAATGGTCTCGGGGCTCGCGACGGTAGTGCGCTACACCAATGGGAAAGTCGACGTGGTGCGCTGGGCCGGCGGCGCGCGGCCCGGGCCGACTGTACTCATGGCGCGTCAGAACCTAGCGCTACTCGTTAACAACGGCCGTGCGACTACGCGCACCCAGGACAACGCGTTGTGGGGACTTACGCTGCACGGCGTCGCGGCCGTCTGGCGGACGGTCCTCGGCGTGGACGCTTGGGGCAACTTGATCTACGCGGCCGCCCCGGACCAAACCGCGGCCAGCATGGCCGCGGTGATGGTGAAGCTGCACGTCGTTCGCGCGATGCAGCTCGACATCAACCCTGAATGGCCGATTTTCGTCACCTACGGCGCCGCCGGCGCCCAGGCTCCGTCACTCTTCGTTCCCAACCCCAACCAGATTCCCGGTCGATTCCTCTACTCGAGCACGAAGGACTTCTTCGCGGTGTTCGTGTCACGTCATCGAGGCGAGGTCCAACCGTGGTAGGCCGGCACGCCCGCGCCTCCAAGTCGAGCTCTTCGCGCGCTAAAAAGTCGGTGTCCTGGCGAGGGATCGGGGCGGTCGTCGTCGTGGTGCTCGCCGTCGGTGCGACCAACCTTCTGTCGTCATCATCGACGACCACGAGTATCGCGACTACGACGACAGCTGCGGTCACGACCACGACCGCAGCGCACAGTTTCACGTTGTCCGCCGTCGGGGACACCGAGTTAGGCAACACCTCCCGGCTGCCGACCAACCCGGCGACCTACCTTGCGCCGATGAAGGCGTCACTTGGCGCTTCAATTGTCTTTGGCAATCTCGAAGGGACAATGACCAACGCCACTTCGTCCAAGTGTGCTCCAACGTCGAACGAGTGCTACGCGTTTCGCGTACCGATCGCGTTCGCTCAGTTCTACCGCGATATTGGCTTCACGGTGCTCAACAGCGCCAACAACCACTCGCACGACTTCGGTACGCGGGGCGTGGTCGACACCTCACACGCAATCGAGGCTGCTGGCATGGTCCAAGCCGGTCTTTCCGGGCAGATCGGGGTCGCGCACGTCGGGTCAACGAAGGTGGCTTTCGTTGACTTTGCGCCCTACGAGAACACCAACAATCTGCTTAACCTGCCCGCCGCCGCGCAACTGATCGCGCGGGCCAAGTCCATGGCCAATGTGGTTGTGGTCTATATGCACGCCGGAGCCGAGGGAACGTCGGCCGATCATGTGACACGAACGACCGAGACTTATTTGGGTGAAAACCGCGGCAACGAGTACGCCTTCGCCCACGCGGCGATCGATGATGGTGCCGATCTGGTCCTTGCGAGCGGGCCCCACGTGCTGCGTGGCATGGAGTGGTATCGAGGCGACCTCATTGCCTACAGTCTCGGCGACTTCGCTAACTACTACGACTTCTCCACGGCTGGCACCCTCGACTTGTCCGCTATTTTGCACGTCACGTTGAGATCCACTGGTACTTACGTGCGAGAATGGCTCACGTCGGTGCGCCTCAATTCGACCGGTCAACCGTTCCCGGACCCAACGCACGCCGCGTTGAACTTCATCAACACCCTGTCGAAGCAGGATTTTGGAGCATCCGGTGTCGTGATCGCTCCCGACGGCGCAATCAGTCCATCTACGCTTTACTAGCAGCCCCCCGCCGGGCCTGGGTTTCCCGGGCCGCGTTCGAAGTCGTCGATGGTGCCGATGTTGACTGGCCTCGGGTTCGGTCCCAGGTGCACGACGTACCAGACGCCGCGCCACGAGATCAGCGACGCGACCGCCACCGACGAGATTTGGCCGGCTCGGCGAAACACGAGACGGATTCGAGGCGCGTACCAGTAGCCGGTCCGGTTCTCACAGACTCCTGGCGCGATCCACGAGGCCTGGGTGGGATTGGACTCCACGCGCAGCAGTGTCTCGGCGAAGAGTCGCTGATGATAGGCCGCGAGGTCTAGGTCGAAGAACGCGATCAGTCGCTGTGCGTAGTCATTCGACGGGTTGGGGATCGTTCCCGTTTTCATCTGAATATAGGCCGATCGGGGGAAGAAGATCGTTGCACCAAGGGAGTTCGAGTCCAATGTGATTGCTCGAACCAGCGTTCGCATCCGATGCGTCAGCGGTATCCCGAAAGATGGCTCAACGCGAGTCTGAGGGAGGTTTCCAGGTGGTTTGCCAAAGACCGGCCTCAAGGTGGTCCCGGGCACCGCGGGCCAGACGCACCCGACCATCGAGGGCGCAGGGCACTTCCTTCAAGAGGAGAAGGGCCTGGAGTTGGCGTCGATCTTGAACGCCTTCATCGCCGCGAACTAGAAGTAGTAATGATCGAGATCTTCTCGCCGATGTGGACCGTGTCCTTCGCATGACGGCACGCTCCTTCGATCGACCATCTAGATGTCGAGCGAAGGGTTTGAAAAGGACCTGGTAGTAGAGGAGACGGCCATCGAAGTTTTCAGAGTTGGAACGCAATACGATCAACTATCCCGGGAATTGGATCTCCGAATCGAATTGGACGAACTCGGCGATAGTCGGTCGACGTTTTTCGAAAAGGATATTCCCGACTAGCCCGCTTGAAGTCTTGAATCAATCTGATTTGTAGAGACATATTGGCGGGCCACGCCAATTGTCGACTTCATAGTCCGACCAAACTTGCACAATATTTCCACCGGCGACACAAGAGCGCAAGAAGTAGTTGCCTCTTGAATGTTTCGTGCCAACGCCCATCAGAGTTCTGTGTATCTGGCGCGGTCCGAGCACCGCGACCACAGTTCGTGGGCTGGAACGGATCAAGGCCGTGCCTCCGAGCTCAGCGCCTGCCGTCGAAACCGGTCTCGCCGAACGGTTCGAGGGGCTCGGGGCCGTGGACCTTCGAAAGGGTGCCCGGCGTCAGCGTCGGCGTGATGCGTCGATGGGGGCGAGCGTTCGATCAGTACCCTAGCCCGGGCGGGGCCCTGGAACGTTAGGCGTCTGACAGTCAGGGTAGCGCGAACTGCGTGATGACGACGAGTGCACCACCGAGGATCGCGAACGTCAGGGCAGTCATCGTCACCTTGGCGCGCGCTCTGGGCTGGGCCGGTGGTGGTCCTGCGGACATGGTGCCCATCGTCCCCCGCTCGCTCGGCGCAGAGACGGGCTCCTTGAGGACCGTGAGCATCCCATGCTTCACGTGGTGCGCGACGAGCCACCAGTTGATGGGGTAGGCGAACGCGAAGCCGACGATCAGCGCCATCGACATGATGAACCAGAACTCCGGTCGAGCTGGGTCGTCGCCCGCGGCGATCTCCTGGATCGAGAAGAGCGTCGTGAGCTGCATCCCAGTCATAAGCAGGTTCATTGACAACATTTCTGGGAAAAAAGTTATCCACAGCGAATTGGCGTACGACCCGCCGGCCATGTCGCGCATGGCGAAAGCCTGGAAGTACGTCCACCCGAACACGAAACCCAACGCGTACTCGAGGAGGAAATCGGGCCAGAAGGTCAGAGCCAGCCCCGCGCCAATGGCCGCGCCGACGATGATCCCGATCCCGTCGCCCGCGGCGCAATGCATTGTCGATCCCAGCACTTGGCGCCAACGGACCGAGACGTACTCCTCGTGAGTCCCTTGTAGCGGCTCCCGGCAGCCGAGCACGTAGAAAAACGCCCCGATCGGGCCGGTGAAGGCAGTGAGGATGACGAGGGCCCACTTCAGGACTGTCGCCGCAGGCGTAGTCCGCCAGACGTCGATGGCAACGAAGAGGAACGACGGCACAGTGAGGATCCACCACAAGAGCATGGAGCCGTTCAGCATTACCAGATGATAACGCGGCGCTCGCGCGGAGCCACACGCGTGGCACGGGATTCACTGAACTGATTGAAACGTGGAGTACGTCTCGTTTCGACGACGTCAATGATTTTGTTGGCAACGAATTCGCGAATATCGAATTCCGTGAGTTCATTGTCGTAGCTAGAGACCTTCACACGACTGAACGGGATATCTGACTTGACCAAAGGTATGGTGTCGACAAAACCATGCCGGTCTCAATCCGACGAGCGATTCGATCACCGCGGACGACGTTTCGAGAGAACACCGATCACCCAAATCTGAATAACCTTCCAGAATCCGAAGCGCCACTTTCCCAGGGTCGGAGAACATAATGTCATCGCGGCACATTTATTGCAATTGCGTACCCGGCACGAGAACCTTTCGCGTGCTCCGACATGTTCGAGGGCGACGTAGGGAAGTGCCTCTCCTACGTCGGACGAAGTTGGATTGTCACAAGCGTCTCAAGGAAGCGGTTGCTCATCCTTCAGCTAATCGTCGAAGCACTTCGTAAATTCTTGATTGTGCGACTGAGTACCTATCCGGATGTGAGACAGTTTCCTCTTGGTCGACTATTCGGCGACGGTGACGCATGAGATGACGCTCGAGATCTCTGCAATTCGAAGGAGGCTATATGTCAATTGCATCAGTTTGGCGGTTTCAACCGGTCAGCGCAACGAGTTCGGCGAGTTTCTCCACCGGCATCATATAGCCGAGCGTTTCGCGTGGTCGTCCGTTGAGACTTCGCTGGATTCTCACGAGGTCTTC
>JBBQGY010000149.1:0-4567 GCA_038323435.1 Acidimicrobiales bacterium
TTCGCGACAAATCGGTGGGTCGGCCGTGGCTGATTTTTCGGCCCCGTCATTCGTCAAGATCTGCGGTGTCACGAGGATTGATGATGTGGAGGGCACCATAAGTGCCGGAGCGGACGCGTTGGGTCTCATTCTTGCGTCGTCTCCCCGCCAAATTTCGCTCGAGACGGCCGCGAACCTCGCGCTCGCCGCCAAGAACCGAATAGATGTCGTCGCAGTATTTCGTGATCAGGTCGACCAATGGATACTTGATGCGATTGACAACGTCGGTCCCGACGTCGTGCAGTTGCACGGCCCGCTGAGCGACGGTTTGCATGACGGCATTCGTCAACGTGACGTCCAGTTGGTCAAGGCCCTCGTCATTGGCAGTGAAGAATTCACGAGCTTTGACGAACGCCTGGTTGACGCGGTCTTGATTGACGGTCCGCGGCCCGGTAGCGGTGTCGCCCATTCGTGGGAGGCGCTGATTCGTCGGACATTTCGTGTACCGGTAATTGCCGCGGGAGGACTCAACCCGGACAATGTCGCGAGTGAAATTGCGTTGTCGATGGCGTGGGGCGTTGATACGGCAACCGGCGTCGAAACGGCGCCCGGAGTTAAAGACCGTACGCTAGTGAGGCGTTTTGTGGAGAATGCCCGTCGGGCGTTCGTAGTCCGAGAGGAAAAATGAGCGAGTTCGAACAGTTCATGTCGCCGCCCGACGAAAATGGTCGATTTGGCAATTTTGGCGGCCGTTTTGTGCCAGAGGCGCTCATTCCTGCGTGCCTCGAGTTAGAGAGCGCCTTCAAATCGGCCTGGAGTGATCCGACGTTCGTTGACGAGTACCAACGAGTACTGCGCCAGTTTGGGGGGCGACCAACCCCCGTGACGCCACTCGAACGGCTTTCGGCAATGCTCGACATTCAACTCTTCGCTAAGCGCGAAGACCTCGCGCACACTGGCTCGCACAAGATCAACAACGTCGTGGGACAGGCCCTGCTCACGAAAAGAATGGGTAAACGTCGGATGATCGCCGAAACTGGAGCCGGTCAGCACGGCGTTGCGACCGCCACCGCCGCCGCACGCTTCGGACTGGAGTGCACGGTCTTCATGGGTGAGGTCGACATCGTTCGTCAAGAGCTCAACGTATTTCGAATGGAACTGCTCGGCGCTACGGTCGTTCCGGTGACGTCAGGCAGCAAGACGTTGAAAGACGCCGTCAACGAGGCAATGCGCGAATGGGTTACGTGCGTGAACGATACGCATTACTGCCTCGGATCTGTCATGGGTCCCCATCCATTTCCTTGGATGGTTCGTGAATTTCAACACATCGTTGGTCGCGAGGCCGCGCTACAAATGAAGGAGTTCGGCGTCGCGACACCCGACGCCATCGTGGCGTGCGTGGGAGGCGGATCTAACGCGGCAGGAATATTTGCCGGTTTCGCGGACTCCAACGCACGACTCATTGGCGTGGAGGCATTGGGTGGCGCCGCAATCGCCGGTGGATCGCCCGGGGTGCTCCACGGAATGCGGTCGTTACTCATTCAAGATGAATTCGGACAGATCGAGGAGGCTCACTCGATCTCGGCCGGTCTCGACTACCCGGGCATTGGACCTGAACACGCCCACCTCGCGGAGATCGGGCGTGCTGAGTACTACGCAATTGGTGACAACGATGTCCTTCCTGCTCTCGCTCTCATGAGCGAGTACGAAGGAATCATCCCCGCCCTCGAATCGGCCCACGCTATTGCCTGGCTCTCGCAAGAGGCTGGGAAGTCTCTGCCGACAGGTTCATCGGTGCTGCTGAATCTCTCGGGTCGCGGCGACAAGGACGTGGCTCAGGTTCGATCAATGCTGAGAGATCAGTTGTGAAAACTCTGGAAACGCACCTTCGTCAGCTTCGCGACACCAAACGAAAAGCGCTAGTGACGTACTTCATGGGCGGGTTGACTCCCGACTGGACGAGCCACGTGGAAGCGGCCGTTCACGCCGGCGCCGACGTAATCGAGATCGGCATCCCATTTTCTGATCCAATGATCGACGGTGTCGTGATCCAACAAGCGGCGCAGCGCGCACTGCGTGCGGGCACGACGTTTGATTCAATCTGCGCTGACCTCGAACGATTAGAAGCGCCCATTCCACTCGTCGCAATGACGTACTTCAACGTGTTTCACCACTACGGGATCGACCGATCAGCTGGTCGACTCGAGTCGAGTGGTTTTCGCGGCGCAATTGTGCCCGACCTCGCCCTCGAAGAGTCGGCGCAGTGGATGGCGGCGTGCGACCAGCACGACGTCGCCACCATCTTTATGGTTGCTCCGTCGACCCCGCCAGAGAGAGCCCGCAGTGTCGGGAACGCAACCCAGGGATTTGCTTACGCGTCAGCGCGGATGGCGGTCACTGGCAAGTCGAGTGGCGAAAACGAAGCGCGCCGTGTGGTCGAGTCGTTGCGATCGGTTACGACGGTGCCCACGTACATCGGCATCGGCATCACGACCGACGATCAGGCTCGCGAAGCGGCCGCCCTCGGTGACGGCGTCATTGTCGGATCTGCGCTGGTACAAATCATTTTGGATGGTGGCGGACCAGAGGAGATCGAACAGTTCGTCGGTTCGTTTCGCTCCGCCCTCAACGATTAGACCCCAACACTCTTCGAAAGCGTCAGATTCCGAACGAAACGGGCGTCAGTGTTCACTATTTTTTATAATGAAATACTGGATACCTCGAGGATGTGAACAATTTCACTAACTGGCCCGATTCGATCCCCAGTTTCGCTGGACTGTGGGTGTTGAATCGGTTGAAGCTGTCAATGCGACGGTTCCCAGTGAAATCCAAGTGGAGGTAATTCATGTCTGATCAGATAGTGGAGGATCCAGGTTCACGAGCGCTCCAAGCGGCTCCAGGAATAGCGATTCACGTTGCCGACCCGGCGCCGCTCGGACTCGCCGGTTTCGCGATGACCACGTTCTGCCTGAGCTCGGCCAACGCGAACCTGTGGCACGGAGGAGGTGCGTCGGCCGCACTCGCCTTGGCGCTCGTCTTCGGTGGCGCCGCCCAGTTCGCCGCGGGAATGTGGGAATTTGCCCGAAGGAACACCTTTGGAGCGTTGGCGTTCACGTCGTTCGGCGCCTTTTGGATCAGTTTTTACGTGTTATTGAAAATTCCGGCAATCCCCCCGAGCACCAATACGGTCGCGATCTTCTTGCTGGGATGGACAATTTTCACGATCTACATGACGATCGCGGCAATGCGGGTCAGCATGGCGGTACTGCTGGTGTTCGTCTCACTTTCCGTCACGTTCATCTTGCTCACCATTGGCAACTGGGGGGCGGGCCACGCCAACATCGTAAAAGCCGGCGGGTGGATCGGCCTCTTGACCGCGGCCTTTGCCTTTTACGCCTCGGCGGCGGGGGTAATCAACGATACGCACAAGAAAGTGGTCCTACCGGTCGGTCCGAGAGGCTAGCCTTCACATCACTGGTGGCTTGCCACCGGACCCAACCGCCAACAGCGCCCCAGCCTTCCGGCTCGGGCGCTGTTGGCTTGTACGGCCGCCGGGGAACTACTCTCAGATTCAGTTGCATTTTCAAACCATTCAAATTTCCAAACGAACCTTGACTGGGCCAGAGTGGGGGAACTAATGCCGGAAGCAAAACTAGAGGCGTGGCTGGACGAGACACGCAGCTTCGCACCGAGTGCGGAGTTCGCCAAGCACGCCAATGCGCAGCCCGCCATTTACGAAGAGGCCGCGGCCGACCCCGTCGCGTGGTGGCGCGCGCAGGCCGACCGTTTGGCTTGGACGACGCCGCCTACGAAGTCGCTCGAGTGGGATTTACCCTTCGCGAAATGGTTTAGTGACGGAACACTGAACGCCTCGTACAACTGTGTGGACCGACACGTTGCCGAGGGTCGTGGCGACAAGGTTGCATACCACTGGATCGGCGATGCCGAGGGTGAGTCGCGAACCATCACCTACAGCGATCTTCAATCGATGGTCGCTCAAGCGGCCAATGCTCTCACCGAGCTCGGCGTGCGCACGGGTGACCGCGTCGCCGTGTACATGCCCATGATTCCCGAAGCCGTCGTCACCATGCTCGCTGTCGTGCGACTCGGAGCAATTCACTCCGTCGTCTTCGCTGGCTTCTCCGCAGAAGCACTCTCGAGCCGCATCCTGGACTCGGACTGTCAGTACGTGGTCACCGCGGACGGCGCGTTTCGTCGTGGCGCAGCGAGTCCGTTGAAGCCCGCGGTTGACGAAGCCCTCGAGCAGTGTCCCAACGTGAAGGCCGTACTCGTCGTGCGGCGCACGGGCGGTGACGTGACGTGGGTCGACGGCCGCGATTACTGGTGGCACGAAGTGGTCGAGCGCCAGAGTGACCAACACGAGTGCGAATCATTTCCATCCGAACAGACGATGTTCATCATGTACACCTCGGGCACCACCGCGACACCTAAGGGGATATTTCACACAACCGGTGGCTACCTGACCCACGTCTCGGCCACGCACCGTCTCATTTTTGACGTGAAACCCGAGACCGATGTCTGTTGGACCGCGGCCGACATCGGGTGGATCACGGGCCACAGTTACATT
>JBBQGY010000150.1:0-4526 GCA_038323435.1 Acidimicrobiales bacterium
GGCGGCGTGGAGGGGTCCCACGTCACGTGGATACCCCGCGAAGTGCGCGACGCATTACACCACGCAGGTCGTCTCGACGATCTCACCGCGACGCTCACGCGATGGCGAATCGAGAGCTCCGGACAGTTTGAGGGCCGCTCAATTCCTCGTGTGGGCGACGACGAACCGTTCCTCACTCCACCGTCGCTGTCCCACGCCCACGACGCGTTGCGCCGGGCGCGCGCCGCACGAATTCAACCCGGGCGTGACGAGAAAGTCATCCTCGAATGGAACGCGATGTTGGCGTCAGCGCTACTGCGAAGCGACGACGACGAGTTCACCAGTCGGGGTCTCGAATTAATGACGACGCTCGCGTCGACGCACTTCTCGGGTGACGTGTGGTGGCGCACCGAACAGCACCAGGCGCACGCGACAGCGTCGGACGTCGCGTGGTTACTCGATGCCTCCGTGGACGCATTTGAGGCGACCGGCGACGACTCGTGGCTGATGAGCGGAACGGAACTCGCTCACTATTTACTTCGTCACTACTGGGACGGCACGACGCCCACGACGACCTCACCCCACGAAGGCCACGGCATCTTCGCCCAAAGTGACCTCGTCACTGATCTTTCGATTCGACCCAAAGAAATCTTCGACGGTGCCACTCCGTCAAGCCACGCGGTGGCGTGTCGAGCACTGGCGCGCTTGGCGCTTTGCCGAGGCGACGTGGAGTTACTCGTCGTCGCACAACGGCTCGTCGAAGTGGCCGCCACGATCCTTATCTCGCATCCGGGCGCCGTGCCCGACCTGCTCGACGCCGCCGGCTTCGCACTCGATGGTGTGGAGATAGTCGTACCGGGAGCGAAGAACGTACTCAGCAATCACGTACGATCGTTGGCGATGCCTCGCTCAGTGCTGATCACCGGTTCGGGCTCGTCGCCACTGTTGGCCAATCGTCGTGCCGACCTCGCCTACGTCTGTCGAGGCGGAGCCTGCCAACTCCCCGCATCGAACGTTGATCAACTCGATATTCAACTGCAACGTGCGAGTCGCTAGTGGCCCTCTTTAACCGCGATGCGTCCGCTCGAGCAATCAAGCGACTCGTAGAACGCACGCCCCAGCGACCCACCGTGGACCTGAGTCCGGGCTCGACGGTCGTGGGCCTCGTGCTGGGTTCAACCAATGAAATGACAACGGTGGTTGATCTCGCGTCCCACACCATTGTTCGTTGGCGCATACCGTGGCCGACCGACTTCGAGACGGACCTCGCCGTCTTTGACGTCGTCGAAGGGCAATTGGCCATCGACATCGAACGTAACGACCTCGCCCAACCCGAGGCGGTCACCCTCGCTGATCTCCCGCGCCGACTCGGCACCTATCGGGGACGTCGCGTACGCCACTGGTTAGAACAGCTCGCGAGCCCCGCGGACGGTCCCCTCTTTGGCTTCCGTGGCCCGAGCGCGCCCTACTGGGAGTTCCGAGGAGAACGGCCGAGTGTGGCACTGATCGCCGCTGATCGTGGGCCGCAACTCTTACGCCGATCTGACGACGGATCGACGTGGGTGCGCTTTGGATGGTTCGGAGACGACGTGTGGCTCTTGTGCGAAGACGCCCACGCAATACGAACGATGGAGGCGACGCGTCGTACGTCGCTCGCGGGAAAGGATCTGTCGTCGGCGCTCGGATTTCGACCTATGTACGTACTCACGACACTGTCGATGCCGATCGACGGACACTGCTACAAGAGTTGTACCGGGTTACTGCCACGCGGCTGAGTTATTTGGGTAGCTTGCCCGACGCCAGCGCTTCGGCCATGGCCCAACCAAAAACAATCAGACGCTGACCCTTCTCGGGATCGACGCCGTCGAAGAATGTGACGCACCCCTCCGGAATTGGCCCCTTGGAGGCGGTGTAGTCGAGGCCCCCGACCGGACCGGGTGCGACGGTCATGATGAACGTCTTGTCATCAATTGACTTTTCGGAACCAAAGCGCTTAGCGAGCCGTCGTCCCCACGCACGGTCTTCTCCGGTCGGACGGTAGCCCAGGCGCGGCACGATGTCCTCAAGCCCGGCAAATGCGCGAAAGCCGTCGGGCGAGGTGAGGCGCGAACCCAGTAACACGTCTTCGTCCGGAAACGCCAATAGTGCACGACGGAACTGGTCGTGAAGTATTGCCTTGAGGGTCTGGTCAGACTTGGCGTTGCGGTCAACGAGCAAGAGTCCCACGAGCAGCGACGGGGTACCGCCAATGCGCTCAAGAGTGCAGAACGAGTAGCCGCGAAGTTTGTTGCTCTCACGTGCGTGGGTGACGAGTACCCAGTCCTCACGCTGCTTGGAGAGAAAGCCAATGTCGAAATTCGGCTCGCGATCAACGCAGAGATCGGCCATCTCGGCCAATTCAGCGTCGCTGAGGGCGGTGGTGTCTTTGGTGGTGACGTTCATTGCCATAGTGATCCATTCTACGGGAGTTCCCACACCCCGTCGACTGACTAGGCCTTTATGACGTTTCTGCCGAACTCCGAGCGCAACTCGGCAACCACTTTCGCAATGTTCACGTTGTACTCAGGGGTGAGTTTGAATACCTTTCCGGCGTCGCCGGCCTCAACGAAAACTGGTGATTCCCCTGGATACCGAGTCAAAATCTCACGAAGTGTGGCGATGGACGGTCCGGTGAGGTCTTCTGGGCGAAGAGTGAGACGCAGTTCACCAAGGTCCACGTCGATGTTCAAGAGATTCACGTCAAGAGCGTTAAAGCGCAATTCCTCGTCGTAGCCGGGGCGAACCTTGATGAGCACGACGTTGTCCTTCGCCAAAAATCCACTGTATTTCTCGAAGTTATTGGCTGAAAAGTTGATTTCCAGGGAGCCGCCCAGATCCTCGAGTACTACGCGGGCGTACTGCTTACCCAGTTTGGTCGTCCGAATTTGCACTTCGGCGAGGATGCCGCCCACCGTGACGGACTTACCCACTCGGGCCAACTCTTCGCCTCGTTCGCGGATGGAGATAATTGAGCCGTCGGTCTTGGTGACGAGCGCCGCTTCGTAGTCGTACAGCGGATGGTCGGAAATATACGTGCCGAGCATCTCGCGTTCGAAGTCCAGCTTGACGGACTTGTCGAATTCAATATCGGCGAGCGCCAACTCGGTCCCCTCCCAGTCGTTACTGTCACCGACGTCATCCATGGCGGCAAAGAGTGTGGTGATGCCGTGCGACATGTCCTTGCGACGACTCAGCGTCACGTCGCAAATCTCGTCAACTTTCAGGAGGAAACCGAGTCGAGGCACGCCGAGAGTGTCAAAAGCACCGGCCTTAATGAGCGATTCCATTGATCGGCGGTTGAGCACGACCGGATCGACTCGACGAATGAAGTCGTAGATCGAGCTGAACCGACCGTTGGCTTCACGGTCACTGACGATCTTGTCGACCAGCGCTTCGCCCACGTTTCGCACGGCGGCCATTCCAAAAAGGATGGTCCGGTGCTGGGTGAGACTCGGCGCGTACTCTCCAAACGATTCATTGACGTCGGGCACGCCAACCGTAATGCCCATCTGGCGGGCCTCATTCAAATAGACCGACGCCTTGTCCTTATCGTCGCGAAACGACGTCAACAGTGCGGCCATGTACTCCACCGAGTAGTTCGCCTTGAGCCACGCGTTTTGGTACGCAATTAACGCGTACCCGTACGCGTGGCTCTTATTAAACGCGTAATCCGCGAACGGCTCAATCTTGTTGAAGATGGACGTGCCGAGTTCTCGCCCGTACCCTTCTCGCTCGGAGCCGTCGACGAACTTGGCGCGCTGGGCTTGAATCATTTCGCGAATTTTCTTGGAGCACGCCTTTCGAAGATCGTCCGCCTCGGTCATCGAGAATCCGGCGATCTTGGTAGCCACGCGCATGATGTCTTCCTGGTAAATCATGAGTCCGTAGGTCTCGCCCAGAATCTCTTCGAGGTCGGCGTGATCGTAACTGACGTTTTGGCGCGCGTTCTTTCGGTCGGCGTAGTCGTTGTGGACGTTCTCACTTAAGGGACCCGGCCGGTATAACGCCACTAGTGCGGCGATGTCGTCGAAACTCGTCGGCGCCAACCGTCGCATGAGTTGGCGCATCTTGTCGCCCTCGAGTTGGAAAATGCCAATTGAGTTACCCAACTTCAACATGTCAAAGACCTTGGAATCGTCCAGTGCAACGTGATCGATATCGACGTCAATCCCGTGGCGACGCTTGATGTGCTCGAGGGTGCGCTCAATAATTGCGAGGTTGCGTAGGCCAAGAAAGTCCATCTTTAACAGTCCAAGCTTTTCAATCGCCGTCGCCTCGTACTGCGTCACGATGGGGGCGTCCTCCATCGATCCGCTCGGGCCGGACTTTCGCTGGACGGGCACGTACTCGAGCACCGGCTCCTTGGTAATGACGACGGCGGCCGCGTGAATACCGTCTTGGCGACGCTTGTCGACGAATCCTTTCGCGACGTCCACCGCGTGTTTGACTTCGGGGTCCGTCTCGTAGAGGGTGCGCAGTTCCGCGGCTTCGGCGTAACGACCCTCGTA
>JBBQGY010000151.1:0-4486 GCA_038323435.1 Acidimicrobiales bacterium
TTGCCGGTAATGATGAACGCGGCAGAGGACGTTGTCACGCCGGCTATTTCGACAGGGAACGGTTCGGCATTGTGAACACGCACCGCTCCGAAGTGCACACGTCCGACACCGACCGTACCTAGGGCGAGGCGAGTGGGATAATCGAGCGATGCGGTCAAGGGCATTCCGCCGATCGTTACGCGGAGCCCACTGATTTCTTGACTGTTATAAAGTTCGCCGCTCCCACCCGCGAACCCGACGAGCACGTTGGGCGCAATCGCAATGGCGAGTGACAGTATTTCTACATTATTAATGAAGACTGACATTACGTCGTTCAACACAATGACGGTGACGTGCAGTGGATTGTCCTGAACACCGCCGAACGACGGGGGAAGCGACGCTCCCGCCAGCCAATTGAACTGATTTTTCGAAGCATTCCATCCGTCGCTTATGGCAACCCAGCCGTTTGCAACAGCTCCCGGAACTGTTTCACCAGGTGATCCCGGTTCAGGGTAACTCCCGATTACTACACCAATACCATTGACTGAATTGAAGCCGAGCCCAGCACCAGTATCGCCAAGAGAAGACGATGAAGTTGTTGACGCGTTGGCGAGCACGAGGGCAGAAGCGTCCGCACCATTACCCAGTGACGCCGTCGACGTGTACGACAGGGTGAGCGAGTTACTCGCAACGGCGACGGGCCAGTAGGAACTGCCTGCTTGGAACGGCGCAAGTTGCGTCAGTGAGAGGCGACCATTAGTGACTGTTGCGGTGCCGTTGGCGGTCCATCCCGATGATGCAGTGAAGGAAGGAAGTGTGAAGCCGCGGCCAAGAGCGGTACCGCTGAAAGCAATAGTAAAATTGGGCGAACTACTTACGTTGGTCGCGAACTGCCACGTGGCGGCCTTTAGCCCAGGTGAACTTGGCTGAAAGAGCACATTGACCGTAATCGAATCACCTGCGGCCAACTGGTAGCCATTGTCAATCGCTGGACTGAACCGAAAGTCTGGCTCGGTCGGCGGCGTTGAGTTCACAATGGTGGCGGTGGACCCGCCAATATTCGCGATTGTAAAAGAGCCAGCTTGGGCGCTCCCGACGGCCACGGTGCCCAAAGTTAGTGCAATGGAATTCGATGAAGTACTGAGCGTCAATTGAGCAGGCCGTGCACCGTAGGCCGAAAGATTAACGGTCCAGGACTGGGGATCACCGGGTCCTGCGCTCGAGAGGATGAACGACGACGACGACGCCTGTAGGGCGCCGGGAGAAAAGGACACGGGAACTGTTACCGACGAGCCAGGCGAAAGTAATGTTCCCAACACTGGAACATTGCTCAAAGCAAAACCTTGGGAGGGTTGAGTCGTCGGGCCCCAACTAAGTGTCGTGTCGCCAAAATTAGTGAAGGTCATATTGATGGTGCTGGTCGTGCCCATCGTGACCCCCTGGAAGTCCAACACGTTCGTCGAACCGTAAAGGAGGAGGCCAGAGGCGCGCGCGGAACCCGTGACGGGTATGTCCAATACGCCACGATCGTAACTGACTTCGATTGTGGTCTGCACCGAGCCGGGTGGACTTCGCGGCTGAAAGTTTACTGAAATTTGGAAGCTCGTACTCAAACTCATGTGAAGACCCGCAGTCGGAATACCTGGCGTCACGTTAGTGATGCTGAATGATGCGTCGCTTGGGTTGACGCCCGTTGGCAGCGACACACCAGTAATGACCACCGACCGGTTCGCCGTCACGGTGATGATTTGGTTGGCGGATTGCTGACCAATAACTGTTGGAGAAAAACTGATACCCGCACCGCTCAATGGTGCCGTCTCCGTAGCCCCAAAACCAATGAGATGACCGTCCTTCGTTGCAACGTAGATTTTGTTGTTCCAGACTCCCGGGGCAGTAAAGGTATTGGCGAGACCAATTGACCACTGATTTAACAGCGTCAACCATCGTCCGTTGGGAACTGCGTTGTACGCCTGCAACGTCGCATCACCGCCCAAGCCGTCTGAGCTTCGAACGACCCACACGACGCCGCTGTTCGCCACCATCTGATTCGAAGTCACGATTGGGTTGGATGCCCCAAATCCAAATGGTGTGGCCCCTTCCCGACGACCTCGACGACGACGCGCTCGAGCGGCTGTTGTTTGGCGACGCCACTCCCTCGAGCACCAAACCCGAGCCCGACTTCGTGATGGTTGATCGTGAGGTGCGCAAGAAGGGAGTGACCCTCATGCTGCTGTGGCTCGAGTACTTAGAGGTCCACCCCGGCGGATACCAATGCACCCAGTCCTGCGTGCGCTACCGCACGTGGAAGTCGCACGTGGACGCGGTGATGCGCCAGAACTACGCACCGGGCGAGAAGCTCTTCATTGACTACCCCGGTCTCACGATTCCTCTCTACGACCCAGAGACGTTGCGCGAGGTGAGTCGCTGCGAACTCTTTGTCACCGTCCTCGGTGCCGGATCTCTGCTCTACTGCGAAGCCACGCCGAGCCAACAACTCGAGCATTGGGTCATGGCCCACGCGCGCGCCCTTGACTACTACGGCGGTGCGCCGAAGATTTTCGTGCCCGACAACTTACGCTCGGTGGTTTCTTCGGCGCACCGTTACGAAGCACTCGTCAACCCCACCTACCTCGAGATGGCGCGTCACTACGGCTGCGTGGTCATTCCCGCTCGACCCTACAAACCCCGTGACAAGGCCAAGGTCGAGTCCGGGGTCCAGGTCGCCGAGCGTTGGATCATCGCGCGACTGCGGCGCGAGCGCTTCACCAACCTCGCGAGTCTCAACGCCGCCATTGCGCCGCTCGTCGAGATCATCAACGACCGACCCTTTAAGAAGATGGAGGGTTCACGACGTTCGCTCTTCGAAGAACTCGACCGCTCGGCCCTCGGGCCCCTACCCCTCGACCCTTACGAGTTCGCCACCTGGAAACAAGTGCGCGTGGCCCGTGACTACCACGTCGAGGTCCTGCGCCACTACTACTCGGTTCCTTACTCGCTCATTGGCAAGGTCGTCGACGTGCGGGTGAGTGAGAAGGTCGTGGAAGTCTTCTTCAAGAATCGTCGAGTGGCCAGTCACGAAAAGGTCTTTACCCGCCACGAGTCGCGCACGGACCTAGCCCACATGCCGGCCAGTCATCGTCGCCACGCCGAATGGACGCCGGCGCGCCTGGTGGACAACGCCGCGCGCATTGGACCCGAGACGCGCGCGTTCATTGAGGCCCTGCGAGAGGACCGTCCCCACCCCGAGCAGGGCTTCCGCTCGGCCCTCGGCGTGATTCGCCTCGAATCCAAATACGGCCCGGTCCGTCTCGAGGCGGCTTGCGCGCGAGCACTCTTCGCCCAGACCCATTCGATGCGCTCGGTCCAGTCGATCTTGCAGCACGGACTCGATCGCGCACCCCTCGTGACGGAACCAACCCGGGCCCACCCCGATCACGACAACATCCGTGGCCCGGATTATTACCACTAAGGAGAACAATGCTGCTCAACCCCACCGTCGAGGGCCTGCGCGCCCTACGACTTCCGGCCATGGCCCAAGGGCTCCAAGAGCAACGCGAGCACCCCGACGTCAACGGCCTGTCTTTTGACGAACGACTCGGTCTGCTCGTTGATCGAGAGATCCTCGCGCGCCAGAGCCACCGTTTAGAGCGCATGTTGAAGAACGCCAAACTGATGCACGGAGCGGTGATCGAAGACCTCGACTTCTCTGGTCCGAGGGGACTCGACAAGGCGGCGTTCAAGACAATCGTCGGCGCTGACTGGGTGGCGCACCACCACAACGTCGTCATCGTCGGGCCCACTGGCGTCGGCAAGAGTTTCGTGGCCTGCGCCTTGGCCCACCAAGCAGTTCGTGACGGCCACGCCGCGCTCTACCTGCGCGTGCCGCGGCTGCTCGATGATCTACGCGTGGCTCGAGTTGATGGTCGGCTCTCACGACTGATGGCGTCGCTCTCAAAAGTCGAGGTCCTGATTCTCGATGACTTGCTGATTCGCCCGCTCTCAAGCGACTAAGCCAGCGACCTGCTCGAGATTGTTGAAGATCGAAAGACCAAGTCCACCATCACCACGTCACAACTCCCGGTGAACCTCTGGCATGAGGGACTGGGCGACGGCACCATTGCTGACGCAATTCTCGATCGCATGCTCGAGCGAACCCATCGCATTGAGCTGAAAGGTGCGTCGCGTCGTCGTCGCGACGCCACCACAAAGGGTGATGCTAAGAAATGAATCGCTCGTCCTCTACGATGAATTTGAAGGAGGTGAGTTAGGGAATTCTTCTCGCGACATCACGTCACGGGGTTGCATTCAGGGCTGTACCAAAACTCCGGAATGAGTGGCGCGGTTTCAACCGGTCAGCGCAACGAGTTCGGCGAGTTTCTCCACCGACATCATATAGCCGAGCGTTTCGCGTGGTCGTCCGTTGAGACTTCGCTGGATTCTCACGAGGTCTTCGGGTGAGTGTTGGGAGAGGTCGGTCCCCTTGGGCATGTACTGGCGAAGCAGGCCG
>JBBQGY010000152.1:0-4419 GCA_038323435.1 Acidimicrobiales bacterium
CAACACCGGGAATGTACGCGGTGACTTCGACGCCCGACGTGAGGCGCACGCGCGCGACCTTACGCAGTGCCGAGTTCGGCTTTTTTGGCGTGACCGTGTGGACACGGGTGCACACACCACGACGTTGCGGGGCCCCCTTCAGGGCCGGCGTCTTTGTCTTGGATACTTTGTCCTGTCGACCCTTTCGGACCAACTGTGCAATTGTGGGCACGCGGAACCTCTTCTAGTTGTACTTCGTTCTTGGAACGCGCCATCGACCTCGGCACGCGGACTAACAATCCTACGACAAATCACCCAACAACAGCAAGCCCGCCGCCGCGACGTCGCGCGACGGCGGGCTTGGTCGTTAGATAGCGCGTCCGCCCAACTCGTCTTCGGGGTTGGCGGCGTCGTTTTCGGGCAGGGCCGACTCGTCGTAGGTTGCGGTTCCGATGTTCTGGAAGGCCGTCAAATCGGCACTGAAGGTGTCGTCACCGTTGAGCTCGCCGAGCAAACTCGCGAGGTCGAGGTCGTCGTCCGAGACCTGCGCCCAGGCGGGTAACAGTTCGGCGTCGGGCATGTCGAGACGCAGCTCACGCTGGTTGTAGTACTCGAGGCCCGATCCGGCCGGGATCAACTTACCAATGATGATGTTTTCCTTCAGGCCCACGAGATGGTCGCGCTTGCCCTCAATCGCTGCTTCGGTCAAGACGCGGGTGGTCTCTTGGAACGAGGCGGCGCTGAGCCACGAGTCGGTCGCGAGCGACGCCTTGGTGATACCCATGAGCTGCGCTCGACCGTCCGCGGCCTCTTTGCCGCTGGCCTCGATCTCGTCGTTGGTGTCGTTAAACAGCTTGACGTCAACCATGGCACCGGGCAGCCACGGCGACTCGCCGGCGTCGACGATCTGGACGCGACGGGTCATTTGGCGAACAATCAACTCAATGTGCTTGTCGTGAATCGACACACCCTGGTCGCGATAGACGTTCTGAACCTCTTCGACCAAGTACTGCTGGGTCTCACGAGTTCCGCGGAACTTCATCATCAACTTGGGATCGAGCGGTCCGTCGTGCAGCGGCGTACCGACTTCGACCTCTTGGCCGTCCTCGATGAGCAGGTGACGCGCGATCGAAATCGACTCCTCCTGCACTTCGCCGTCGTTGCCGACGACCGTGACCTTGCGCTCACGTCCAATCAGTTCGACGCGCACCACACCGGAGAACTCCGCCACCTTGGCGGCACCCTTGGGGGTACGGGCTTCGAAGAGCTCGACCACGCGCGGCAGACCGTGGGTGATGTCACTCTCGGTCACACCACCGGAGTGGAAGGTTCGCATGGTGAGCTGGGTACCGGGCTCGCCAATGGACTGGGCGGCGATGACACCAACGGCCTCACCGAGCTCGACGAGCTGGTGGGTCGCGAGTGAGAGGCCGTAACACGCGGCGCACACGCCCTGGACGGCGTCACAAGTCAGCGTCGTGCGAACGCGGACGCGCGACACCGCGGCGTCATCGCGCAAGTGCTCCACGTCGTCGTCCATCAACATGGTGCCCGAAATCAGCGTGGTGCCGTCCGAGAGCGTGATGTCCTCGGCGACGACGCGTCCCCACAGTTTGGTTTCGAGGTGAGCGCGCTGACCACGGGTGTCGGCGGCCACGTGTTCGATCCACATGCCGCGCTGGGTGCCGCAGTCGAACTCCTTGACAATGAGTTCCTGGGCCACGTCGACGAGTCGACGGGTCAGGTAGCCCGAGTCCGCAGTACGAAGTGCGGTGTCGCCGAGACCCTTACGGGTTCCGTGCGTCGAGATGAAGTACTCGAGGACCGACAGACCCTCGCGGAACGAGGACTTAATCGGTCGAGGAATCATTTCACCGCGCGGGTTGGATACGAGGCCCTTCATGGCGGCGATCTGGCGAATCTGCTGGCTGTTACCACGAGCGCCCGAATCAACCATCATGCGAATCGGGTTGTCGAACTTGGCGTTCATGGCGCGGTCGGTGGCGTCACCGACCTCCTTGTTCGCGTTCGTCCAGATCTCGATCTCCTGCTGGCGACGTTCGTCGTCGACAATGACGCCACGGCGATAGTTGGTCTCAACCTTGGCGGCCTGCTCCTCGTACTTGTTGAGAATCGCCGCCTTCTCCGACGTCGTGATGACGTCATCGATCGAGATGGTGAGACCGGACTTGGTCGCGTAGCGAAATCCGAGCGACTTGATTGCGTCGAGTGACTCGGCGACCTCTTGGCGAGTAAAGCTGCCCGAGATCTCTTCGACGATCGTGCCGATCGGCGTAGCATTCTTCCCAATCAATTCGTTGACGTAACGGAATCCGAACGGCAGTGCTTCATTGAAGAAAACCCGTCCCGGCGTCGTCATCAGTGAACGGCTCGCGCCGATCACCTCGACCCCGGCACCGTCGAGACGTGTGTCGAGCGACGATCCGTCGAGGGGACGAATTTGGATCTGGGTACGAAGACCAATGGTCTTGTCGGCCAGCGCATTTTCAATCTCGTAGACGTGACGGAACACCGGGGGGTTTTCACGCAGGTCGTCGGTCGGCAACGTCAAGTAGTACGCGCCAAACACCATGTCCTGAGCGGGCTCGGTGATGGGGCGACCGGTCGCGGGGGTGAAGATGTTGTTCGTCGAGAGCATCAAGATGCGTGCTTCGGCCTGTGCTTCGGCCGAAAGTGGCACGTGCACCGCCATCTGGTCACCGTCGAAGTCCGCGTTGAACGCCTTGCAGACGAGTGGGTGAATCTGAATCGCCTTACCGTCAACGAGGACCGGCTCGAAGGCCTGGATACCGAGGCGGTGAAGCGTCGGAGCGCGGTTGAGCAACACGGGGTGTTCGCGAATGACTTCTTCGAGTACGTCCCACACGACGGTCTTACGTCGTTCGACCATGCGCTTCGCGCTCTTGATGTTTTGGGCCATTTGGGTCTCGATGAGACGCTTCATGACGAAGGGCTTGAACAGTTCGAGCGCCATCATCTTGGGCAGTCCGCACTGGTGCAGCTTCAACTGAGGACCGACCACGATGACCGAGCGTCCCGAGTAGTCCACGCGCTTACCGAGCAAGTTCTGACGGAACCGTCCCTGCTTGCCCTTCAACATGTCCGAGAGACTCTTCAGGGGACGGCCACTCTGGCCCGCCACCGGACGTCCGCGACGACCGTTGTCGAACAGTGCGTCGACGGCCTCTTGGAGCATTCGCTTCTCGTTGTTCACGATGATGTCGGGCGCGCCGAGGTCGAGCAGTCGCTTCAGGCGGTTGTTACGGTTGATGACGCGTCGGTAGAGGTCGTTAAGGTCCGACGTCGCAAAACGGCCACCGTCGAGCTGCACCATGGGACGCAAGTCCGGCGGGATTACGGGCACCGCCTCAAGGATCATGGCGCGCGGGTCGTTCAGTCGCCGTCCCTGGTCGTCACGTCGGTTGAACGACTGCACAATGGCGAGGCGCTTCAAGAATTTGGCGTGACGCTGCGCGCTGAGCGGCTTGCGGCCGTCCTTGGCGTCAATCATCTCGCGCATGACCTTCTCCTCTTGGTCGAGGTCCATGCGGTCAATTAGTTGAAGAATCGCGTCGGCACCCATGCCGCCTTCGAAGTACTCGCCGTAGCGAAAGTCCATCTCGCGGTAGAGCACTTCGTCTTCGATGATCTGGCGCGAGTGGAGTCCCTCGAAAGTATCGAACGCCTGCTTGGCCAGTTCGCGCTCTTCGGCGAAGCGCGAACGCACGCCGTCGAGTTCCTTCTCGGTTCCACGCTGCAGGGCGCGAAGCTCGGACTCTTTGGCCCCGTCGGCTTCGAGCTTGACGGCGCGGGCCTCAATCTCTTTGAGCTTGTTGTCGAGCGCCTTGACTTCGCGATCAGCGATCTCGACCAGTTCTTCGGCGAGTCCCTGGCGCAGTTCGGCCACGTCCGCGTGACGACGGTCCACGTCAACGAAGGTGACCATGTGCGCGGCAAAGTAAATGACCTTCTCGAGCTGCTTGGCCTTAAGTTCTTCCTTGGGAGCGGTACCCATGAGCAGGTACGCGAGCCACGAGCGGGTACCACGCAGGTACCAGATGTGCACGACCGGTGCCGAGAGCGCGATGTGGCCCATGCGGTCACGACGAACCTTGTCACTGGTGACTTCAACGCCGCAACGCTCGCAAACGATTCCCTTAAAACGGACTCGCTTGTACTTCCCGCACGCGCACTCCCACGCCTTTTGAGGTCCGAAGATCTTCTCGCAGAACAGTCCGTCCTTCTCGGGACGCAGGGTGCGGTAGTTAATCGTTTCAGGCTTTTTTACTTCGCCCGATGACCAACTACGAATGTTCTGGGCGGTGGCGAGTCCAATACTCAGTTCATCGAACTGGTTGACGTCTAACGGGCTCATGACAACTTCCTTTCGGCCGCACGACGGGCGTCCTCTTCGTCACT
>JBBQGY010000153.1:0-4400 GCA_038323435.1 Acidimicrobiales bacterium
AGAAATTACGTGGACACCGGGTCCTGTGCTTCGGCGACCGACGACTCGACCTCGCGGCGCGACTCGAGTACGCGCAGGTCCAGTACGAGATCGTCGACAACGAGGCGAGTGTGGTGCCGTCGCCGTCGCCGGTACCACTCATCGCCAACTACACGGCCTTCAGCGACTGGTTCGCGCGGAGCACGTCGTGAAAGTCGTCGTCCTCTTCCCCGAACTTCTCGGCACCTACGGCGACGGCGGCAACGGACTCGTCCTTTGCGAGCGGGCACGTCGTCGAGGATTCGAGGTTGAGCTGGTGCACGCCGCCCTGCACGACGACGTCCCCGACGCGGATCTGTACTTGCTCGGCGGAGGTGAAGACGGACCCCAGCGACTGGCGGCCGATCTCTTGGTTCGCGCGTCGTTTGCTTCTCGAGTTGACGATGGTGCACGAATTTTGGCGGTGTGCGCCGGCCTGCAGATTCTGGGTACGTCGTTCAGTATCGAGGGTGACGATGAGTACGGCGGACTTGGATTGGTCGCCGCGACGACCCAACGCGGCCCGCAGCGATCAGTGGGGGAGTTGGCGGTGCGCGTGGGTAACCGCGTCCTCGTCGGGTTCGAGAACCACGGAGGAGTGACCACGTTGCACGACGACGTCAGAGCACTCGGTTCGGTTGTAAAGGGCCGCGGCAACGATGGAGTCCTCGACGGATTCGAGACTGATTCGGTGTGGGCCACCTACGCCCACGGACCGGTGCTAGCAATGAATCCATGGTTCGCCGATCAGATACTTAGCGCAGTCCTCGGTGAGCAACTTGAGCCACTGGCTGGCGCCGCGGACCTGCTCTACGACGAACGGCTCGCGGCTCTCGGGCTCTAGTACTCGTTGTCGGGGCGCACCCCGTACGTGGGGTCGGCGCTGACCGTACGGCCCAGATCAATGACGGCCTCTTCAATCCGAGTGGAGAAGCGTCGAATGTTCTCGTCTTCGCCGCAGTGAAGTCCGGGGCCGAAGGCGACGACGACCGGGTGACGCTTCTGGTAGGGAGCGTTGATGAATTTCGGCGCCTTCGCCCACTTCGGTCCTTGCAGATGACCGGCGTCATGAATGTAAGTGGGAATCACGGTGGCGTGCGATCGCTCGGCTAGGTACGCGGCACCGCCCTTAAACGGTTGAAGATTGCCGTCGGGCGAGCGACCACCTTCGGGATAAATCAATAGATTCCAGTTTTGCGCTACCAACTCGAGCGCCTGGAGGGAACTGCGACGGTTCACTTTCAAGCGATCAATGGGTATGGCGTTGAACATGATGACGGTCTTAAAGGCCTTACGGGCATCCATGAAGAAGTTGTCCATCGCGGCCGCGACGATCAGTCGCCGACGAATTCGTGAGGGGAGTGCCGAAATGATGAGTGGCGTGTCGAGATTCGAGGTGTGATTGGCGACAAAAACGAATGGTCCACGGCGGTCCAAGTGTTCAACGCCACGAACATCGAGAGACGAGACCCGTCGCGTATAGGGGATCATGTAGCCGGTTTGAATCAGTCCTCGCACGAATCGTGCGGGGACTCTACGACCCCACTTCGTTGGATAGTCGAGTCCTAATTTGCTCATTTCATCGCTTGCGTGGAGTCTGTTTTGGCGTGTAGCGCTTCGACGGCGCCGGCCCCGTGGCTCTGGCGGGTGTCTTGGAGGAACTTCGCGCGCCCGATCGCGACGAACCCGTCGGAGCGCTTACTCGTCCTTCGCGCTTGGCCTTCGCTTTCTCGCGAGCTCGCCGATTGGCGCCGGTGAACGAAGCGTCACCGTATTTTTGCAGGCGCAGAGCGCGGATAATGAGCCATCCGCCAAGAAAGAGGAAGGGGAGCCCGATGGTGCCGAGTGCGAGTCCGAGGAAGAGCGCACACACTGCGACGCCCGAGCGTTTCGAGCGCTTGGCGAAGAGTACGAGGACCGCTCCAAAGACAATGATCTCAGCGAATTGGGGGATCCACGACGATGGGTGAGTTAGCCGCGCACGTTGACACGCGCCGCTCACCACGTGGTAGCCGGTAGGGCAAAGATGACGTGCATTCAGTTTCGCGCTATCGGTGACGGTGGTGTCGTGCAACAGATGAGGTAGGAGGAAGATCGCCAGAATTAAAGCGATGCCACCCGCGGCGTAACTGATTTTGCGTTCGATGTCGTCCATGCCCATGACGACCTCGCGCGGGACCTCGGATGCGCGCGGTCGTCGTCGCCAACGGCGTCGCGGTTCCTCGGTTGACGAATCTTCGTTGTCGGGCACGGACGAAGGTTACTTCGCCCCCTATAGCGCAGAATTGTTTGAAGTTGTAGGATTGGTTATTCGGGCGCTTAGCTCAGCTGGTTAGAGCGCAGCCTTCACACGGCTGAGGTCGAGGGTTCGAGTCCCCCAGCGCCCACCGACCGGGACGGTGCGCGAACCGCATCGCCAGCCATGGCGTCGCCAGCCAAAGGCACGCGAAAGACGGGTTGAATGGCGTTGCGGCTGTCTACTCGAATTTCGTGGATGAGGGCTTGCAAGAGTGATTTGACCACGGCTGGTGAACCTTCGGCGATGGCCTCGTTCACTCGGTCGCGCAGTGTCGAAAGTTCCTCGGGCGGCGCACACGTGATGTCGGCTTGTTCCATCTCCTCGCTCAGTTCCTCGCGGCGGGCTCGAAGAACGGTGGCGCGAGTGGCGAGTTCCTTCACCCGTTCACCGCAGAGTGCCTCGGGCATGGAACCCGATTCGAAGGCTCGCAGGTAGCGATCAACGCTGGCGTCGACCTTGGCGAGTTCGTTGGTGACGGCGCGACGTTCGTCGTCGTGACGCGAATGACCGGCGCGGGCTTGGTCCTGCGCTTCGCCAACGGCAGCGCGAAAGAGGTCCGAGTCCTCGTAGGCGGCGAGTAGCGACTCGATAATGGCGCTATCGAGCACGACGGCGGGCAGCCGGTCGGCGTCACAGGTCGTGGTGCCGTAGCGCTGGCGTGAACCGCAGGTGTAGTAGCGGTAGATCTCGTTTCGACCCGTCGCGCGCGTGCCGCTGAATCGCTGGCCGCAGTGCGAGCAGACGACGAGTCCGGTGAGTAGGTAGTCCGAGGCGTTGGTGGCGCGCTTGGAGTGGTCGTCTCCGCGCTCGTCGAGGATCACCTGCGCGGCATCGAAGAGCTCTTCGTCAATCAGGGCCGGATGACTACCCTCGCACCACCCGTCGCGGTAGCGGACCTGGCCGAGGTAGACCCGAAAGCGCAGTACCGTCAGTACTGACTTGAAGGACCAGCGCCTGCCCGACCTCGTCACGAGGCCCGCCGCGTTGAGCCAGTTGGCGACGGCGTGACTGCCGAGGTGCTGGATCGCGTAGAGGTCGAAGAGTACCGGCACGAGGGGTGCTTCTAACTCATCGACGCCGAGGCGACCCTCGCCCTTCACCGCGCGGTAGCCGTAGGGGGACGACGCCGCCGCACCAGCCGCCGAGGCTGGCCTTGCGGTCCATGCCCGCGATCACCCGGTCAATGATGATCGCGCGCTCGAATTCGGCGAAGACCCCGAGCATCTGGACCATCATGCGCCCCGCCGGTGAGGTCGTGCCGAAGGGTTCGGTCGCCGAGCGAAAGCCGACGTTCAGCCCGTCGAGGGTCTCCAAGATCTCGGCGAGTCCGCGCACCGAGCGACTCAGCCGGTCCACCCCCTAGACGAGCAGCAGATCGAACTTTCCGGCCTGGGCGGCGCGTAGCGCACCGCTCAGTCCCGGTCGTTCCAACTTCGCGCCCGACATCTGGTCGGTGAAGGTGGAGACCAGTTCCGAGTCCTCCTGGCTCGCGACGTAGTTGCTGAGTTTCTCGCACTGCGCGCCGAGGGAGTAGGGCTGGTTGACCTCATCGGTTGAGATGCGGGTGTAGGTGGCGACGCGCACGGCTCTCCCTTCCTTCATCGACGCTCGTCACGGCGTCGCGGGTTCCAGTATGACGTGCCGTCGTGACGTGGTGCTCGCCCGTCTCGCCGCGATCCACGCCCTGTTCCATCACGCGGCCCTCCAACGGCCCGAACACGCCTCAACGATCGCCCGCGTGCTCGCGATCATGCCCAAACGCACCGCCGCCCCCGACATCAGCTACCTGAGTGAGAGTGAAGTTAGCGCCCTGCTCGCTGCGCCGATGCTCGATCGCTGGGCTGGTCGGCGGGACCAGCTGATGGTGCTCACCCTGGTCTCCACCGGGCTGCGGGTCTCGGAACTCACGACAACAATCTGGGCCGACGTCGCCTTGGGCACGCCGGCTTACTTGCGCTGTCACGGCAAGGGACGAAAGGACCGGACCACGCCGCTGAGCGCAGAGGTGCGAGACGCACTGCGGGCCTGGCGAGAGGAGTGAAGTGGACCCCGGAAATTGGACACCTTCTTAAGATGTGAGCAC
>JBBQGY010000154.1:0-4302 GCA_038323435.1 Acidimicrobiales bacterium
GTTGATCAGGCGAAGGATGCCGTAGACCATGCTGTAGCCGAGCGCGACGAGGCCGAAGAATGCACCCAAGAAGATGCCGTTACCTATTTCATTCAGTAGAAGTGACACTGGATCTCCTTGAGGTTGTGTTGGGTCGAACAATTCATGTTGGAGAACTAATGACGAGCGAGCCCGTCATCCCGGGAGTATTCCAACTCCGAGGATGACGGGCTTCACATCGGTTACGCGTTTGAACTTACGGCTGCGGCGTGGCCAGTGTGTACTTTCCGTTGACCACTTTCAGCAGGTCAATCACGGCGCCGAGGCGGTTGCCGGACCTGTCGAACGAGACCTTGCCCGTGAGTCCGTTGAAATGCAACACACGAAGACCCGCAATGACTCGCGCCGGCTTGATCGACTTCACGTGCGTCGCCGCCAGGACCAGTGCGTTGATGGCGTCGTAACCGAAGGCCGAGTACGGCCCGGGCGCCGCGCGGAACTGCTTGTGGTAAGCGACGCTGAACAGTCGGTCCGCGCGTGAGTTGAGGACGTTGCCCACGCCCGAGGCGAGAGCAGCGATGGTCGCATAAGTGCCATTCGCCGCGGCGCCCGCACCGGAAAGGTAGGTTGCGTCCACGGATCCGTCGGCCACAGCCAACTTCGCGGTGCCGTTGGGGCCAATCACTCCCGCGGCGTTGAGCTGCGTCGCGAACTGAGCGGCCTGGGCGAAGTAGCCAGACCAGTAGATCCCGGTTGCACCCGAACTCTTAATCTGTGAGATCACCGCCGAGAAGTCATTGCTCGTGGCCGGAATTGACTGCACGCCGCCTGAGACCACTGTGCCGCCCGATGCGGTCACGCTCTTGGCCGCTCCGTTGGCAATGGCAACCCCGAACGACGACTGGTCGTCGATGATGAAGACCTTCGAAATCCCCTGCTGCTTGAAGAACTTGGCAGCCTCAGAAGCGTCACCCGCACCCGACGGGTCGACCAGGAATACATTCTTATAACCACCGGTCGTCAACTCGGGGTTATTCGCTGAGGGCATCACGTAAGGGATCCCCGCTCGAGAGATGATGGGCTCGGCCGGGAGCGTCGCCCCCGAACAGTAACCGCCGACGATCGCTTGAACACCCTTGGAGACGAGCAGGTTCGCCGCGTTAACGGCGGTCCCCGCGTCACACGCGTCGTCTTGCTCGAGCAACTTGATTTGGTGACCAAGAATGCCACCATGCCTGTTGATCTGCTGGGCGGCCATCAACTCGGCGTGGAAGATGTCCGTTCCCGCTTGGGCCTCCGCCCCGGTGATCGGCATGGGTACGCCGATAAGATACGGCGACAGTTTCTTCGTCGCGCCCGACGCTTGCACAACGGTGGACGCTCCCACCACGGTAAGCATTGTGGCAACGAGCAGCCCTGAAGCCAGCACCCGTGCCTTGAAATTAGTTCTAATCACATTGTCCCCCTGATTGACATACTCCGTTTGATGTAGCACTTCGGTGACCTAAATCCAAAGTCATCGGTAACATACCACAGTTTCTTTAAGCCCTATCAATGTCATCTTTTAATATTTCACATATCACACTGCACCTATCTGTACCACCACGAAGTCTTGCGATAGTAACGTTGACCTGCTATTTCTCTGGCGTCTTCTTGAACCGTTCCGCGATTACAGGGCAACCACGTGAATTTGGTTGAGCGTGTAGTTCAATCGTGAACCGGGAGCTTTAGAGGGCATCCTCTACCCACCGACCTCAACCAATATGGCCTACCCGAGCGTCCATAAGGCGAGTGACGAGGAGTCCTGGTGGAATCTTGTGGTTGACGCCTTGAGGGTTGGAGCCGCTTGATGATGTACGGCCCATGACGTTCAGTGAGGGACTCGAACTGTGACCGCGGGCGGCCCAGTTGACTGCTGCCACATCTTGTTATGAGCGCGCTTAACGTGCTTCTTCGCTATGGGGCGCGTGATGAAGTGAGCGATACTGCATCGTCGCTCTTGGTTGAACCGGCGCGTCAAAATCTCCTTCGGGACCAGTGCGGGACTTCGCGAGCAGGACGATCTTCGCACTGCGCTGGTGGGTCTTCAATTCGTCGAAGGTCGACTCGATCTCCCAGCGCTCACTGGAAGGCGAAGAAGTGCGCGCTCGCCGAGTACTCCTTGCGGTCGAGAATGGTGGTGAATAGGTTTACGTCGTTGGTATTCTGCGAGCGCCCCGTTCGAACGGGGTAACTGCTCTCAATGAGGAGCATCGCCGACTTTTTCGACACCGTCAATGAATCATTCTGAAATTCGAGGCAGGCCGAACATGAATATCTAGATCGCCAAGCCTGGCGAGTTCGGCTGCAGTTCTCGATGGACAAGGCCGTCCATAACAAGTACTTCCACAATTGCCAATGACGTCACTACTCACCGGCTACGTTGCCTGAGGTCAAGTTCTAATCTCGGCTCAAGGAACTGTCAGCGGCGTGAATCAGATTATTTAGTTTTACGATTCCCGGAGCATGCGACATTTCAGGGAAACAGTCCGAACCATTCGTGTCATCTGAAGTTCATACTCGGCGGCTGTCAATCGACGATCGGTTCAACTGACGTCGATGAACCCAACACTGCTCACATATGAACTGCCTTACTGGTCTAGAGACATTCGTAACTCGCCCGACCTCTGAGATCTTCAATCCTTCTCGACAGTTGTGATTGCTGTGAAACGTCGGGTATTTCTCCGCCGCACCTCCACGAGAAGTGTTGACTCCGCTGAGGGGTCGAGTGTTGCAGTAAAGAAGTAGTCGCTGAGCGTTCACTACTTAATACGATGGATTCGTGACGGACCCCTCCCAATTCGTTGCGGCGATGCTGCTGACCGGTGGAACGAGCCAGCGAATGGGCCGCGACAAGTCGCAACTCATCATCAATGGATCCACGTTGGCGATTCGAACTGCCAAACTTCTCCTCTCGGTGGTTGCGATCGCCGTTGAAGTGGGACCGGGCGTCTCTGGACTGCCTGCGACACGAGAAGACCCACCAGGCGAAGGCCCTCTCGCGGCAATGGTGGCCGGTCATCGCCAACTTCGTGAACTCGGTCATGAGGGCGCCGCGCTCGTTGTCGCTTGTGATCTTCCCTTTCTCTCCGAACCACTTCTGCGCTTGCTCACTGAGTGGAAGTCGCCGAATTCGGTAGTCCCCCTCGTCCACGAACGAGCCCAACCGCTTTGCGCTAGATGGGCAACGCACGACTTAGATCATGCGCAAGAATTACTAGTTCTCGGAATACGTTCTCTGCACTATCTCGTCGAACAACCAGGCGTTAACTTGCTCGGCGAATCGGAATGGGGACACGTTGCTCACGCGGAAGCTTTCTCCGACGTCGACAGTCCCGATGATCTCCGTCGGCTTGGTCTCGGGAAACTCTTCAGGACGGACAGTCGTCCGAATTGACACTTATCACTATTCAATGTCGCAAAGTACGCTGAGCGTGTGAAGTCCATCGCCAACCGTAACTGGACGTCAGCAACCGCACGACTCGGTTTTATCGACGAACTGAAATCACGAATCCGCATCGCACGATGCGTAACAGCGGTGTCCAATAAAAGCAGACGCGCCGCGGTGCATCAGGCAACATCGTGATCACTCTGGATCAGGCACAACTGTACGTTCGAGAGTCACTAGTGGCGCTCGCACCCGTCGAGATATCGCTCGACCAGGCACTGGGTTGTGTCGCCGCAGAGGTGATCGTTGCGCACGTACCCGTCCCGGGATTCTCGAGTTCCGCCATGGATGGCTACGCCCTTCGAGCGACTGACACGATTGACGCACCAGTTTCATTGCGCATCGTTGGTGCAACGCTGGCCGGTGATGTGGCGACGTCACGCATTGACGCGCACGAAGCCATTCGCATTATGACGGGTGCGCCTCTGCCCGACGGTGCGGACTGCGTGTGCATGATCGAAGACGTTGAGGTAGAGCACGACGGAACGTCCGTTCAAATTCCTCGGACTATCGAAATAGATCGTCACGTACGCCACCTCGGCGACGACGTTGCCGTAGGACAGGTTCTCATCGAGCCTGGCGATGAATTACTCGCCGCACACCTCGGTGTACTGGCAACCCAAGGTTTGACGTCGGTGCTCGCGCACCCGCGACCGCGTGTGGGCGTACTTTCTACCGGAAACGAACTCGCGCTTGAATTCGGACCACTCGAGGCGGGGAAAATTCACGACTCGAATCGACCAACGCTCATCGCATTGTTACGTTGGTCGGGCTTTACACCCATTGATCTTGGGACCTCCGACGACGACATCGTGCACATCGCAGACACGTTTCGT
>JBBQGY010000155.1:0-4272 GCA_038323435.1 Acidimicrobiales bacterium
CGGCGCCTGGTGGATCCTCATCTCCGCAACCCGCGCAATCAGGAGGGCCGCATCAGGACGGACTTGGTCTGCATGAACTCGTAGATCGACTCCTCGCCAAGCTCGCGACCGATCCCCGATTGCTTGTAACCGCCGAATGGCGCAACGACATTCCACGAACCGCCGTTGATTTCGACTTGACCGGTGCGAATCTTGCGCGCAACTTCGAACGCCTTTTCATCAGTACTGGCCCAGACGCCACCGGCGAGCCCGTAGAGCGAATCGTTCGCGATGGCAACGGCTTCGTCTTCGCTGTCGTAGGGGATGATCGAGAGCACCGGTCCGAAGATCTCTTCTTGCGCGATGGTCATGTCGTTTCGCACGTCAGAGAAGATCGTGGGAGTGACGTAGAAACCCTGTTCGAGCCCTTCAGGGGGAGTGACGCCGCCGCAGACGAGGCGAGCGCCTTCATCGATTCCCTTGGTGATGTAGTCGCGCACGCGCTGTTGTTGTACGGCACTGACGAGTGGTCCCAACATGCTCGCGCCAGTGATGGGATCAGCCGGTTGAAGGCCCGCGGCGGCGGCGACCGCCAGATCCTCCACTTCCGAGAGATGTGCTCGGGGAACGAGCATCCGAGTGAGCGCGGAACAGGTTTGGCCCGAGTTCAGGTAGGCCTTGAAGACGCCATCGCCCACTGCCTTCGAAAGATCGGCACCCTCCAAGATGATGTTGGCAGACTTGCCACCGAGTTCGAGTGAGACTCGCTTCACCATTTCGGCGGCGATCTGCATAACCCTTTTGCCGGCGCGGGTTGAACCGGTGAACGACACCATGTCGGTCTTGGGGTGCGCGACGATCGCCTCGCCGACCACCGGACCAAGACCTGAAACAAGGTTGAAGACTCCCTTGGGCAGTCCGACTTCGTTGATGATGTCCGCGAGGATAAACGCGTTGACCGGTGCGACTTCACTCGGCTTCAGCACGACAGTGCAGCCCGCCGCGAGTGCGGCAGCCACCTTGTTAGCGATCTGGTGCAGGGGATAGTTCCATGGCGTGATGGCGGCGACGACACCAACGGGCTCGCGCACGAACGTCGAGTTGCCGACCTCTTCTTCCCACACGAATTCATTCGCCCGTTGCGCTTGATCGGAGAACGCAATTGTGGGTAGACCAACTTGGATGCCCTTGGAGAGCATGAGCGGCATGCCCACTTCGTTGGCAATCATGAGGGCCAGCTCATCACTTCGTTCGGCCAATTTCTCTGAGATACGCGTGAGGAACTCGCCGCGTTCCTTCGCACTGGTATTGGCCCAGCCGGTGAATGCGGCCGCGGCCGCCTCGACGGCGGCATTCGCCTCCTCGACGGTGCCCGCGGGGATGGTTGCGTACAGTTCGCCGGTGCCCGAGGTGGTCACTTCAAGGATGTCGGGCGACGAGGCCTTCACCCACTCACCGTTTATATAGAACGAATCGCGCACGATAGTCATTGGCTCTCCCATCAATCCCTATTTGAGTTTTCCACAGCGAAATCTACACCGCGACGCTGCTCGATGGAGCAAAGAAAATCACCCGACCTCTCGTCGCGGATCCTCGAGAAGTCGGGTGCACTTTTTGGGGTGAGCGACGGGGTTCGAACCCGCGGCCTCCAGGACCACAACCTGGCGCTCTAACCAACTGAGCTACGCCCACCAAGTCGTTCCAGTATTGCACAGCGACTAGAACCGTCGTCGGGTGCAGAGTTGGTCTTCGGTACGCTTGTGCCGAGCCCCTGTAGCTCAACTGGATAGAGCAGACGGTTTCTACCCGTCAGGCTGCGGGTTCGACTCCTGCCGGGGGCACCACTCGACGACGTTGTGGTCGCCGGTCATCGACCTCGTTACGCCGTCCAGGGGCCAACGCCACCGAACCGAGTGGGCGTGATGAGGATGACGTGGCCCTCGGGGGGATTTTCCATTGGCGGAAAGTTAACACCGGGCCCAATATAAATCTGTGCCAAATTCTGAAGGAGCGCCGGTGCCCCGCCGTCAACTAGGCGAGCGTTGCCGTGCACGATGAGGTAGTGCGCAAGTCCCACGGGATTCGTTTCGTTAGTTTCGATGGTGAGTGCGACGCGCGGATCTTGTGCAATATTGCGGACTTTCCTACCCTCACCCATGTGGCCAATTGCGATGTCGTCGCCCACCAGACCACACCACACCACACTCACCTGAGGACTTCCGTCGGGATTGATCGTCGCCAAATGAGCCAGTCGTCCCGAGGTCAGCACGTCACGTATTTCCCGGGCAATTTCCACGTAGAACACTTCCTTTCGATTCGTGGCACGTCGTTGGTGCTTTCAATGTATATCGATACGTGAGGAAGCAGCGACCGACGCAACTTTGTGATCCGTCGTGTGAATCGCCCACGAGATAGCGTCCTAGAGCATGATCAAACTTTCCGTCTACTACCCCGTGACTGAAGGCGCTACCTTCGATCACGAGTACTACCGAGAACGCCACGTCCCACTTTGCCTCACCACGTTCAATGTGGCGGCTGCGGAGATCGATCGAGGAGTCGACGGACCGTACGTCGCGGCGGTTCATTTCAAATTTGCATCAATGGATGATATGAACGCAGCGTTAGCGAGCGAAGGGACTCCTGCGGTAATGGCGGACATCGTCAATTACACGACGATTCAACCGGTGATGCAGATCTCTGAGATCAACTGATTCGTGCCCGCGTCCGTATCGGCGCTGAGCTTAGGCTCGCGAGTACTTCGTGGACGACATGGTCACATTTTTGGCGCGATCAAGTCATTGAAGAGTGAGCGCCCGTTGCCGGCCCTGGCGCGAGAGTTCCGGCGAAATCTGAGGCGAGAATATTCCTTGCGCCAAGAGAAATCTCGAGCGGTCCCGCTCAACTTAAGTGAGCGAGACTGCTCAAGGTAACCACTCCAAAGTGGTCGGGGCGCCGGGATTCGAACCCGGGACCTCCTGGTCCCAAACCAGGCGCGCTAACCAAGCTGCGCTACGCCCCGTGCCTTCTATCGTGACACATTTCAAGAATTGTCCTCGTTCACGGCGCTCAGTTCGTAGGCTTCGCGTCAGAAACCCCGGGAGGTCGTGATGGCGTACGAATGGATCATTGATGCACTCGATCAGACGTGGACATCTATCGACACCCTCTTGCAGCCCCAACCGTTGGCGGCGTTTGACGCCCCCACCGCCTGTCCCGGATGGAGCGTGCGCGACGTCGTGAATCACTTGATCGGTTTTGAAGAGATGTTGCATGGCGCGCCGGTACCTGAGTACACCGGGGAGTGGCCCGAGTACGTGAAGAATCCAATCGGCGAACTCAACGAAGCGTTCGTGCAGGCCCACCGCCACGAATCGGGACATGAAGTACTACGGCGGTTCAGCGCGGCATCGGAGCGTTCACTCCGCGCGTTGCGAGCGCTCGACGACGTGAGTTGGGACAAGGTTGGATGGAGTCCCGAGGGCGAACGGCCGTACCACCGGTTTCAAGAAACGAGGGTGCTCGATAGTTGGATCCATCTTCAGGACATTCGCGATGCGCTCTTACAACCCGAAGACGACCACGGTCCCGGCGAGGAGATCGTGATCAATCGATTCGAAGCCGCGGTGCCGTTCGTGATCGGAAAACGAACCAGCGCCACCGAAGGCACGCTGGTGCAAATCAATTTGAGTGGTCGTCTGGCGCGCACGATGCTGATCAAGGTCATCGACGGGCGAGCAACACCGCTGGCCAACTCCTCCGGCGTGGCGGACCTCGAGATTACGACGCCGGTGGCGCTCTTTTGGCGCCGCGGTGCCGGTCGCATCAGCGCCGACGCCTTTCTCGCGGCTTCGGCGACCGACGTTCGCGGCGACAAGGCACTCGCGCACTCCTTCGCCGAGGCGCTCGCGATCCTCGTCTAGGGCTTTGCGGACGGGCAGTAGGCTGGCATCTCTTATGCGCGCGACTACCACGAACCTAGACAACAACCGAGTAAAGCTATCCGTCGAAATTGACGACGCCGAGATGGAGAAGGCCATTGACGATGCGGCCGTGTCATTGGCCAAGCAGGTCAGCGTCAAGGGATTTCGTAAGGGCAAAGTACCGAAGAACGTGCTGATCGCCAACATTGGCGGAGCTGGCGTCTTGAGGTCCGAAGCGATTCGCGAGGCGATGCCCGACTTCTACGCCCGCGCCATTGCCGACACCCTGATCGACCCGATTGGTCAGCCCGACATCAACATCACTGACGGCGAGGAGAGTGGCACCCTCGCCTTTGACGCGGAAGTAGAAGTC
>JBBQGY010000156.1:0-4269 GCA_038323435.1 Acidimicrobiales bacterium
GCGCCTAAAGATGAATCAAATTGCGGATGCGATCGTGCATTCCAACGGAGGCACGACCCGCCTGATCGATCGTCTCGAAGAGGCCGGGTACGTGGAGCGCCGGAACTGTCCCAATGACCGACGGGCAATTCACGTGGCGATCACCGACGAGGGCAACGCCAAACTCGATCAAGCACTCGAAGTACACGTGGCGTACCTGCAGCAAAACATGGCCAATCGCCTCAGCCACGACGAGCGCGAAGTGCTGGCTCGGTTATTAAAGAAACTTAATAGCCCCGCTTAGGCCTTCTCAATCCACGCCTTGGCTTCTCGACTGTCGTCCAAGAGCAGTGTCGTGGCGGGGCCCGATCCTTCACCCGAGGTCACCGTGACGGCGAGCACTTCAGCACCGAGCAGGTCGAAACCGCTGCGTAGGTCGTCAATCCCGGTAACGAAAAGGTGAATTCGGTCGGACACGTCCAGTCCGGAGTTTTTTCGTAGATCCTGAATCTGACGAACGACATCACGCAAATAACCTCGCCGGCGAAGTTCGTCGTTCAACGCCAGATCGAGTGCGATGACTTCGCCTCCCGCTCGCGAGACGGCGTAGCCTCCCTGTCCCTTCACGCGCAGTTCAATATCGTCCCCGTTCAACTCAAACGAACCGGTCGACAACGTCACCGAGATTGAACGACCGGCCTCGAGCGCATCAGCGGCGGCGACTGAGTCGAGGGCCGCGAGCGCCGGCTTCAGTTCCTTCACGGCTTCGCCGAGTCGCGGTCCCACCGTGCGAAAGTTTGGAACTAATTCAAAGCTCAAGACATCGGCGACGTTCGTCCCGTATTCGAGGACGTCGACATTAAGTTCATCCTCCACCACTCCCGCTGGCGGCATCGGCGAGCCGGCAGCGAGAAAGACGAGCGCGCGCGCGAGGGGCTGGCGAACTTTGACGCCAGCTTCGGCGCGCGCCCCTCGTCCCAGTGACGTCAGTCGTCGCGCGACGTCCATCGAACTTTCCAATGCAACATCGCGTCGTTCCACTATCGCTACGGGCCAATCGGCCAAGTGAACCGAATCTGTGGGAGCGACGTCAAAGAGTTCGCTGTAGAGCCGCTCTGCGACGAACGGACAGAACGGCGCAATTAATAGGGTGATGCGCTGGAGAACTTCGAGCAACGTGGCCTGTGCGGCGAGCGAGTCCGAACGCGGTGACGTGGGATCGGTACGCCAGAATCGCCGGCGGGCACGCCGGACGTACCAGTTCGAGAGATCGTCAATCAGTTCGGTCATCGCGTCAGTCCCGCTAAGTGGTTCGTAGCCGTCGAGGGCCGCCGTCATCGCCGTGGTCACGAGCTCGAGACGCGAAAGTATCCACCGGTCCATTGCTGGACGATCAGTCGAAACCGGGATCTCGGCGTCGGCGGGGTTGAATTCGTTGAGTGAGGCGTAGGTGGTAAAGAAACTGAAAGTGTTCCATAATGTCGCGAGAGTTTCTCGAAGTGAGGCGTCGACGGCGTTCAAGCTGGCGCGAGTCGACGTCCACGGCGAACCCTGGGAGAACATCCACCAACGGAGCGGATCGGCGCCGCGCGAATTGAGAACTTCCCACGGATCGATGACGTTGCCTAGTGATTTGCTCATCTTCTTGCCGTTTTCGTCGACAATGTGGCCGAGACAGAGCACGTGTTCGTAGGGCTTGGCGTCAAAGACGAGTGTGTTAATCGCGAGGAGCGAATAGAACCAGCCGCGGGTCTGATCGATCGCTTCGACGACGAGCTGGGCGGGGAACTGCATGGCTTCGGCACTCCCCTCGACGTGGGGATAGCCCACCTGCGCCGCGGGCATCGAGCCCGAATCGAACCACGCATCAATGACCGGCGCTACGCGAGTGGCTGGGACGCCGCACGTCGGACAGACGATCAGGACTTCGTCAATGGCTGGGCGGTGGGGGTCGAGATCGTGGAGGTCGCGACCCGAAAGTGAAGAGAGTTCAGCGAGCGAACCAACGCACGTCACGTGATTGTCCGGACATCGCCAAATCGGGAGCGGCGTTCCCCAGAATCGATCTCGCGAGAGTGCCCAATCGACGTTGTTTTCGAGCCATTCGCCGAATCGACCATCGCGAATATGTGCGGGGTGCCAATCAATTGTGGCGTTTTCCGCCAGCATCTTTGCCTTGAACTGACTCGTCGCCACGTACCAGCTTGGTTTTCCCCAGTAGATCAAGACCGTTCCGCATCGCCAACAGTGCGGCAACGCGTGAACGTAGTCGTAACGACGCAGCAGTATTCCCCGTCGCTCTAACTCGTCATTGATTGCGTGATTCGCGTCGCGAACGCTAATCCCTTCGAGCCACGACACGTCGAAAGTGAATTTCCCGTCGGCGCCGACCGGATTAACGGTGGGCAGTCCGTTCTCTCGGGCAATCTGGCGGTCAATCTCACCGAACGCCGGCGACTGATGCACGAGTCCGGTTCCCTCGTCGGTGGTGACGTAGTCCGCGAGCACGACGTAACAGGCGTCGACACCCTCGGGCAGTTCGATATCGGTGAATGGTCGTTCGTAGTGCACGCCAGCGAGCGCGGTACCGAGCATTGTGGCGTCGGCACTGGCGTCGTCGCCAAAGACTGATTCGACGAGCGGTTCAGCGACGACGATGCCGTTCACTACGGCGTAAGTGACCGCGGGATTGACCGCGACCGCCACGTTGGAGAGCAGTGTCCACGGGGTCGTTGTCCACACGCCGAGGTGGGTGGCACCCTTCAGCCCATCGTGGGCCGGCGCGTCGGTGATGCGCAGTTGTACGTAACAGCTCTCATCACTCTCGTCGGTGTAGACCTCGGGCTGTCCTAGTTCGTGGCTCGACAGCGCCGTGCCGCAGCGCGGACAGTACGGCACGACCTTGAGATCCTCGTACAACAGATCGCGATTAAAGAGTTGCTGGAGGTGCCACCAGACCGATTCAATATATGACGGATGGAAGGTGTAGTACGCGTGCTCCATGTCCGTCCAGTACCCGATTCGTTCGGTAAGGCGCTCAAACTCACCCACGTAGGTCAACACCGATTCTCGACAGAGTCGGGTGAACTCCTCAATTCCGATCTGCTCGACGATGGCTTTTTTGCCCGAAATGCCCAGTTGCTTTTCCACTTGGACCTCGACGGGAAGTCCGTGCGTGTCCCAACCGGCTCGACGAGCAACGAAACGGCCCCGCATGGTTTGGTACCGACAAAAAAGATCCTTGTAGGCACGTGCCCACACGTGGTGCAGTCCGGGCTTGCCGTTTGCGGTCGGCGGTCCTTCGTAGAAGACCCACGGTTCGCCGTCTTTTCGATGGGCCATTGAACGCGCGAAGACGTTGTTGGTCTTCCAACGGGCGAGTTCGGCCTCCTCAAGGGCCACAAAGTCAAGTTCGGCGCTGACGGGGCGAAACACGGTTCTCCTTCAATGAGTCCCTTCATCGTAGTTAACCCACGGCCCTTGAAATGAGGCCCTCTACGGTAGTGGGGTGGACGAACTGACCATCAAAGAAGAATCGATCGATTCGAGTGGCGCGCTGAGCGTCGTGTACGCCGCGTCCGACGAACTGATCCGTCGCTACGGCGGTCAGGGTGACGATCATTTTACGATCAATGATTTGAGATCGCCGAATGGTTTCTTTCTCGTCGCGCGCATCGAGGGCCATCTCGTTGGTGGCGTCGGTGTTCGTGCGATCAGTGACCCCAGCCAGCACGTCGGCGAAGTAAAGAGGCTCTGGGTCCGTCCGGATCTTCACCGCGGCGGTATCGCCAAATCGTTAATGAATGAGATCGAGATTCACGCAAAACAAAAGGGCTACGCGCGTCTTTTCCTGGAGACCGGACCCGCGCAACCCGAGGCCATTGCCTTTTACGGAGCTACCGGTTGGCTTTCGGTGAGTGAATTCCCAGCCGATGCCTTCAGCCATGCCATTGCGTCACGATATGTGAAAGACCTCTAGGCGAACTGTTCATCGAGCCATGCGATTGATAGTTCGTCGAGGGACTCGAGTACGAGGTCCGCGAGGGCGAAGGTCGGTTGCTCAAGGTCCTCCACGGTCGGCACCGCCACGACGGTCATCGACGCGGCTTTCGCCGCGAGTACCCCGGCGGCGGAGTCCTCCAACACGAGACAGGCCTTCGGCTCTACGTGCAGCGACGCCGCCGCGGTGAGGAACACGCCCGGATGCGGTTTGCCAAATGGCTCGAATTCAGCCGAATGAATTGATGCAAAGCGGTCAAGGAGATCAAAATGTTTGAGACACCGCTCGAT
>JBBQGY010000157.1:0-4264 GCA_038323435.1 Acidimicrobiales bacterium
TAGGAATATTGGCCCCCGCGCGAGTTGATGTACCGAACGGGACCACGAACGCGCTGTGGATATTTGACGGGACGACCGAGTTGTGCATGCAGTACTCGAGCGCACTGTTGGTCGGTGCCGTCTTCAGGCCACCCACGACGATGGCGGTCGTGGTGGTCGTGGTCGCGACACCCCGATCGGCCACGAGATTAATTGCTAAAAAGACCCCGAGCGTGACCACGGCGGTAATGAGCACCACGGCCGCGGGCCAGATACTCGTCGTCGTAGTGAGTGGTGCCTTTGGTTGATCATTCAAGGACCCCATCCTAAGTGGTCGATTGGTCCGTGGCCCTGACCGAGACGCCACGAGGTCGCCCCGCCGAGTGCCGCGAGAACGAATGACTTGGCGTCGCGAGTCGACTCGGTCACGGTGCGACCGAGTCCGAGACCAGCGGCAATTGCCGCCGAAAGCGAGCAACCCGTGCCGTGATCGTTCGCGGTGACGATGCGCTCGGCGTCGAACACCAAAAGTTCATCGTTGCCCGCCAGGATGTCGGGCGACCGTTCCTCGGTAAGTGACCGCTCGGCGAAGTGGCCACCCTTAACGAGAACGTACCGGGGCCCGAAGCCCAGAATGATATCGGCGAGCGCTGCCATATCCTTGTGATCTTTTATATCGCGCACGTCAGCGCCGCACAAGAGCGCCGCTTCGCGAAGATTCGGTGTCACGATTTCGGCGTGGCGCAACAGCGCGTCACGGTACATTTCGACACCTCCCTCGTCCATCAAACTGTGTCCCGTCGAAGAAACCAGTACCGGATCGACGACGAGGTGGGGGAGGAAACCCTCACTCGCGAGTCGGGCCACTTCTTCGACGGTGCTCGGCCGCGCGAGCATTCCCGTCTTGACGGCGAGCACCTGAAAATCGGACACGACCGCGAGGATCTGGGCGGTCACGAGTGCGGTGTCGAGGTTGTGCGCCGCCGTCACGCCGACAGTATTTTGAGCGGTTATCGCGGTGACCGCCGTCGTCCCGTGGACGCCGAAGGCGCCAAAAGTGCGAAGGTCTGCTTGGATTCCCGCTCCACCACCAGAATCAGAGCCAGCAATAGTGAGAACGGTGATCGGTTGCACCTAACAACGCTAATGGGTGTGGGCACCCACTCGAATGAGCGACGCCGATTAGCGCACTCGGCCAGTTAGTACGCTAGAAAACGTGGGAGAACTCTTTCAAGTCGGTTCACTAGTCTCAACGTCGCGGCTCGTTGTCGGCACCGGTGGTTTTCGCTCCATGGACGTGCTCCGTTCGTCCCTCGTGGTGTCAGAAGCGTCGATCGCCACCGTGGCGCTTCGTCGCGTTGATCCAAAAGTCGAGGGATCGATCTATGACCTACTGGGTGCGCTCAATTTCTCGCTACTGCCAAATACTGCAGGCTGTTACAGCGCCAGTGAAGCCGTGAAGGTAGCCGAACTGGCTCGTGAGGCCTTTGACACTGTCGCCATCAAACTTGAAGTCATCGGTGACGAGCTGACGTTGTTGCCCGACACCGCCGAAACGTTGGTCGCGGCCGATGAACTGGTGCGGCGGGGATTTGAAGTCTGGGCCTATACCTCGGACGACTTGATTGTCGCCCAACGGCTCGAACAGTTGGGTTGTGTCGCCGTGATGCCGCTCGGTTCACCCATTGGATCTGGCCTGGGGGTGCGAAATCCACACGCCATTGCCATGATCGCCGAGCGAATTGCGGTACCGGTACTGCTCGACGCCGGGGTGGGCACTGCGTCCGACGCCGCCCTCGCGATGGAATTGGGCTGTGACGGAGTACTCGCGGCCTCAGCGATTAACCGGGCCCTCGATCCGGTCATGATGGCTGAAGCCGTCCGAGACGGTGTCAAAGCCGGTTATTTGGCCCGGCGCGCTGGCCGGATTCCTCCGCGACTACATGCCGAAGCCTCCAGTTCGGCTCTCGGTCGACCCGATTTATTTATTCAATAGCGGTGGTGAAACTACAAAGGTGTAGTCCTCGGGCTAATCTGTAAAGACCTCAGTCGGGAGGATTTTCTTATGACAGATTTCATCGCAACTGGTTTTAGCGGGCCCATGGTGTGTCGCCTCACGGGCGTCACGTACCGACAACTCGACTACTGGGCCCGTACCGAACTTGTGACGCCCTCAATTACCGCGGCGCGGGGGAGTGGTTCGAAGCGTGAGTATTCGTACTCTGACGTGCTCGAAGTCAAGGTCATTAAATCGCTCCTCACGTCCGGAGTCGCACTCGCACGCGCACGCCAAGCGGTCGAATGTCTCCGTAACTCACTGGGCGCCGATCTCGCCTCGAGCAGTCTCGTCATGAGCGACGCCGGTTCGGTACTGGCCCACGACGACGGTGACCTCGTTGATCTCTTACGTGGTGGTCAGGGTGTCTTTAATATTGTTCCACTGGCGAACGTGGTCGCCGAACTCAAGACCACCATTCGCCAGTCACGAATCGCGACGTCGGAGAAGGAGCACCTCTCGGCGTGAGAACCCCCGCGCCGACGCAGGAAGCTCGCCGTCGCCACCCGACCGTTGCAGAACCAGCGGGTGAACGCTTTGCCCACCCCAGTGAGAAGGCGTTTTCGCGTCTGCTGACCCTCTACGGTCACGAGTGGACGTACGAACCACTCGAGTTTCCCCTGGAGTGGAACGACTGCGGACAGCCAATTCGTGCTTTTCGTCCTGACTTTTATTTACCTCAACATCGACTCTTTATTGAACTGACGGTCCTCGAGCAACGGCTCGTCACGAAAAAGAATCAGAAGGTCCGTCGGTTTCGCGCGCTGTACCCCGAAGTAGAGCTGCTCGTCGTGTATCAGCGCGACTTCGCGGCGCTGCTCGAACAGCACGGTTTGGGAACAATTGCCAATCTTGCCGCGTAAGTAGAGTTGCTAACGTGATCGATCGCCGCCCATTTCTGTACGATACGCACGTCAAATTTGGAGCCAAGATCGTCCCGTTCGGCGGCTGGGAGATGCCGCTGGCCTACGCGACGGGCACCGTGGCCGAGCACCTGGCCTGTCGGAACGACGCGGTGGTCTTTGACGTGAGTCACCTCGGCACCGTGCGCTGCGATGGTCCAGGAATGCTGGACGCCCTGCAGGGCACCCTGACCAACGACCTGAGAAAAGTTGAACCGGGCCGGGCGCAGTACACCCATTTATTGAATAACGATGGTTTTGTCGTCGACGACATCATTGTCTGGTGGTTGAGCGACGACGAGTTTGACGTTATGCCCAACGCCTCGAATACTTCGGGCGTCACCGAGGCGTTGCCGGGCGTGGACGTGACGAGCGAACGCTGCATTCTCGCGGTGCAGGGGCCGCGCGCGAAGGCTCGCGTGGCCGAAGTGGACCAGCGATTTGCCGATATTGGACGCTTTCGCGTTACTCGATTTGACTACCGCGGTGTCGAGGTGCGCGTCGCCGGCACGGGTTATACCGGCGAGGAGGGCTTGGAGATCGCGGCGCCCAATGACGTCGCCGATGAGCTGTTTCACGCGCTCGTTGATGTCGGTGTGACGCCGGCGGGACTCGGGGCGCGGGACACACTTCGACTCGAAGCGGCATTGCCGCTCTACGGTCACGAACTCACCCTTTCGTCGACCACTCTCGAAGCAGGCCTCGGTTGGGTGCTCGGCTGGGACAAGGAGACCTTTCGAGGACGCGACGCCGTTGCGGCGGAACGCGAACGCGGAATCTCAAAACGACTCACCGGCGTGGTCGCTTCTGGCCGCCAACCACTGCGTGACGGTGGCGAAGTGATGCTGCACGGCGAGAACGTCGGAGCACTGACGTCGGGCAACTATTCGCCGGTACTCGAGCGCGGGATTGGCATGGCGCTACTCACCGAGAATCTTGAAACCGGTTCCGAAGTCGAAGTTTCGCTTCGCGGGCGAACAATTCCCGCTACGGTGCACGCGCTTCCATTCGTTCGAAAGGCGAAGTGATATGGCTGATTACCTGCCGCACACTCCCAAAGAGGTTGATGAGATGTTGACGTTCTTGGGTATGGACTCCTTCGAACAGCTTTTTGCGCACATCCCGCCCGCGGTGCGACTGTCCCAGGGCCTCGATCTGCCCGACGGCCTGAGCGAACCGGACGTGGCGGCCGAATTTGCACAGCTCACTTCGGCCAATCGTGCGAAGGCGAGTGAGATGACGTGTTTTGCGGGCGGAGGCGTCTACGACCACGAGGTGCCGGCGGTGGTAAAAATGCTCGCCGGACGTTCGGAGTTCGTGACGGCCT
>JBBQGY010000158.1:0-4245 GCA_038323435.1 Acidimicrobiales bacterium
CCCTGAACGATTCCGAAACCGGCCACCTCGGGCCCTCGAAATCGACCAAGTCGTGTGGATCAATCCGCCGGTTTTAGAGGAGGTGAGGGCTTAGACGATAATCTCAAAGTGTCCCATTTGGGCTGAGAGGTTCCGTTTGCGATTTGCCGAGTCGCACCGCGAGCTCGACCTGGGTCAATCCCGCGCGTTTACGGGCTTCCTTAATGAGGTCACCACTGATCACTACGTCAGAATAGTACATATATGTAATAAATGAACCGTTCCATCACTGCCGTCTATTCCCGGGGTGTTACACAATGGTCGCTCCACCAGCCCAATCGCCACTCGAATTCTGGGTAGGTCGGTCCTTCCAAAACACATGATTTCGTCGGCTGTCCAACTTACAGAGGAAGCGCCAAAGATGGGTCATCAACCTTCAGCCGCTAAACTTCTGGAGGATTTTCAGCCCAAATGGAAGACCACGGTAACCGTGGTCGCAACTGTCTTCTTGATGGTGGTCGTATCGTAAACGCCCCCGGAGGTATCGACGGAACCAGCGGCGTTGACTTGGAAGGGTCCGCCCCGGGCGCTCAATACAGATCCGACCGATCCGCCGGTGGCGGCAGTCAGCGCGATCGCACGTGTCTTTGCGTCACGCATTGCGGCGGCGATAAGTCGTGGACGCAACTTATCGAGAGTTGTGACGAAGTACTGCGGACCAGATGAGTTGATGTTGGCACCCGTCTGGAGAACCTGCCCGATTCCCTGGCTCAGTTTTTGAATCAAGTACACGTTGTCCGAACTCAGGGTCACGGTACGGCTGGCCTGGTAGTTCAGAATCTTGCCCGTGGGATTCCCGTTGATGTACTGCTGGTTGTTCGACGTGGAGACTCCGCTGTACACGAGCGTCGAGATGTCGATGCCGCCACGCTTCAGATAGGTACTCAGCGCCGTCACGTCGGCGGCAACCATCGATACCGCTTCGTGGGCCGTCGGGGCCGTTTCCTGTGCCGTCAGTGCCCACATGGCTTGGTTGGCCGAAACGTTGACTTGAGATTGGCCAGTGATAGTAAGGCCCGAACTGCTGCCCCGATTTGCCAATCCGCTACCAACGTGAAAAAGTCCGAATCCCAACGCGACCGCGATAAGCAAGGAACTGACGATCAGTGCCACGCCATTGGGGACGCCGCGGTTCGATTCGTTCATGCTTGAATACTACATATTCTTCTGGCTGGTTTGCTCGGCAAAATGGCTTTGTCAAATCGGATCTTCGTGATGTGCGACCTATCCGAGATGTGGGTGCTTCCAATTGAGTCTCGCGAATCGCTGCCAACTTCATGTGCCAAGTCACTTTTGTTAAAAATGGGTATCCGACTTAGTGGAGTCGATTCATTCACGGCACTTTCAGATGCTGCTTTTCTGGCCAGCTCGCCGACGGACAACGATCAAGTCGCCGCCGCGGCCCATCACGAGGGGGCTCGAAGTACTTGGCGCAATACGGCTCGTTCTACATCCACTGGTGGACGTCGCTCCGTAGCTGTCCCTCGTGGTAGCTATCGCATTCGTGGTACTTCTAATTGGGCGATCACTCTTTACGTGGATCTGGCCCCATTGGCCACAATGTTGCCCTCATCGTCGTCGCAACGCGACTCTGTCGATGGCAACATCATGGTTTTGACAAGGGAACACGTCGCTGGCGAGCCGACTCGAATCACGTCGTCGCGAAAGAAGGTGACGCGGTGAACTCTACGGTCAGCCACAGTTCTCCAGGGACGAACCGTAATTTTCGCTCGAGCTCTCGGCGCAGCGCATCGCCTCGGGCGACGGTGTAGCTCTCGGGAACCACGAATTCAATCTCGACGTACAACTTGCCGGTCTTTGCGGTGCGAAGTTCGTAGACGCGAAGACCGTGTCGTCCGGCGACGTCGGCCACGCAACGCGTCACGCGCTCATCGAGTTTCGATTCCGGTCTCGACTCGGTGAGCTCTCGGATCGTTCTTCGCATCAACCGTGCCGCAGGGTAGATCAGACAGAGGCTCACGACCCCGACGAGTACGGCGTCCACGTCGGGGGCCCACGCGCTCGTCGGCGCGGCGCCCGCCGCCGCCAAACCTATGAACAAGAGGACTGATAACACCGCACCGGCGCGCCACTGCCACAGTTCCGCCTCGACCACGTCACTTGACGGCACGCCACGAAGGAGCACCCATGCCAAGGCGGAGATCAAGGTTGCGATACCGGCGTAGACGAGGGCGCCGGCGGAGGGCACGCCACCTCGATGTTGCACGACGGCGATGACGGAGGCGGCGACGGCGACGAGACTGGTGGTGAGCATGATCATCGCTTCCACGACGATCACCAGGGGCGCCAACGCGTCGCGACCAAAGGGGTGCTTGTGGGTAGGCCCGACTTCGATGACGCTCGATACCCACGCGGCGAAGATCGACAACGCGACGCCGAGTAGTCCATAAAGGCCGTCAAAGAGGACGGCGGAGGAGTGTGACATTGGCCCAATGAAAGCTGCAACGATGGCCAGCGAGAGCCCAGCAAGCGCGGAGAAGCGGAGGGCCCAACGTTCACGACGGAAGTTGGCTGTTCGAATGGAGGAGGGCATAAGATTCTCAGGAGTGATGGCGGTCGCTCCCTTATTCATTTTACTCGGGCCATCATTTGGGCGAATCGGTGCAGTACTGCACATTTTCGTTGCGACGAACTTAAAAATCGGTAATCGCTAGTGAAATGGCGATGATGTTCAAAAATCCCATGCCAGTGACGAAATTGTGTTGATTGCTCTAAATGGCCAACCTCGCCGACTGTGCGGAGCTCCCCTGAGAGAGTCACTACGGCGACTTCCGCTTTCGGGGCAAGTTGCGTCGCGCGCCGGACTGTCCCTAACGGTCCCATGAACGTCAACTATTCGGTCGCGGTGACCCGATTCGGAAGGACCCAGTTCGGTCGCGGGAAGTGACAGGTGTAGCCGCTGGGGTAGTGCACGAGGTAGTCCTGGTGCTCGGGTTCGGCCTCCCAGAAAGGTCCCGCAGGTTCGACATCGGTCACCACCTTGCCCGGCCACAGACCCGAGGCGTCAACATCGGCAATGACATCGAGCGCGGTCTTGCGTTGAACGTCGTCCGCGTAGAAGATCGCCGAACGATAACTCGCTCCCCGGTCATTTCCTTGGCGATCCTTCGTCGTCGGGTCGTGGATCTGGAAGAAAAAGGCGAGCACGTCTCGAAATGAGGTCACGTCGGGATCGAAGGTGATCTCGATTGACTCGGCGTGATTTCCGTGTTTGCGGTAGGTGGCATTCGCTACGTCACCACCGCTGTAGCCCACTCGAGTTGCGATGACGCCAGGCTGATGACGAATCAGGTCCTGCATTCCCCAAAAGCAACCACCGGCGAGGATTGCGGTTTCGGTGCGGGTGGTCATTCGAGGACCTCCCTAGGCTCGGTGACCCCGTCAAAGAGCTTGATGTACTCGCCGTAGCCGTTGGTTTGGAGTTCAGCGAGTGGGATAAAACGAAGGGCCGCGGAGTTAATGCAGTAGCGCAGTCCACCTTGGTCGGGCGGACCATCATTGAACACGTGACCGAGGTGGCTGTCGCCGTGGCTCGAGCGGACCTCGGTCCTCACCATTCGGTGGCTCCGGTCGACGATCTCGATCACATTGTCCTTGGCGACCGGTGCGGTGAAACTTGGCCAACCGCATCCGCTGTCGAACTTCGTGGTGGAAATAAAGAGCGGCTCGCCCGAAACAATGTCGACGTAGAGACCGGCATCCTTATGGTCCCAAAACTCATTGCGAAACGCTGGTTCGGTCGCTTGGAGCTGGGTCACTTCGTATTGTGTTGGACTCAGCGACTCAATGGCCACTGGGTCTTTCTCGTATGTCTTGTTCATCTCAATCCTCACTTTCTGGGCGCTCGAGTCTGCTCGTGCGCCCACCTATTAATGGTATCGATCGACCGCATATTTGTTACACCTGGCAAGAGTTTCGAGCTTGCAAGAAAGTATTTTCGCCTTCCGGCCAATGTTTCTCGCGAAGCATCGCTCTCTCAATTCGACCGGGTACCGATTCTGGTCCGGTCTCCCTACGGTCATGTTGCATTCGCACGTCCACGCAATGGGGCCTCCACGATTGCGCGTCCGGTGCAGCCTGCTTCGAGTTGACTCCCGATGAGAAACGCAGTCTCTTCGCGTCGCGGGCAACGACTTGTAGGATAGGTATTGAAAGTCTTGGTGCGCCGGGAAGCCTGGTCGGCAG
>JBBQGY010000159.1:0-4123 GCA_038323435.1 Acidimicrobiales bacterium
CGATTGGTCGCTGAGCCCATGTCAAAAATGGGTAAGGCCCTCGACACCGGCGTGAGCGAATACAACAAATTGGTTCGATCGTTTGAATCGCGACTCATCCCCGCGGCACTCGACGTACGCAAATTGGGTGGCGCGAAGCGAGCGAAGGAACTCCCGGAACTCGGTCCGATCAATGAGCTATCGACCGGACTTAATGATGCGAAGTGGGGGATCGATCCCGATAATCCACTGCCCGACGGCGTGTCCGAGATTCTCGAACTCGAAGGCTTCGACGAAGTCTAAAAATCCAGAAGAGTAAGTTCTTACGACGTGGCCCGAACTCGTGCGCAACGTCGCCGACAGACGATGTACCTCACCATTGCGTTGGCGTTGACGCTGCTCGTCTTGCTGTTTGCGCGTGACGTGTCGCGTTCCGCACACGGGGCGATTGGGCCTCGGCGGAGTGAAAATCGTTCTTTTGGAGCCCTCGCGAACTCGCTCGTCAGCCAGGAAAATATATTCGACGGCCACCTCTCGTATTTACTTGTTCACGGCGCGACGCTCTCACGGCCCGTCTTTGCGGCGCGATTGTCTCAGTTGCGCGAGCAACTTCCCCACTGGGCGATCGAGGCCGACCAGTTGCGACGACCTCAACTTGCCCACAACGTCAATGGCGTCGTGGGCGCCCAGACGGAAGTACGTATCGACGCCTACCAGTCGTTGTTGTGGGACGTGGCGAGTTCCTTGACGCTGCCCTGGCCGGCGTTGCGCGCGTCCGCGGCCACAATGACCGATCCGCTGCAGACGCTCATTTCGACGAGTCAGCAGTGGGGGCTTGCTCGGTTTTCGCTCGTTAAAGAGCCGGGACTGGTGACCCTACTTCCACTCACGACTTTGAGTGCCACATTTGACAGAACGACGGGATTGAAGGGCCTCTACTCCTCGACGTCACTCGCGCTCGCGCGCGCGATTGGCATTGTTGCCGTCGCCGTGTCACCGTCGCCGCTGCCGGCCGCCCACGGCGTGTTGCTACTACCGCCCGGGACATCAATGCGCGTGGGGGTCACGGTGCGCAACGCTGGCTACGTGACTCAGCCCGTGCGGCTTCGAATGACGTTGACGCGCGCCCGAGGACCGGCCCAACGCCAGAGCTTCTCGACGACCCTCGGACCCCTGCAGGCCTACGCCTTTTCATCACTGCCGTTTACGACAGCGCCGAGTGAGCGAGCCACTTTGGTGCTCTCGCTCACGGGCGCCAAGGCCGCTTCGAACGAGACGAGAAGTCGGACGTATCAACTCGAGATGTCACCGTCGGGAAACGGTTGATCGAATGCTCTACCGGTCAGTTGACATACCATAGAACTGCCCCCAAATTACTGAATAGAGGAACTGTGTCTGAGTCGATTACCGTCACCGACAATCGCACCGGTGAGACTCGTGAGATTCCCATCGAGAACGGCGGCATCGCCGCTACTGAGTTTTCGAAGGTCGTGCCCGGCATCTGGTTTTACGATCCGGGCTTCATGGCAACTGCGGCTGCCGAATCGGCGATTACCTATCTCGACGGTGACGCCGGCATTCTGCGGTACCGCGGCTACCCCATTGAACAGCTGGCTGAACATTCGACGTACCTCGAAGTCGCGTATCTGTTAAATCATGGCGAGTTGCCCAACGCCGAGCAGTCGGCCGAGTGGGAGCGCGAAATTACGTATCACACGTACATCCACGAGAACGTGCGCAAACGGTTCCTGGAAGGTTTCAATTACGACGCACACCCGATGGGCATGTTGGTATCCGCAATCGCCGCTCTGTCGACGTATTACAAAGACGCCAAATATTTGGACGACCCCGAGATCCTGCATCGTCAGATAGTGCGTCTCATTGCCAAAATGCCGACCCTCGCCGCGGCTGCCCATCGTTTCTCGGTAGGCATGCCCTTCGTCTACCCGGACAACTCCCTCGGTTACACCCAAAACTTCCTATCGATGATGTGGAAGGTCGCCGAGCCGCGCTACGAGCCCGACCCCATCCTCGCGCGCGCCCTCGATATTTTGTTCATCCTGCACGCCGACCACGAACAGAATTGCGGCACGACCGCCATGCGCACGGTCGGCTCGTCACACGGCGACCCGTACGTCGCGACCGCCGCGGCGACCGCCGCGCTCTACGGTCCGCGTCACGGCGGGGCGAACGAAGCCGTCTTGAAGATGCTGACCAAGATTGGCCACACCGATAACATCCCGGCATTCATCGAAACGGTGAAGGCCGGTAAGACGAAACTCGAAGGCTTTGGTCACCGCGTGTACAAGAACTTTGACCCGCGCGCGACGATCATTAAGAAGACCGCTGACGATGTCTTCACCGTGACGGGTAAGAATCCGCTACTCGATATTGCACTCAAACTTGAAGAGATCGCCCTCGCCGACGACTACTTCAAGTCGCGACGTCTCTATCCGAACGTGGACTTCTACTCGGGGCTGATATATCAAGCAATGGGATTTCCGGTGGAAATGTTCACCGTGCTGTTCGCGATTCCACGCACGGCGGGTTGGCTGGCCCACTTCCAAGAACTTCTCTCCCAGGACATGAAGATTGCCCGTCCCCGCCAGCTCTACATTGGCGAAGGAGAGCGCAAGTACGTGCCCATGAACCAGCGCCTGTAGCACTCAAGCGTTGATCGCTTCAACGAGTTGAGCCGCGTGAGCGCGCGGGTGTTCGCGGTACGTCGCAAGCCAATACGCCAACGTGTAGGGACCGGCGTCAGTGTGGACGCCGTGGCGAGTGAGGTCGCTCTCGCCGAGTCGATGAAGGACGTCGAATGATGCCCGGCGTACGCACGCAATGACCGCGAGTGAGTGTTCGACGGGAAGTTCGCGGTAGCCCAGTGCGTCGCATTCGGCCCACGCCCGTTCGTCGTAACCCTGAATGAGTGAACCGGCCGGTTCAGCAATCAGTCGGCGTACGCGAACGTACGACTGCACTTCGCTATCGGCGACGTGATGAATGACCTGGCGCGCCGTCCAGGCGCCGTCGGGGTGTCGATCAATGTTTTGGGCGTTGACCGCGGTGACCACGTCAAGAAATTCGCGCGTGGCCGCGTCATAGTCAGCAATGTCGTCGAGAAACGTCACGACGCGCTCGCGGCGGCGCCGGGCGTCACGACGCGCGTCAGTCCCTCTTGCACCATCGAGACCATCAATTCGCCAGCTTGATTGAAGAGGAAACCTCGAGCGAGTCCGCGCCCGCCTCGAGCAATGGGCGAGTCGGTATCGTAGAGCAGCCATTCGTCGGCGACCACTTCGCGGTGAAACCACATGCAGTGATCGAGACTCGCCGCCATCAAGGTGCCGTCGTCCCAACGAACCGAATGGGGCGCCAGAATGACGTCCATCAGGCTCATATCACTGGCGTAGGTCACGACACAGGCGTGCAGCAGGGGATCGACGGGCAGCGTGCCGTCAGCCCTGAACCAGTTGCGCCGACGAGGTTCCTTTGATCGCAGTGGACTCCAGGGCACCTCGCCAATGAAGCGCTGATCGATCGGGTGCTGGCGCTTGAACCACTCGTCGGCGTTGGTGCCTCCCTCTTTTAATCGCTCGTTGAGGGGAAGAATCGTCTCGGGTCCGGGGACGTCGGGCATGGAGATTTGATGTTCGAGGCCGAGTTCGTCAGTGTGAAAACTGGCTTGCATGTTGTAAATCGCCCGACCGTGTTGGATCGCGACGACGCGACGTGTGGTGAAACTGCGACCGTCGCGAATCCGGTCAACTTCGTAGAGAATCGGTGTCGTGGGATCCCCGGGACGAAGAAAGTAGGAATGGAGCGAGTGAACGCGACCCTTGGCGACCGTTCTACCCGCGGCCATCAGGGCTTGAGCAGCCACCTGTCCACCGAAGGTCCGTTGACGCTCTTCTTCGGGGTGCTGTCCACGGTAGGTGTTCACCTCAATGGTCTCGAGGTCGAGCAGGGTGACAAGAAATTCGAGGGCTTCGGACATCTCTCTATTGTGGCACCCGCGACCAGCGAAACGATTAAGGGTGCGAACTAGTGTGGGGACAATGATTCGTCGCATTCGAGCGCTCCTGGGATGGCTCAAAACTCACGAAGGCAAGAAGATCATTCGCTTCACGATGGTGTCGGTGGT
>JBBQGY010000160.1:0-4070 GCA_038323435.1 Acidimicrobiales bacterium
GCCGTCGGTCGTCACCGTAAAATTGAGTCCCTCAAGAATCGTCGTCGCCTCGCCGCTCGTGATGTCGACGCCCAGCAGAGCTTCGATATCGCGGTGTCGGATCTCAATTGTCGGTGGCGTGGGCACCGTACCCCATTCATCCAGGGGATCACGAAGCCACTCCAGGTCGGGCACACTCTCTCGAAGAAGCGCCCCCATGCGAGCGGCCGCGCGAAGGGCCAGATTCGGATCGACCCCGCGTTCGAATCGGTTCGACGCCTCACTGCGCAATCCGTGACGTTTCGAACTACGTGCGATCGTCATGGGATCGAAAAAAGCCGCCTCGAGGAGGACCTCACTGGTCGCGTCACTTATCTCACTCGTTGCACCGCCCATAATGCCCGCGAGGCCGAGGACCGTGTCGTCGCCGTCAACAATCACGCAGTCTTCGCCGGTGTCGCCGAGTCCGCGTCCGGCGCGCGCGAGTTCCCGCTCGTGACCATCGAGCGTCACCAGCCGCTCGCCCGAACGGGCTCGACGGGCGCGAAGTGTGCCGCCCGCGACGAGCGCGGCGTCGTAGGGGTGCGTAGGTTGACCGAGTTCAAGCATGACGAAGTTAGAGGCGTCCACGACGTTCGAGATCGGACGCATGCCGGCATTGAGTAATCGCCGCGCAATCCAGTCCGGCGAAGGCCCAACCTTGACGTTACGCAGCACCGAGACGGTGAGTCGCCCACAGAGATCCGGAGCATCAATGGCCGCGCTCGCCACGCCGTTACTCGCGTCTCGACCGTTCGGTTCGGCGAGAGATGGCGCACGCAGTGGCCGAGCGAGTTTCGTCGCGAGATCGCGCGCGACACCCTGGACCGACCAGGCATCGGGGCGATTTCCTTCGACCGAGATATCAAAGATCACGTCGGGAATAATGTCGAGCACTTCGATTAGTTTCTTGCCAACCGCCGTGTCGTCAAGACCGTGGAGCAACATGAGCCCCACGTGGTCGTCGCTCAAACCCAGTTCGCGCGCCGAGCACAGCATTCCGTTCGATGTCACACCTCGCATTGACCGACGCGCAATTTCGAATCCGCCCGGCAATACTGCGCCGACGGGAGCGAGCGGTACATACTCCCCCACGGCAAAGTTTGTGGCCCCACACACGATCTCGAGGGGGCCGTCGCCGGCGTCCACGACGACGAGTCGCACGCGGTCCGCTCCCACGATCTCTCGAATCTCGTCAATTCGCGATACCACAACATCGTCGAGCCCCTGGCCGACGAACTCAATTCCTTCAACGACGAGACCGAGGTCATCAAGAATCGGTCGCAGTACGTCGGGTGTCTCGTCGATGTCAACGAACTCACGAAGCCACGCCAGCGAAATTTTCACGAGAACTGCCCCAAAAAGCGGGTGTCGTTGTCAATGAGAGCTCGAACGTCGGCAATTTGGTGGCGCATTTGGGTACACCGATCAATACCGAAACCGAACGCAAATCCGCTCCACTCGTCGCCGTCGATACCGACGGCTTCTAGTACAGCGGGATCCAACATGCCGCATCCGCCCAGTTCAATCCAGCCACTCTGGGAACACGTTCGACACCCCTCGCCGCGACAGATCGTACACGTGACCTCGAACTCGGCCGACGGTTCAGTGAATGGGAAGAACCCCGGGCGAAGGCGCGACGCGATGTCGGGACCAAAATACGAGCGAGTAAAAGTTTCGATGACGCCTGCCAGATCAGAAAAGGCAATGGGGCGGTCGACCACCAGACCTTCAATCTGGTGGAACGTCGCCAGGTGGCGCGCATCGGGTGTATCGCGTCGGTAGCAACGCCCCGGCATGACTGAATGGATCGGCAGCGAATTATTCGCGACGGCCTCTTCCATCAAGTGAATCTGCGTAGGCGACGTATGGGTGCGCAGCACCACGGTCTCGGGTTCCCCGAGGTCAACGTAGAAGGTGTCCCATAAGCCCCGAGCGGGATGAGCCGGTGGAATATTGAGCGCCTCGAAGTTGTACCAGTCGCTTTCAACTTCCGGTCCTTCGGCGACCGTGAAGCCCATTGCCACGAAGACGTCTTCGAGTTCGCGCTGAGTCACCGCCACCAGACCGGGATGACCAACGGACGGCGACCACCGGACTGCGTCGACAACGACGTCGCCAAGATCGAGTCGGTCGCATTCGAGTCGCGCCACTCGATCGACATTCACGAGTTCACCGCGACGAGCATCGAGGGCGGCCTCGACGAGTCGGCGCGCCCCTTGCAAGAGAGCGCCGGCCTCTTTACGCTCCGACGGAGCGAGCACGCCCAGAGATTTTTGGAGTGTCGAAAGGATTGATCGCTTGCCGATGATCTGTGGTTCGGCGTCACGCAGCTGCTCAATCGACTCCAGCGCGGCAATCGTCGCCAACAGTTCGGCGCTCTGCTGGGCGAGGTCGGCGAGTGGCGAAGTGGACATGACGCTTAAAGATTAGGTGGTCGCGGTAGCGCAACCGCGTCTTGACGCTGTTGCATTGCTTCAAATGCAATGAGCGATGCGGCGACTGCGGCGTTCAATGACTCACCGTGACCCGTCATTGGAATTGTGATCGACCCTTGACAAAGGGTCACGGATGAGGGGTCGAGTCCTCCGGCCTCATTGCCAATCACGACCACGGCGGGCTTCGTGAAGTCAACGGTTCGGTGGCTCGCGCCGCCGCGAACGACCGTCGCAAGGGTACGTGCGCCGCGTTGGGCGAGGTGCTCGAGCACTTCGCTCAACGAACCAACCGCGATCGGGACGCGAAAGATGGCGCCCGCGGTTGCGCGCAAGGTCTTTGGGTTAAAGGGATCGACGGACTGACCGGTGAAGATCACTGCCCGGACGCCCGCCGCGTCGGCCGACCTGATTACCGTGCCCGCGTTCCCGGATCGCGTATTTCGTGCAGCACGAGGATTAGTCCATCGACGGAAAGTTGTCGAACGTCCGACACAACGAAGCGCACCACGGCGATCACGGGTTGGGGGGTTTGTGTGTCGGCCACTCGTTCGAGAACCCCCGACTCCAAGGCGAATATCCGCACTCCCTGAGCACTCGCGCGAGCACTCAGCGTCGCGACGTCCACGTCATCGACGTGACGAGCATCCACGTACAGAGCTTCAAATTCGACTGCTCCGTCGAGCGCGGCACTTACGAGGTCGGGTCCCTCGAGGACGCAGACCCCTTCACTCCAGCGCAGAGCCCGTTTTTGGACGAGACGCCGTAAGCGACGCACTCGCTGGTGTGAAGAGCCAAGTGCCTCGATGAGAGGTGCCTACTTCGCCAATGCGGCGCTGGCTTGGGCGACAATTGCGACGAACGCGGTGTTATCGTTCACGGCCAGTTCGGCCAGCATTCGACGATCCACTTCAATTCCCGCGGCGTTCAGTCCGGCGATGAACCGGCTGTAACTCATGCCCTGCGCGCGAGTACCGGCGTTAATGCGCTGGATCCAGAGACGACGCATCTCGCCCTTGCGTGCGCGACGGTCACGGAATGCGTAGACGCCCGAGTGTTGGACGGCCTGGTTGGCCGAACGGAAGGTGCGGCTGCGATCACCGTAGTAACCCTTGGCCTCTTCTAGAATTGCCTTGTGGTGCTTCTTGGCGTTAACCGCCCTCTTGACACGTGCCATATAAGTTCCTCTTTCTTAACTCGATCGTTCTAAAGGCCCATAAGGCGCTTGGTCCGCTTTTCCAATGCGGGTGAGAGGTCGGTCTCACGCCCGAGTCGGCGTGCTCGCACGGATGACTTTTTTTCCATAATGTGGCCGCGAAAAGCCTTGCGGCGGCGAAGCTTGCCACTGCCAGTGACCTTGATTCGCTTTTTCGCACCACTGTCGGTCTTCATTTTTGGCATTTCAGCCCTCCTCTTCGATCATTTCGTCCGAAACACTCGGCGCGGTAACTGGTACTTCTACTTCTACTTCCTTCGAACTCTCGACGGTCTTGGGTTTCGCCTTCTTCTCGGGACCCAGAACCATGATCATGTTGCGTCCATCGAGTTTCGCGGCCGATTCGACCTTCGCGACGTCATCGAGTTTTTCGACAATCCGATCAAGGATCTTCTTGCCCA
>JBBQGY010000161.1:0-4060 GCA_038323435.1 Acidimicrobiales bacterium
TGCACCGAAGGTCAGCGAAGAGGTCCTCTCCGCCGGTCTCGAGGCATCGAAGCTCTGGATCCGCGAATCCATCAACCTGCAGCGTGAGCTCGTCAAAGAGTTCGTCGCCGCGCGTGGGCCCGTGCCCACATTCGAATACAAGGTGCAGAAGGACTACCAGGACGACGTCTTCGCGCGCGTGGACGCCGTTGGCGCTGGTCCCATTGGTGAAGCGAACAAGCTCACCACCAAGACCGCCCGCAACACCGCACTCGACGCCGCAACCGCCACGATCATCGAGCAACTCGCCGGTGAATTCCCCGACCGGGTGGGCGAGATCAAGGCGGCCGTGAAGTCGGTCACCAAAAAGATCGTGCGTAAGCGCATCGTCGAAGAGGGCGTGCGTATCGATGGGCGAGGGGTCGCGGACATCCGACCAGTCTCGGCCGAGATCGACCTGTTCCCGATGACCCACGGCTCGGCGCTCTTCCAGCGCGGCGAAACCCAGGTCGTCAACGTCACGACGCTCGGCATGCCCCGCATGCGCCAGCAGCTCGACACGATTACCCCCGACGAGTGGCGCCGCTACATGCACCACTACAACTTCCCGCCCTACTCCGTGGGCGAGACCGGTCGCGTGGGCATGCCCAAGCGCCGCGAAGTCGGTCACGGCATGTTGGCCGAGCGCGCGCTCATTCCCGTGCTACCGAGCGAGCAGGACTTCGCGTACACGTTGCGCGTCGTTTCTGACATCATGCAGTCGAACGGTTCAACCTCCATGGGTTCGGTCTGTGGTTCGACGTTGTCGCTCATGGCCGCCGGCGTGCCCATTAAGGCACCCGTCGCGGGCATCGCGATGGGCCTCGTCTACGACGAAGGTAAATACGTCACGCTGACCGACATCCTCGGAGCCGAAGACGCTTTCGGTGACATGGACTTCAAGGTCGCCGGTACATCGGACGCCGTGACGGCACTCCAGCTCGACACCAAGATCGACGGTCTGCCCGCCGACGTACTGTCCAAGGCACTACACCAGGCGAAGGACGCGCGACTCGCGATCTTGAAGGTCATCACCGACACGATCGCCGAGCCTCGCAGTCAGGTGGCCGAGGTTGCGCCCAAGATTGTGTCGCTCGAGATTCCCATTGACAAGATCGGTGAGGTCATTGGACCCAAGGGCAAGGTCATCAACACGCTCCAACAAGAGACCGGCGCGGACATCGCGGTCGATGACGACGGCGTTGTCGGCACCGTCACTATTGGCGCCAAGGACGGTCGTGCCGTCGAGGAAGCTCGTCGCCGCATCGCCCTGATCCTCGACCCGCCGACGCCCGAAGTTGGCGCGACTTACCAGGGTCGCGTAGTGAATCTCGCGAAGTTCGGCGCGTTCATCAGCATTATGCCGGGACGCGATGGTCTGTTGCACATCTCGAAGTTGTCGCCGCTCAACGACGGCAAGCGTATTGGCCAGGTCGAGGACGTTCTCGAACTTGGTCAGGCCCTTGAAGTGAAGGTCGACGACATCGACCCCCAGGGCAAGGTGTCCCTCTCGCTCGCTGGCGAGTACGCCAACGCGGCGCGCGACGACGCTGACGCAACGTCACCGCGTGCTCCGCGCGAAGGTGGGAGTCGCGACCGCGATCGTGCACCACGCGACCGTGCACCTCGTGACAACGACCGCGCACCGCGTGACAATGACCGTGCACCTCGCGACAACGCCGGAACGGCTCATCCGGTCCCGTCGTCGTCGTTCGAAGCGGCCTTCGAAGCCGAGTTGGCTGACGAGATTGGCGATTTGGGCCCCGGCGGCCCATCGTTCTCTGAAGGTGATGGTGGCGGGCGTCGCAGCCCACGACCACGACGTCGCTAGTTTCACTAGGCCCGTGCTCCACAGTCATTTGAATGGGGGGCACGGGCCTGTTTGTTTTCGTAGCACTCATCGAGGGCGCGAATAGTGCTGGCGACCGACCGATGGTGGCGGCCGCTCGATCGAAGTGACCGAATTGCGATTGCTGCCTTTCTGATCATTCCGGTCCTGTTGTTCGGTGGACCCGCGCTCTTTGGTCACCCGGCCATCGCTGCCGATAATCTCATTCAGAACTATCCGCTACGAGTCCTCACCGGCCAACAGTTTCGTACCGGTCACTTACCGCTCCTTAACCCTCTCGCTAATTCGACGACGCCACTACTCGGCGGAATGAACGCCGGCTCCCTCTTTCCCGCGACCTGGCTGTTCATTTTCCTACCGCCACTGTTGGCGTGGGTCCTCAACCTCGTCGCCGTGTACGCAGCGGCGGCCCTCGGCCTTTTCGCTCTGCTCCGCTGGCACAATCTTCGAACCCTGCCCGCCGCAGTTGCGGCATTTGTCTTTGCCTACAGCGGTTCGATGATGGGCCAAATGGTCCATCTCGGCGTCGTCCAAGGTTTCGCCCTGTTGCCGTGGGCCCTACTCGCGATGCTGTCAACGGCGAGGGCTGTTCGCAACGCCGAGGACGCGCCTCGACGAGAACAGTTGCGCGCACTCGCGCCGGGCGTGATGTCGTTGGCCTTGTTGTGGGGCCTCGCCTGCCTCTCGGGAGAGCCGCGCGCCATCGCCGAGATAGAACTGCTCACGCTCATCGCCGCGCCAACGATCGTGCTGGTCCACAGTTCGTATCAACCACTTCAGTTGCGCCAGCGGATTGTCTATCTCGTGGGAATCGGCGTGGGCGTCCTATGGGGAGTGGTGATTGGACTCGCGCAGTTACTGCCGGGATGGGATTTCATTGTCCACTCCCAGCGCTCATCGATTTCGTACAGCTTTTTCGGAGCCGGATCACTCGTGGTGCGCTTCACGTTGATGCTCTTCGACCAGACCATCAACGGTGGGAACTCGGCCTTTCATCAGCCCGGATTCTTCACGAACTACAACTTGCCCGAAGTGACGGGGTACGTCGGCATCCTCGCGCTCGTGGCGGTCTTTAGTTTCTTCGGTCGACTCACGCGACACGGCTGGCGCGGCGATGAACGTGATTACGTGCTCTACGTTGTTCTCATTGTCGTCGGGCTGTTCGCGACGTGGGGGAACTTTACCCCGCTTGGTCACCTCTTTCAGCACATCCCGCTCTACGGAAGTACCCGATTGCAGATTCGCAACATTATTCTGGTGGACCTCGGTGCGACCTTAATCATTGGTTGGCTACTCACGCATCTCCACGAGCTCGACCTGACCTCGCTCGTGGGTCGACGGCGATGGTTCAACGTTGCTCCGGCGATGGCGACGGTGGCGTTGTGCGTGGCAATACTGGCGCGCGGTCCATCGATTGCGCGCTGGATGGGCGCGACGGCGGCCAGCTCCGCTCAAGCTCGCCACGAAGTAGTGCTGCTCGTCGTGCAGATCATTATCGCGGGGGCGTTGTGCCTGCTCCTGCTCTGGATGCGCGCCCATCACCAGCTCGTGAAGTGGTTGTGCGTCGTCACGGTCGTTGACGTCCTCGCGTTGATGGTGTTTAGCGCGACGGGATTTTCATCGGGCAACGTCAATCCAATGCCGTCGCGCGCGGCGGCATTGCCGGTGCTCGGGAGTCAGGGTCGATTCGCCTTGGTCGACCCGGGCGGAAGGTACAGCGAGGAGTTAGAGAATCTTGGCTCACCGAATCAAAATGTGTTCACGGGAATTCCGAGCGTCCAGGGCTACGGATCATTAATCAATTCGCTCTACGGCAACGTGACCTATACCCATCCGCACTTCAGCCTCGGTAAGTGTCAACTCGCGCGCGGAACGTTCAAGCAACTTCGTCTCTCGGTACTCGCCATCACGAGTGACCAGTTGGCGACGCAGGTCACGTCCGCGGTGCCCCATCCGACGTGGTGTTACTCGCTCGACCCCGAACATTCGACCGAGCGGTTCTTCGGGAAACTGCTCCACGTCGCGTCGCTGACGTTGCAGGGCGAGAACGGTGACGTGGTTTCATCGGGAGAGGTCACGGCGCAACTCTTTGACTCACAGGGCCACCCGATCGGGACGTCACGTTCGCAATTGGGCGCGTCCACGATGAATTTTGACTTCCACGCTCAATCTCGTCAGGCGGCGGGGGTGCGC
>JBBQGY010000162.1:0-4015 GCA_038323435.1 Acidimicrobiales bacterium
GATCAAACGAATGCAACGCTCGATCAACTAAGTCGGCGTCGTGGCTCGAAGGTGCGTCGTTCACACTTCAAATCTAGTGGGGTAACTGCGCGTTAGGCCTCGACCCAACAGATTCCAATGATCCCCGGTCCGCCGTGGGTGCCCACAACCGGGCCCATGTCGGTAGTGAGGAGTGGAAAATCAGCAGGGATCTGCGCGACGAGCGCTTCGAGTGCCTTTACTTCGCTCGACGCACCGTGGACGAGAGCGATACGGCGCAGCGGCGTGTGCGACCGAGCCACTTCGGCGATCGCGACGAGGGCTTTGGCGCGGGTGCGTTGGCGACCGGCCTCGGCGACGACGCCGTCTTTCAGTTCCAGCAGGGGTTTTATCGACAGTACCTGGCCCAGAAGCGCTCGAGCTCCGCCAACGCGCCCGCCCTTAATGAGGTGTTCGAGCGTGTCGAGCATGGCGACGACTCCGACTTTTGGCACGAGCGATTCGGCCCGTTCAACTAATTGGTCAAGGTCGGCGCCGGTGAGGGCGAACTCGGCGACGTCGATAGCGAGTAGTCCTTGGGCCATCGACACGGCCCTGGTGTCAACAACACGAACCGCAATGACGTCGCCAACTGCGTCGCGTGCAATGACGGCTGACTGGTGAGTGGCCGATAACAGTGCCGAAAGCGTCAGCACGAGCACACCGTCACAGCCGTCCGCCTTGGCCCGTTCGTAGGCCGCTTGGAAGGCACCCGGCGACGGGGCGGCGGTCTCGGGAAGGGTCTTGGACGCCTTGCACTTGGCCCAGAATTGGTTGGGCGTCAAGTCGACACGATCGGTGAACTCGTCGTCACCGAAACGAATGCTCAGTGACACGATGTCAATGTCGAGCCGACGCGCGTCCTCTTCTGGGATGTCACACGCACTGTCAGTGATTACGCGAACTCGAGCCATCGTCCCCCTCTAGAACTGGTCAAGCCTGACATCTTTTGTGACGCTACGCCCACTGCGCCACTGTTGGACGAACACTACGAGACCATAAGTGACGACACCCAACACAAAGGCCAAGGAAAATCGGGCCACGAGACCGGCGCCACGGCTCCACGTGGGTCCGGAGTAGGCGAGAGCCATCACGAGCGTGGCCAGAATCGACGCCCCAAGGCTCCGTCGAACGTGGAGCGACCAGATGACCGAACTAACGCGTACCTGGTGGCGCCCGAGCACGGCGAGTGCTAGTACCGCCGACGCGCTGTAGGCAATCGAGACGCTCGCGGTGAGCCCGGCCAGCGAGTGGCGACCAAGGACGAAACAGAGAGCGATTGTCAGTGCGTTCTCTAGCGCGTAGAGATAAAAGACCTCACGAGCTCGCTGCATTGCTTGCAGTCCGCGCACTCCCAGTTGGAACACGGTGAAGCCGGGCAGCCCGGCCGCGAGCACCGCGAGCACGGTGCCTGCCGAAATGTTGTGCGTCGCGTTCAGGTGATTGAGCAGAATCGCCACGATTGGCTGGGCGAGGATCAATAGGATCAGGGTGCAGGGAATGATGATGACCAGTGATTGGCGAAGTCCGAAGCGCAGTCGCTCCGTGAAACCGGCGTAGTTCTCACCCGTCGCCATCGCCGCGAGTTGGGGAGTCAACGCCGCGAGCACCGACACCACCACGACGGCGTACGGCATTTGCATGAACGACCAACCGTAGGTGTAGGCGCTCACCGGACCACTACCGCCGATTCCAAAAGCGAACGCCAGCACGACGTAAAGCGACAGCTGATTGGCGACGACAACGAGGAGAGTCCAACTGCCGAGTCGACCGACGGAACGCACCGCCGGATCCTTCAAATTCATCCGAAAGGAAAGCCGCCAAAGGTCACTTCGGGCCAGTGATGGCAGGAGAAAGAGGAACTGCACCGCGACGCCAAGCGTCGTGCCGAGGCCCAGCCACATGAGGTTGTGCGACCCTTGTAACGAATGCAGCGACGGCGTTGGATCAACCAAGTGAAACCACACGAGCACACCAATGCACACAATGTTGTTCGCGACCGGTACCCACGAGCCAATGCCGAATCGACCGCGAATGTTGAGCAACGCCGTTGCTATTCCGATAATGCCGTAAAAGAAAATTTGGGGAACGAACCAACGGAGTAACTCCGTCGCGACGACACGTTGCTGGGCGAGCGTGGTCGCACCACGCGTCGACGACGCGTGGTGCATAAATGTAAAACCGTCAATGATCCACGGCGCACAAAACCACGCCACGAGAGAGGCGGTTACTAACACCACGAGTGCGGTGGTGATCACACTTGAAATGGACTTCCAGGCTCGGCGCTCGCCATCGAGGGCCAGTCGTTCGACGAAGACGGGAATAAACGTAGCGCCGGCGATACCTCCGAGGACGAGGTCGAACAGCATATTGGGCACCGTGTTGGCGAGGTTGAAGGCGTCGGCGATTGGCGTGAACCCCAATACCCAGGCGAGCACCAGAACACGAAGTAGCCCGGTCAGTCGCGAGACGAGGGTGCCGCTCGCCATAGAAACGACGCGAGAACCATGACTTGTCGCGGTTCTCATCGGGCGTGGCGTCCCTTGGCCCGACGACGGTACGTTCGCAGCCACCAGTAGGCGAGCACCAGAATCGACGCAAAACTTAAGAGGTAACCAACAATGGAGTTGCCCGTGATCCGGACCTGGATCGCCGCCTTGGCCAACACAATCTGATTGTCGGGCGTGGTCACGACGACCTGCATGGTGAGACTGCTGCCGAGGTGGTTGGAAGTGGGAATGCGAAAGGACTTCGTGGGAGCGTCCAGCACTACCGAAACGTTGTTGCCTTTCGGAAATGAGAGTCGGTCGGTAATCAGGTGAACGTTCGCGGTCACGGTGTAATTCGCGCGACTAAGGAGCGTGATTGGCAGGGACGTACCGGGACCGGCGAGAGTGATCGCGCCAGGGTCCACGCTGAATTTGGTCAACTGTGCACCGAGAGCACCAATTGCAGCGTTAATGGACGACTGACGTACGTCGGGGCTTCCAATCACTTCGGACGTCGCCACCGCGACTCGAAGCGAACTGCCGACATTGCTCGACGAGACAGCGCTGGCAAACGAGGTCGCACCTGCGATGAGCGATGTGAGTGAGTTGACATTGTGAGCAGTCCATGTCGACGCTGTTGGGGTGGAGTTGAGCGTCCGCGTGAGAGGTGCGCCGTTTGCGCCGATCAGGGCACTGCTGAATGAAGGCGACAACGTCGCGAGTTGGGTAAAGGCATTGTGGCGAAAACTGTTCAACAGATCGTTGATGAATCGAACCGACGTGCGCGCAACCGGTGCGGTAATGACGACCGTACGCGAATCGGGTGCGAAGGGTGCTTCGAAATGTAGGAAATCCAACGTGGCCAACGTGAGCACTGCACGAAGGCCCGGCTCGATCGACGGATTGGTCACGAGATCCGAGAGGGGACCGTCGGCGACTAACGCGGTCACGGACGACGCTCCCTGGATGTGAAAGGGGGCTCCCCAGTCGAGCGTCGATGACGGGGCGACCGTGAGCGCTGGTTCGGAGATCACTACGTTGCTGACCCCGGCGCGCTGCAGCGCGACGACACTGCCCAATGACGGTGTACCACTCAGCAGCACGGGTCCGTCAACGTAGCGCCCGGTGAGTGAGGTCAAGAGCCCCGACGCGAGCGACAACTGTGAATGAACTTGACCGGCGAGGCCATTGGCGGCGAGACCGTTGAAGTCAATAAAACTCGGTGGCGCGTCAATAATTTGGTGTCGTGGGCTCGCCAGCGCCTTATCCAGGGCGCCCTGAAACTGCGAACTCAACTGGCCGGTGGCCTGAACATGACTCAGGGTGCGATAGTCGGCGCTCAGGGTGATCGCGGACGACGAGTGGCCAGCAATCGTCTCCAGCACCGAGATCGCGCGGTGGGCGTGAACCCACGCCGAAGGGTCGAATGTCTCGACGAGCGCCACCTGAACGGGTTGCGTGACCGGCGTGGTCTGCAGGACCACGAGGGACCACTTCACCGTTCGCAC
>JBBQGY010000163.1:0-3960 GCA_038323435.1 Acidimicrobiales bacterium
AGCTGTAACAGCACGTCGAACCTGGCGAGCGTGATGTCACACGAAGCTTCGAGGGCTAAGCCCAAGCTTCTTGACAGTCGCGCGTTCGTTTCGAGCAACAGGCCAAAGAGCTGGACTCTTTCGTCCCCCGATGGACAACTGTTGGTCTGAATGATCATCTCCGAACTATATCGCATAGTTTCCTTAGAAATAATTGCTTGACAAGTTATTGCATATACAACTATACTGGCGGAAGCACAGCAAGTGTCTATAAAACAGGAGAATTCACATGACTGAGACCACATTGGACGCCAATGCCGTCCGAACCAGCAACCTTCCCACCGCCGGCGTCTACACCGTTGACGCGACCCACTCCACCATTGGCTTCGTCGCCCGTCACCTCGTGGCGGCGAAGGTTCGCGGCCGTTTTACTGATTTCGCCGGCACCATCACGATTGGCGACAGTGCCGAGACCTCCAAGGTCGAAGCGGTTGTTCAGGCGGCGAGCATTACCACCGACAACGAGATGCGCGATGGTCACCTCAAGACCGCGGACTTCCTTGATCTGGAGAAATTCTCCACCTTGACGCTCACGTCGACGAAAGTATCGCCAAAGGGTGGAGACTACGAACTCGTTGCCGATTTGACCTTGCACGGCGTTACCAAGTCCGTTGCCTTCAACCTTGAGTTCCTTGGTGCCGGCCCGTCTATGGCGCCCGGTGTCACTGTTGTTGGCTTCGAGGCCCGCGCAGAGATTGACCGCCGCGACTTCGGCATCAATTTCGGTGGCGCGCTCGAAGATGGCAGCCTGATCGTTGGTAACAAATTGATCATTGAGATCGCTATCGAAGCCGCTTCGCAGGCGTAACCAGCTTTACGCAGTTCGCAAGTCGCCGGGGACGTCGTCCCCGACGACTTGCTCGTTACGATGGGACCATGGCCGACTCTCCAAAGGGCAAAGTAGTTAAGGGTGGCATCGGCGTCTTGGGTGCGCTCGCCACGATCATTTCGGTGTGGTGGTTCGCCCTGCGACCGCGTTTCAAAAAACGCGACGAGTAACCTTCGCCGCCGTCGTCACGACGTGATGACTACCGCTCTACGGTTCCACGGGTAGCGTCGAACGCATGGCGTCTGTCTCGTTCGCTCCACTTCGACACCGAAGTTTCACCCTCTCACTCGTGTCCTCGTTCGTCTCGTCGACGGGAACGTGGATGCAGACAGTGGCGCTCGGTGTCTACCTCACTGAGACGACCCACAATCCGGTGTGGCTCGGACTGCTGACGGTTGCGGCGTGGTGCCCGGCGCTCATTGGCTCACCACTCGGCGGGGTCATTGCCGACCGTTGGAATCGACAACGCTGGATCCAGGCCAACAATGTGGTCATGACCGCGACCGCGACGACGCTCGCGATCGCTGGATTGACGCACCACCTTTCACCCAAGTTGGCGTGCTATCTCGCCGTGGTCGAAGGACTCGCCGCATCGGCGTCGTGGTCAGCGTGGCAGTCCCTGTTGCCCGACCTCGTCGAGAGAGATGAAGTACTCGCCGCCGTGTCACTGTCGTCGGCGATGTTCAATCTCGGTCGCATTATCGGTCCGATGTTGGCGGGCATCGCGTTAGCGTTTGGCTCCCCGAGCCTCTGCTTTGCGCTCAACGCGGCGTCGTTCGCATTCGTTGTTCTCATGTTTGCATTTGTGCGAAGTGTGGCGCGGCTCAAGTCCACCACCAGAGTGCGCGTGTGGGCGGAGACCGTGGTCGGTGCTCGACGTGCGTGGGAGGTGAAGGGATGTCGCTACCCAATTCTCGGCATCGGTACGATTGCATTGATTGCGAGTCCGTTTATTGCGCTGATTCCGGCGATGGCCATCGAAACACTGCACGCGGGGCGAGCCGGGGTGCCCTGGCTCGTGACCGCGCAGGGCGTGGGTGCGGTCCTTGGCGCCGTGACGCTGCCGTCATTGGCCAAACGGACGTCACGTCTAAAGGTATTGAAGAGTTCCGTTGCCGGCGTAGCAGTCGGTCTCGCGCTTTACGGTGCGGCACCGAACTTGGCGGTGGCAGTGGCGGCTCTGGCCCTGCTCGGCGCCGCCTACGTCGGCACTATTACGGGGCTCAACACTTCGGTGCAATTGCACGCGCCGATCAAAGAGCGGTCGCGAATACTTTCGCTCTACACCTTGTCGCTGTCAATCTTTTACCCCATAGGAGCGCTCGCGCAAGCAACGATGGCCAAGTACTGGGGTGTGCGACCGGTCACGCTGAGCGCCGCGGGACTCTTGGCCGTGGTGTTTGTTCTGGTCACCGTGCGGCGACCGCTCTTCTGGACTGAAATCGGTTCAACCTCGGGTAGTCCCGTCAATTTGCTGGCAGAATAGAACCATGTCATTTACCGCAATCAATCCCGCCACCGAACAGGTAGTCGCTGAATTCGTAGGCCACACTCCCGAACAAGTCGACCACGCACTCGGTGTCGCCTCGTCGGCGTTCCATCAGTGGAAACTAACGCCGATCAAGGATCGTGCTCAGTTGATGGTGCGCGCAGCCGAACTCTTGGAGGGTGAGATTCCCACGGTGGCTGAGTTAATGACCAGTGAGATGGGCAAGGTCTTCAACGCGGCCAAGGGCGAAGCGGCCAAGTGTGCGGCGACGATGCGGTACTACGCCGAACACGCCGAAGAAATGTTGGACGACGAAATCGTGACGACCAAGGCATCGCGCAGTGGCTACCGATTTGATCCCATTGGTGCAGTTCTCGCGGTCATGCCGTGGAATTTTCCATTCTGGCAGTTCATTCGCGTCGCCGCCCCGACCGTGATGGCGGGCAACGTGATGGTGCTGAAGCACGCGTCCAACGTGCCGGGCTGTGCCAAGTATCTCGAGGACCTCTTTATGCGAGCGGGATTTCCCAAGGGAATCGTTACGACGCTGTTCGTCGGTCACGATCAGATTCCGACCATCATTGGAGATCCCCGGATTGCGGCGGTCACGCTCACGGGGTCGGACAAGGCCGGTCGTTCCGTCGCCGAACTTGCCGGACGCAATCTGAAGAAGGCCGTCCTCGAACTGGGCGGATCAGACCCCTTCATCATTGCGAGCTCGGCGGACATGGACGTCACGGTGCCGCTCGCGGTGACCGCCCGAGTGCAGAACAACGGACAGGCCTGCATTGCGTCCAAGCGCTACATCGTGGTGAAAGATCGCGCCGATGAGTTCATTGAGAAGTTCTCCAAGGCCATGAACGAGGTACCCGTTGGTGACCCGATGGACCCGGGGACCATCCTCGGTCCCGTCGTTAGTCGCGCGCAGTTGGAGGAACTGTCGTCCCAAGTCGCGGACGCTATTGCCAAAGGAGCCGTCGTGCACGCCGGGGGCGCGCCGCTCGACCGCCAGGGTTTTTACTTCCCCGCGACCGTGTTGACGAACGTGCCGACCACGTCGCGCGCTGGATGTGAAGAGCTCTTCGGCCCGGTCGCCGTCGTCCAAGTTGTTGACGACCTGAAGGCCGCAATTGAATTTGCGAACGACACACCGTGGGGTCTCGGCGGCGCCATTTACGCAACCGACCAAGCGGAGATCGATGAAGCGATCGCGGGGCTCGACGTAGGTATGGTGTTCGCCAACTCGATTGTGGCCTCGATGCCCGAACTGCCCTTTGGTGGCACGAAGGAATCGGGATTCGGTCGAGAGTTGGGTGAATTTGGCGTGAGGGAGTTTACGAACGTCAAGTCCTATTACGTGGCGTGAACCAGTACTACTTTGATCACGCCGCGTCCGCACCGCGGCGCGACGAAGTCGCCGCGGCGATGGAGCCGTGGCTCCATGGAGTGGTGGGCAACCCGTCAGGAACCCACCGCGCCGCGCGCGAAGCACGTCGCGCGGTCGAAGAGGCGCGTGACGAAGTAGCGGCCTTCGTGGGCGCCAAGCCCGGCGGGGTCATATTCACCGGTGGAGGGACCGAATCGTGTCACTTGGCCATATGCG
>JBBQGY010000164.1:0-3916 GCA_038323435.1 Acidimicrobiales bacterium
GAGAATCAATGCCCGTCGATTCGAGCGCCGCACGATACATCCGCGCGCGGAGAGCCGCTGGCGCTGTACGTACGAGCTCGGCACCTCGTGCGTGGTCCGTCAGCGACGTCGTGCGATCGCGAAGTCGCGACACCGTACCGAGGTGCGAGTCAATCTCTTGGCCTCCCAATAGCGAACGATGAATGGCTAGTTCTCGAACCTGGGCTGGCGTCGCGACCGTTGCGATGAATGTCGCCAGCGGTGGCTTCGTCGCTCGAGCGAGCGAGCTGACTTCCCTCACGACGTCACGGTCGCGGATCTTCTCAATCCCGTAAGCGAGAAAGGTTTCGTAGCGCAATTGGCGCACGAACGCCCACTCCAGGTGACGGCGAAGTTCGAGGCAGGTGGGATCCCACTCCCAGTCGTCGCTGACGCCCACGAAGCCACGATGGTGAAGTTCGTAGAGACAGTACAACGCGAGCGGTGCATCGTCACCGAATACCGCATCGTGAGCGACGATTCCCTCCACGACTCGTGAACTCAGTGATCCTGGCGAACGTGCGAGTGAACTGAACAGTGCTTCGGTGATGGGCCCACGAGCGTGAGGCAGCGCACCGCCCATCGAACGAATCGACGTCGGACGTTCAAGTGTGGTCACGTTAAGCCCAACCAACGACGAAATCGTTCACTTCGAACACCAATGACGCGACGCAAAGTGTATCGAGGCTCCTGCAACTTCATCGCACTCAACATTGGATAGTCCAAAAGTTCAACTACGAGTGGAGTTCTCGACGTCCGCTCGTGAAATGCACACTCTGTTAAACGTGGCGCGGGGCAAGTCGGTTGTACGTCGTTGACGCTTTGCATTCGACTACCGTGTGTCGATGAGGAGACTAGTTGACGTATTGATCGCAAAACCGCAGAACCAGGTTTCGAATAGGGAGCAACTTCGCCCACGAAACCCTCGCTGTTGAAGGTAGCAAAATCTTATAACGGTTCGCGCAACTTGTGACCAACACGAAGAAAAATTCTCTCCATCGGCGCGACGGGCGTAATCATGGCGACAACGGGTAACGGAGGTGACGAGCGTGACCGCAGTAGTGCAATCATCCTTGGATAAAAGCAACCTCAGCAAGTAACTGCCGATCCGACATTCGGCTTTCGCTTATCCGGAATGCGCCCACACCCGTCTCCTCCGCGGCGAGCTCGTGCCATAGTAAAAACATTGGCTCGCGTTCGCTATCTCTGACACTAGGGGCTGACTCAGCCGTTCGTCCAGGAAAAGTTGAACGTCGTTCAAGGTGCCGACTGGCCCGCCCACAAGTACCGAGACGGCGGGTCATTTCTCCTTGGCTATGGTTCAATTTGACCCAACACCGCCGGTTCGAGCATCGAATGACTGCTGGCAGGAATGGCGTTCGGCGCGAGAAATAACTGTTCTTGACTGGATTTCCATCGATAGTCAATTCTTAGAGTAAAAGTGCTGGCATGGTAACTGTGGCAATCATCGCCCATCGAAAAAAGGGCCGACTCATTGGCGGACTGGGCGAACTGCGACGAATCCTCGACGAATACGGGGTCGTCGATCCGATTTGGATCGAAGTCGACAAGAGCCGCGGGGCCTCGCGCGCAGCGCAGCGCGCGGTCGACGAGGGAGCAAACTTGATATTCGTGTGGGGCGGCGACGGCACGGTGCAACGGTGCGTGCACGCTCTCGCGGGACAACCGGTTGAAATTGCCATTTTACCTGCCGGCACGGCAAATCTTCTCGCCACCAATTTGCAAATTCCGACAAATCTCTTTGACGCGGTCGATGTCGGACTCCACGGCGCTCGACGAAAGTTGGACGTCGGAATGTTGGAGAATCAGCGCTTCGCGGTGATGGCGGGCGTGGGACTCGACGCCATCATGATGAAGCGGGCCAATGGGCGACTGAAGAACCGCTTGGGTCGTTTGGCTTACGTCTGGACGGGTCTACGGGCCTCACGCATGGCGCCACTACATGTACGGGTCATGGTCGACGACGTGGTGTGGTTCGAAGGTGCGGCGGTATCGGTCTTACTCGGACAGTTCGGCAATTTGGGGGGTGGTCTCATCGCATTTCCCGACGCGCTGCCCGACGACGGACTTCTCGAAGTTGGCGTCGTGAAGTCGGGCGGCCTCGTGGCCCTCACGCGCGTACTGATGCGCGTGGTCCACGGACACCCCGAGCGGTCCCCTTTTACGGAGATGACCCAGGGGCGCGAAATTGAGATCAATCTCGATCGCGCCACGCCCTACCAAGTCGACGGCAGCGCACGAAAGGCCCGCCATCAACTTCGAGCAACCGTCGTACCGGGCGCCATCACCGTCTGCGTCCCGTGGGAGACCCTCCTCACTAATTTGCTCTAGCACCCCACGGGGGCGACTCGTCTCGCTCCGACAACCGATCGGCCGACTACGATTTGCAAGTTTCGTCGGGCAGCACGAACAACATGACATGTCGTCATTTCTGAGAATTCCCATAGAGTGCTCGCGAAACACGCAACCGGTCGCCGACAAGGTCGTACGATCAGGGCCACTTAATATTCGTTCCTACTTCGTTGCCGAACAGGAGAGAGACATGCCACACATCGTCAGCGCCGCCAAACTGGAACCCGTGGACATCGACAGCTGATGAAATTCACACGATTTAGTCGAAGTACCCCGGCGCCCACCAAACAGTCACTGGGTTGGCGAACGTATTTGAACGGACTCGGACCGGGCCTCGTCACCGGGGCGTCCGACGACGATCCCTCAGGGATTGCTACCTACGCCCAGGCCGGTGCGCAGTTCGGCCTCGGGATGCTGTGGGTTTCGCTCGTGACGTTTCCACTCATGGCGGCAGTGCAAGAGATCTGCGACCGAACTGCGTTGGCGAGCGGCAAGGGGCTCGGCGAACTGATTCATGACCGTTTCAAAAAGGGTTGGCGATTTGCCATTGGCGTGCTCATCGCCGTCTTAATCGTTGCCAACGCGCTTAATATTGCCGCCGACCTCGTAGCTATTGGCGCCGGTATGCACTTGCTGCACGCCGGCCCCGAAGTCGTGTGGTCACTGTTAGCGGGTGCGGTCATTATGGCGCTTCTCGTTACCGGTTCGTTTCCATTTATGGCGCGAGTGCTCAAGGTCCTAACTGCGGCGCTGCTCTCGTACGTGGTCGTCCTCTTCTTCGTCAAAATTTCATGGGGCGCAGTTCTGGCGAACACATTGATACCGCACATTCACTTCTCCAAGACCTACATCGCACTCTTAGTGGGCGTGCTCGGTACCACAATTTCGCCCTATCTCTTCTTCTGGCAAAGTCTCCAGCGGATCGAAGAAATGCGGGATGAAGATATTGGAGGAGATGAGCCGCTCGTGCTTCGACAGCGGTCGCCGCGCGCCGCCAAGGAGAAAGAGGGCCTCAGTCGCTTTGATGTTTTCTTTGGCATGGCGTTCTCCAATATCGTCATGTTCGCGATCATTGTCGTCACCGCATCAACAATTGGAAAGCACGGACACAGCGTGTCCATTAGCTCCCCGGCGCAGGTCGCCGAAGCACTTCGGCCCTTTGCGGGCCGATTCGCCACGTACGTATTCGCGCTTGGCTTCATCGGCTCAGGTATGTTGGCAATTCCCGTTCTCGCGGGCGCGGGCTCCGCGGGTATGACGGGACTGCTCGGTAAGCCGATCGGATTTTCCCATAATCCTCGTACGGCGCCGATATTTTATTTACTCGTCATCGTGGGCATGGTCGTGGGGATGATGTTTAGCCTCCTCTCAATAAATCCCATCAAGTTGCTCGTCTTCGTAGCAATTATTAATGGCGTCGCGGCGGCGCCATTTCTCGTCGTGACGATGATCGTCGCCGCCGATCGAGCGATCATGGGCAAAAACGCCAACGGAAAAGTTGCATCTACCCTGGGTTGGATCACGG
>JBBQGY010000165.1:0-3876 GCA_038323435.1 Acidimicrobiales bacterium
GACGAGCGACGAGATCACAATTCGAATCCCCGAGATTTGTGAAGCGACCGGGGTGAACTACGGGTCGGTGTACCACCACTTCGGGTCTCGTGAAGGTGTCATCGACGCGGCGTACGACATGATGTTCACCACGATGGCCGAACGCGACGTGGCATCACTCAAGTTGATCAGTCACGCTGCCCAGAGCTTGGAAGAGTACGTGGCCTCCCTTCAGGGCGTGATCGGTACGTTCGCGTCGGGGCCGGAACGCCGAGCCCATCGCGCGATACGCGTGCGCGCTATTTCGGCCGCGATGACGCGACCGGATCTGAAGGAACGAATCGGTGCGGCGCAGTTTCAAATTACCGAGGAACTCACGCATGTAGTGGAATACGGCCAAGAGCGCGATTGGTTGCGCCGCGACATGTCCGCGCACTCGAGTGCGGTGATTGTTCAGGTGTTGTTAGTCGGCCGCACCGTCGACGATATTTCAAACGAACCAATCGACGACGACGAGTGGTCCACGTCAATGCAGCTCCTGCTCTCGGATTTGGTGTATCCACAGTCGAGGAACTAGTGCTGGTTGTGCTGTACTTCAATTATGAAGTTGTTCCGTCTCGTGACATCTGCGCTGTTAATTAGTGCGTTCGTCGTCGCCACGGTCCACGTGTCGACCACTCTGCGCAGTGCGCCCCCAGAAGTTCCCTGCACCACTGGCGCACTGGCGGCGCCATTTACGGGACCGCTCCACTTACGTTCAATCGACGGCTTTGGCTGCGAGGGCCGCTGGGCCTATACCTGGGCCACCGTGGGCACCGGAATCCAATCTGTTGGCGTGACCGAAGTACTTCGGTTCAACACGGCCCAACATCGCTGGCAGTTTGCGTCACGCCAGATCGATTGCAAAGCGACGATCTTACCGACGGTCGTCTACCGCCAAGGGTGCTTTTCGAACTAGCGAGTGAGCGGACCTGCGTGCGTTGATCGAGTGTGGCGTGGGGTCGAGTGAGTCGTCGTTCGACGTGTCCCGTCGATCGAGCGCCATCCCCTACGATGGATATTCGTGCGCCGTCGAGGACTTGGCTCGTTAGCGTGGGCCTCCGCGCAGGATCTCTTTGATCAGAGCACGGCCTTTGGACGTCTCGCCCTGGTGCACGTCCTCATGATGGCCGGCGACACGATGGTGACGGTCTCACTCGCCGGTTCGCTCTTCTTTTCGGTATCGCCCACCGAAGCCAAGGGCAAGGTTCTGGCGTATCTGCTGCTGACGATCGCACCGTTCGCGGTGGTGTCGCCGGTCCTCGGCCCCCTGATTGACCGCTCCGCCAACGGCCGCCGAGTGCTCGTGGCGCTTTCGGCGGGGGTGCGCATCGTGCTCTGTTGGATGATGAGCCAGAACCTTAATTCTTACTGGCTCTTTCCCATGGCCTTTTTTGTGCTGGTGTCATCCAAGTTGTACGTCGTCACTCGCGGCACTCTCGTGCCCGAGATGGCCCGCACCGATCAACTTCGTGAACACAGCGCGCGCGTTGGTCTCGCGGGGTGGCCGAGTGAAGGCGTCGAGCAGGAGAAGGGTTTCGCGGGCTTCAATGCGCAGTTGACACTGCTGGGAACGCTCGCGGGACTCGTTGCGGGATCAGTGGCGGCCGGACTGCTGAAGGGTATTGGCGCGTCAAGTGTTCTCATCGTCGCGGCGTTCGTCTTTCTCGGCGCCACCGCGGCGAGCGTGCGACTCCAGCAACCAACGAAACAGATTCGCGACATGGTGACGGGTCTCACGCAAAGTGAGCGCGACCTAAACTCGCTCAGTCCCCTCGGCGACGTGGAAGTCTCGTGGGGACTGTCGGCGGCCGCACTGATGCGCTTCACGGTCGGCTTCGCGACGTTTCTGCTGGCCTTTGGTCTTCGCCGACAGCACGCCGGTCTCAGTTGGTTCGCCTTCGCGCTGGCCATGAGCGCACTCGGCTCTCTGGTCGGTCTCGCCCTCGTGACTCGAGTGCGCAGTGCCGTGCCGGAGTCCACGTTGCTCACTCTGTCACTCCTCGCCACCGGCATTGGCGCCGCGGTCGCGTCGGCCCATCCGACGCCCGTCGGTCAAATTCTCTTCGCCGGCTGGCTCGGTCTCTGTGCCGCCGTCGCGCAGCCGAGTTTCGACGCGATCACCCAGCGCAACGTGGCGCCGGGCGCCCAGGGACGGACGTTCGCGCGATTCGCCGTACGCCAACAGTTGCTCTGGGTCGTCGGTGCGGCGATTCCGGTCGCCGTCACTCTCAAATTTGCGCTCGGCGATCGACTGCTCGCAATTCTGATGATTGTCGCCGGTCTCGTGTACGGACTCGGGCGGCGATTCGCACGCCACTGACCCACATTCGCTACGCGATCTTTATGATGTGTGGTTCATGATGATGTCACTCCACACCAACGCGGAGTCACGGGACCTCTCGCATTTGCCCCACGTAGTGATCATTGGTGGTGGCTTCGCGGGCATCGCGACCGCGAGGGGCTTGGCCAATAAAGCGGTGCGGGTCACGATCATTGACAAGCACAATTTCCATACCTTCCTGCCCTTGCTGTACCAGGTGGCGACGGCCGGTCTCGAACCGGCGGACGTGGCCTATCCGATTCGCACGATCTTTGGCAAGGCGGACAACATTCGCTTTCGCCACTCCCTCGTTCGGGTGGTTGATCACGTGCGCAACGTGATTGAAGTGCAAGACGGCGCATCGATTCCCTTTGACCACCTCGTCGTTGCCACCGGCGCCACGGCCGCGTTCTTTGGCATACCGGGAGCGTCCAAGTACGCCATGCCGCTCTATTCACTCGCGGACGCACGAAAACTTCGCAATCGTCTGCTGCTGTCGCTGGAGCGTGCCGACGTGGAAGCGGAGCACAAACCCACAACGCTGACCTACGTCGTGGTGGGCGGAGGACCGACCGGCGTCGAGACGTCAGGAGCGCTCTCCGAACTGATTCGTATTGGCATCAAGCGCGACGGGCTTCGACTCGAAGCAAAGAACGTGCGCGTGGTGCTCGTGGACGTGGCGCCGCGCCTACTGACGGCCTTTCCCGAGCCCGCCAGCCGCTACGCGAAGAAGGAACTCGAATCAATGGGTGTGGAGATTCAATTCGGTCGATCGGTCGTCGAAGTTGAAGAAGGCGCCATCCGCTTCGCGGACGGCGAACGACTCGAGACTGCCGCGGTGATTTGGGCCGCCGGCGTCACGACGAGTGGAACGCTCGCCCACGACCTGCAGGCGTCGGCCGGACCGGGCGAACGCGCTCGCGTCACCCCCGACCTGCGCCTGCTCGAAAGCACGAATGTCTGGGCGGTGGGTGACGCCGCCGCGGTCCCCCTGAAGAACTCGGAATTCTGCCCACAGCTCGCACCCGTCGCAATTCAGACGGGAAAGCACTGTGCGCGACAGATTCTGCGCGTCGTCAATAACGAGCCCACGCAGCCGTTCGTCTACCACAATAAGGGAATCATGGCGACCATTGGACGACACGCGGCGGTCGCCCAACTTCCCCAGGGAGGCGTGATCAAGGGGACGCCCGGATGGCTCGCGTGGCTGGGATTACACCTCTGGTACCTCATTGGGTTTCGCAACAAGATTCGCGTGATCATCAACTGGACATGGCGTTACTTCGACTGGCCGTCGGGTCCGCGCCTGATCGTCGCCGACGCCGAGACCGCGGAGTAGCCGACCGAGTTCGCGTCTAGTAGTCGGGAAGCTGGAAATCCAAACTCGGCACGTCGGTGCCGCCATCGATCTCGAGCACTTTGCCCGTGATAAACCGTCCGGCCGGCGACGTGAGGTACACCACGCCCGCCGCGATGTCATCGACGTCGCCAATCATGTGCAGCGGCGTCAACTCTTCCATCATATTTTTCAACTC
>JBBQGY010000166.1:0-3863 GCA_038323435.1 Acidimicrobiales bacterium
GGCAAGGTCGCCCAAACTCTTCGCAATTGCGCAACGAACGCATCGTAGAATCTCGTCATCATCGGGTACTCATAAGTGTGCGATGCGCGTCAACGTCATTTACTTCCACGGGCACCTGGTTCATGGAACCTGATGTCAGCGATTGTTGTGAGCGACATGTTGTGAGTCGAAATGATGTCCTGGGATTCATCGTTTGCTCCACCGGCTACCGGCGAACTGGATTGGGAGATCGTGGCTCGCGGCAATTCGAGCAGATTTTAACGGACACCGCCGGGCTCGAATGACGGAATTACGCCTCTCGCCACACGTGAGCGATGCGACCGAGTCCAAGGATCGACACTGCGCCCGACACCAGCATCAGCAACATCGTGAGCACGATGTTGATTGAAATGGGAGAGCCGGTGACCCCGAACCGAGACCCTTGAAGGAACCAGGGCGCATTTGAACCAACTGCGAGCCACCACAATGCCGTCGCGAACGTCATCGCAATCATCATCCCCGACAACAGACATGCGAGGACGGCCTCACTGCGCAAAACAAAAATACTCAACTCCATGCGTGAGGCGAGATGAACGGCGACGTACGTCCAAAGGGCCACGGTGACGGCAACGGCGACGCCGAGTCCGACAATGGCCACGGCGTAGAGGCCGTTGCTACCGTTGCGCTGCAGGGTACTGAGGTGGTGAGCCCAGTCGATGACTGCAACTGCGGCTCCCACGGTGAACAACGTGAACGAAAGTGCTGGAGTGATCCGTCGAAGAAGGGATGACCAATCGCACGTTCGCAAATACTTCACGAAGGTCGGCGCGGCGACCCCGGCCCCCACGAGGACCACCGCTACGCTGGCGATGCCTAGGGCGCCGACGACATTGAAGAAGATCTGCGCCGAAGCTTTCGAGTTGAGCGGCATCGCTACGGCGAAATGCTCTGAGAGTTTTGAAAAACTCACTCCGGCGATCACGAAGGCTGACCACGAACAGAGAATAAGCAGTGAACCGGCACGAAGACGATTGGTCGGGGTTTGATGATCGCCGAGCAGGCCAGAGTGGTGGCCTCGTTCGCGAAGCCCAGCCCACGCGGTAGAAATTCTAAGTCGTAGGGAGGGTGACCCGTCATGCAGACTGTCTTCCAACAGCGCAACAAATTCGTCACCGTAACGCTCGCGCCACTCGAACGGATACCAGCGCAGCATTTTTTTAAGTTTGTTGTTACGGTGACTCATATCGGCGTCCCGAGTGACTGTCGCAGTCGTGACGCACCGACGGCGGCGATTTTGCGCATGTCCGCAATGGCGTGGGCGAGAGCGACGGTGCCCGCACCAGTGATTTGGTAAGGACGACGACGGTCGTCACTTTCGAGCGGCTCGATGAGTCCGCGTTCCTCCAGTCGCGTAATCGCGCCGTAGAGGGCACCGGGGCTCAAGTTGACTCCGGCGAACGTCGCGACGTCCTTCGCGAGGACGTGACCGTGTTTTGGTCCGTCCGCCAAGCTCGTCAGAATCAGGAGTGGAGGATCGTTCGTTCTTTGAAGACCATCGCGTTTATTCTCGTGCGCCATCACCCCATACTACTACGTTGTACGTAGTAGTACAACATTACGACTCAAGGCCCAACGTTGATGCTGAAGTCGGTCAATTAGTGGACGTCATGCACTCCATAACGTCCAGCTGGCACTGGTCGCGAAAGCGCAGGGCACTCTCGTGACCTTCGCGAACTTTCAGAAGTTGCTCGGCCAAATGCGCGTCGCCGGGCGACGACGTCGCGTCGCGTTGCACGGCTTGGATCGCTCTCTCCCAGTAGCGCAACGTCGTTTCGGCAGTCTTCAATGAATCGAGGGCGACCGCGCACTTCGCTGGAGAACGTCGTCGTCGTGCGGAGGCGACTGCGCCAATTCCGCCGGCGCCCACGAGGAGAATCGCAATGCCCGAGCCAATGAGGAGACCGGCACCCGACGTACCCACGACGACCGGCGTGGTCAGTGGGTCACCGGAACCACTCGCCAACGGCACGGTCTCGCCAGTGGAGGTGGCGAAGCCGTTAGACGTTGTGTAGAGGCGAAATTGCGTTGCGCTCGTGAGTGACGCGCCAGTACGCCCGCTCGCGCGCAACGTCGCGCCCGGCGACAACGAGAACGGAAAACAGACGAATCCGCCGTGTGCACTGTTCTGTTGGCACAGAGTCGTCAGATAGCCATTTACTTGCAAGTTGATCACCGCTCCGCCGAGTACCTCTACTGAAAGGCCGTTGAGCGTCGCCGTGGTCGAATTGGTCACCGCGACGTTGAACAAAGTGCACGAAGAACCGGCCGCGCACGCGCTTCGGACATCAATGGACACAATCGTTGACGCGGACGCAATGACCGGGTTCATTGTCAGCGCACAGAGTGCCGCTACGACGAGTGGGGCGCCGAACACGCGACGCCACGCTAAGTAATGACGAAGAAGGTTTCGCGACTTCTCCACGACCCCTGCGCCCCGAGTTCGATTCACCTGCAAGAAACTACATCGCCGAATCATCAGCGGCGGCACAATAAATACCACGAGTTTCAGCGCATGGTCAACCTTCAATTCATCCGTCAACTCGGCGTGAAATTCCCAAAAGGTTGGACTCTTGGAGTGCCGTTGAGCGGAGTTCGCCAGATAGTGCCCACGAGGTGACGCGACGCAACATGCTGGAGATCGCCACCCCTTTCGACCAGCGTTATTACGTGCGATTCGCATCTCACAACAATGCGGCCCGGACACAGGGCCCGCGCCGAATTGTAATGGGGGAAACCAAATCTTTAGATCACAATTTCAGGGTCACCCTGTTTGTAGTGACGCACGCCGAGCAGGGTCAGTATCAACATGACGAGTGCGGCGAACAACATCGCAATTGCTCCGTAAAGCGCAATGACGCCCATGAAACCGAACGCGTAAGCGTTCAGAAGTAGCCCGCGTAGGGTGTCACCTCGAAAGACGAGGTTGACCTGGTTGACCAGTGCGGTGTTCTTGGGATCGGCCAATGACGCGGCGCTCAACTTGGCGTAGGGCTGTCCTCCGCTGATTGCGAGGGTGTCGACGGCAATGATCTTGTCGGCAAATATTTGGGCCTGCGAGCCGGTGAGTACCTGCTGGCCGGCGTACGACGTCAAGTTCGCCACGACAAGGTCTTGGTAGTCCATCTGTCCCTTTAAGGGGAAGAACACCTTCTGCTCAACGAGCTGCGACTTCACCTGCGAACTCGTGAAACTGTAACCAACGAGCAGGCCAACGCCGGCAACTAGAAAGACTGCGGTGAGCAGAACACCCACCCAGTTGAGTAGTAGGTCCAATGTCTTGCGACGCATATTCACTCCTGATTTCACGATGACGGAACATCTAAAGACTCCCATTTGACTCGTATGCGTACCTAGAGCAGAAGGTCATATATGCGTGCTGGGCTGCGTGGTGACGACGACCGGGGCGTCGACGCACTCGCCAACTACAAAAGCGACGGCGGTGGCGCGATCGAAAGGCCGAGTCGAGCGAGGTACCCAACCCCCATGATCGCTGCTTCGCAACCAACGTTCGCGAGCGCCGCCACGTCGTTATCGTCGCGAACTCCCCCCGCTGCGACGACCGCGATGGTGCTCGCGCAGACTCGCTCGTACAGCGCGAGGTCGGGTCCTTGCATCGTTCCATCGCGTTCTATTGCCGTCACGTGGAGTCGCGTCACGCCGGCCTCAACACAGCGGACCAGTGCATCGTCGACGCTTAGTCCGATTGATGCGGTCCAACCACGCACCGCGAGGTAATTGTCGCGTACGTCGAATCCGACGACGAGTTGTTCACCCAGTGCGGCGACGTAGGTGGCGAGGGCACCCACGTCTGCCCACAGGGCCGT
>JBBQGY010000167.1:0-3805 GCA_038323435.1 Acidimicrobiales bacterium
CCTTCACGGTCTCTTCCACCGTTGTCGAAGTGACAAAGGCTTCACCCACGAGCACCGCGTCAAACCCCGCGTCGGCGGCTCGAAGAACGTCGTCCGCAGTAGAGAGTCCTGACTCGCAAACCGTCAGGACAAACTCCGGAACCGTGTTGATAATGGATCCAGCGTGACCGGGATCGACGTCGAACGTCACCAAATTTCTTTGGTTGATTCCGATGATCTTTGCTCCCGCGTCAACCGCCCGTTTCGCTTCATCTTCGTCGTGAACTTCGACGACGGCGTCAATGCCACTCGTTTCGGCGAGCACCAAATACTCTTGGAGTTGTTCGTCACTGAGTGCCTTTACAATGAGTAACACGGTGCTCGCTCCCATTTCCGCAGTATCGAGCACGTCATTGGCCGAGACTGTGAAATCCTTGCGCAAAATGGGGAGCGGAACCGCCCGTGCCGCTTCGCGTACATCGCTTTGCGTGCCCGCAAAACTTTCGGTGTCGGTCAAGACCGATATTGCGGCGGCCCCGCCGTTCTCGTAGTGACGAACGAGCTCACCGACGTTTAAATGCTCATTCAGCCACCCTCGGCTCGGCGAGCGTCGCTTCACTTCCGCGATGACTTTTACTCGTAGGTTCGTACGATCGGCCAGCGCTTCGTACATCGAGGGTCCGTTGTAGCGCACGGCGCCCACTCGTTCGCGCCAGTTGCGCGTGTCCGCGGCCGCGCGTTGGCGATGGCGCTGAAGAATCTCATCGAGGTACGTTGGCGCCATCAATGAATCGTAGTTGTGACGAGTTTGTTTGAATTCGCGACTATCTTGTGCCTATGTCATCGCACTGTCACGGTCGACATTCGTGACCGACTCATTCTCCAAAGATGTACTCATCCCCTTGGTGCACGGCACTGACTTAGAGCGGGGCCAGGCCCGCGCCGCACTCGAAGCGATCCTCCAGGGTCAGGTTGACGCGGTATTGATTTCGAGTTTTCTGACGGCGTTGACCGCGAAGGGTGAGACCGCCGATGAGATGACCGGATTCATTGACGCCATGATGGCGACCGCGACGACGTTTTCGGTCGGACCGGACGTCATTGACATTGTGGGAACCGGTGGTGATCAACTGCATACGGTCAATATTTCGACTATGGCGGCGCTCACGGTAGCCGGTTGTGGTGTGCCGGTCGCCAAGCACGGGAACCGAGCCGCGTCGTCGTCGGTCGGTTCCGCGGACGTTCTCGAGGCCCTCGGCGCTCGCCTCGACACCTCGGAATCAGTGGTGCGCGCGAGTATCGAAGGGGCCAATATTGGATTTCTCTTCGCGCCGACCTTTCATCACGCTCTGGGTTACCTCACCCCGATCCGCCGGGCACTGGGCTTTCGCACAATCTTCAACGTTCTCGGTCCTCTCGCGAACCCGGCGCAGGTCCGCCGTTCGCTCATTGGTGTTGCTCCGGCCCCTCTCCTCGCCCACATGGCGTGGGTGCTCGTCGCGCGCGGCGTGGACTACGCAATCCTCGTCAACAGCGACGACGGACTCGACGAACTCTCACTCGGTTCACCTTCCACGCTGCACGTCATAACCCCACTCGGTGCCGACGTGCAGCGGATCGACGCGAGCAGCGAACTCGGACTTCACCACGGCGCCGACGCCATTCGTGGCGGGGATGTCGAACAGAACGTGCGAGTGGTGCGCAGCTTCCTCGAGGGACGTCCGGGGCCGATCTTTGACGTGGTGTGCGCTAACGCCGCGCTCGCGTTGATGGTCGCGGGACGCGCGTCCACGCTCGCGGAGGGCTTCGCGCTCGCGAGTGAAAGCGTCATTACCGGGAACGCCTCATACGCGCTCGATCGTCTGGTCGAGATCTCCAACACCTAGAGGAGACGCAACTCTTTTTTGTAGCGCCGGGCATTTTGAACGTAGCTCGCGGCCCCGAAGGTGATCGCCTCGGAGTCGCTGGCGTCGGGCTTAATGGTCGCCGGCACGCCAACCGCGAGTGATTTCGCCGGTACGTCCATTCGATTTCGCACCACCGCTCCCGCCGCCACCGTCGCGCCGCTAAAGACGTTCGCCTCGTGGAGAACAATCGAGCCACTTCCCACGAGCGCTCGATCGTGAATGACGCAACCCTCGAGGTGCGCGAGATGTCCAATAACGCAGTCGTCACCTACCACCGTTGGGTACTCGGCCACCGCGTGCACCACCGCGCCGTCTTGGATGGACGTTCGCTCCCCCACAATGATGGTGCCGTAATCACCGCGCAACACCGCGCCGGGCCAGACTGACGACTCGGCGCCAATTCGCACGTCGCCAACCACTACCGCGTCGGGATGGATGAAGGCGTCAGGGTGAATGGAAGGGATACGGTCCCCGAGAGCGTAAATGGGCACAACCGACCTCCTAGTGGCTTAGCCACGAAACTAACTGATAGATACGCCAGATGACGTAAATCACGGTGGCGACAATAAAGAAGCGCCAGAGCCACGGCATCGGTTCGCGCTCTCGTTCCACCACAGTTGATCTGCATACCTCGCAGACGTCGCCCTGAACTGGGCGATCGCAGTGGTCACACCACGTCGCCACTATTCGACTCGAACGCGAACTCGGAGCGGCGAAGATCCGAGTTCGAATCGTTCACGAAGCGATCGTTCCACGTAACGCAAATAGGTTGACGGCAGTCGTCCGGCGACAAAGAGGGTGAAAGTCGGCGGTTCCGTGGCGCCCTGGACGGCGTAACGAATCTTGCCGGTCGGGGCGGGCTGCCTGATCTGCAGATCGCGAATGGCTCGGTTCAGTGCGCCCGTCGGCACGCGTTTACCGTAGTCGGCGGCCGCGATGGCGAGAGCGGGTAGTACGCGGTGCACGCCTTTGCCCGACGTCGCAGTCGTCTTCATTACCGGCGCGTCACCGAGGAACGCGAGTTTCTCGCCCACCGTGGCGAGAACCGAATCGCGTTCCTCGATCGGAACCAGTTCCCACTTATTGAGGACCACCAACGACGGGCAGCCGGCCGCGGAAATTCGTTCCGCGAGACGCTGGTCCTGTCCGGTCGCGCCGACGGTGGCGTCAATGACCAGGATGGCGATGTCGGACCGGTCGAGCGCGTCGAGGCTGCGCAGCACGGCGTACGTCTCGAGTCCCGCTTCGGTCTTGGCGCGCCGACGCATACCCGCGGTGTCAATAAATCGAATAAGCCCCACGTCGGTCTGCACGAGGGTGTCAATGGCGTCGCGAGTGGTACCGGGCATGTCGTGTACGACGGATCGCTCTTCTCCAATGAGTTTGTTGAAGAGCGTTGACTTGCCAACGTTGGGCCGTCCGACAATGGCGACACGAAGGGCGCCGTCGTCATCGGCTTCGGCGGCCTCGTCGACCTCCATCGTCTCGCCTAACTGGGCGACGATGAAGTCCAGCAGATCGCCCGATCCTCTCCCGTGCTGAGCGCTCACCGCGTGCGGGCCACCGGCGCCGAGGCTGAGGAACTCCCAGCTGGTGGCTTCGTGCATGGCGTCATCGACTTTGTTGACCACGAGCGCGACCGGCCGGCCGCTGCGCAGTGCCCACCGCGCGGCGTGGGTATCTTCGTCAACCATGCCCGTTGTTACGTCCACCACCAATAACACGAGATCGGCCGACGCGAGGGCCGCTTCGGCTTGCTGGGAGACCTTTTCTTCCAGGGCGTCACCGGCTTCGAGCCATCCACCGGTGTCCACGACGTCGAAGCTCAGCCCACCCCATTCGACTTCGACGGCTTTGCGGTCGCGGGTGACGCCTCGGTGCTGTTCGACGACCGCGACGCGTTTGCCAGCGAGCCGATT
>JBBQGY010000168.1:0-3796 GCA_038323435.1 Acidimicrobiales bacterium
GGTGGATCATTCATTGGCCTCTTAGCCGGTGGCTTACTTTCAATTGGTGATTGGCGGCTCGTCTTTTGGGTCTCGGTACCGTTCGGACTGCTCGGTACGGTGTGGGGCTATCTCAGCCTTCGTGATAACGGTCAGCGCGCGAAGGCAAAGATCGACTGGTGGGGTAATGCGACGTTCGCAGTTGGATTGACGTCCATTCTGGTTGCGATTGTCTACGGAATCCAACCGTACGGTACGCATTCCATGGGCTGGACCGCCCCAAAGGTCATTATCCTTTTTGTCACTGGCTTCCTCTTTCTCGTGGCGTTTTTCTTAATTGAAATGCGAATCGGATCACCGATGTTCAATTTGCGCCTCTTCAAGAATCGCGCCTTTGCGTCGGGAAGTGCCGCGGGACTGTTGGCTGCGGTTTCTCGTGGTGGTCTTCAGTTCATGCTGATCATCTGGCTCCAGGGAATTTGGCTACCACTGCACGGATACGACTACTCGCAGACCCCGCTGTGGGCCGGTATCTATCTGGTTCCGCTCACGCTGGGATTTTTGATTGCGGGCCCAGTGTCTGGATACCTGTCGGACCATCAAGGCGCGCGCATCTTGTCAACTGCGGGCATGTTGATTTTTGCGGCGAGTTTTGTGGGTCTGCTCTTTGTGCCAACGAATTTTAGTTACTGGATCTTCGCGATACTCGTCTTCTTGAATGGTGCGGGTGGCGGCATGTTTTCGGCGCCCAATTCGACCGCCATTATGAATAGTGTCCCAGCAAACGAGCGCGGCAGCGCGGCCGGTATTCAAGCCGCTTTCTTGAATACTGGTTTCGTACTTTCCATTGGTGTCTTCTTCTCGTTGATGATTGTTGGACTTTCGAACTCACTTCCTGGTGCACTGTTCAAGGGATTGACCGCAAATGGCGTCAGCGTGGTGGCGGCGCACACCGTCGCAGATCTGCCGGCCGTCGGAAGTCTGTTCTCGTCGTTCCTTGGCACTAATCCGCTCGCGAGCATGCTGGGCACACAGGCAAGTGCGCACGTCACTCATTCTCAGTGGCTCAATTTGTCGGGCAAACAATTCTTTCCGAAACTGATTCAAGTGCCATTCCACCACGGACTTCTCATTGTCTTTGGAGTAGCGTTCATCATGTCGATAGTCGGCGCCGTCATTTCCGCAATGCGTGGAAAGCGATTCATTTTCGAAGATCACTCACTGCGAGAGCACGTGGGAGACATCACTTCGACCTCGAGCTCCGTGCCAGGCTCGGTCGCCCTCGAAAGTGAAGTTGTGCGATGAAGTCGCCGCTCGCTTCATCCGATGACGAGCCGTCGACCTCGGCGGTTCGGTTGCGCCTCGTACTCGTTCGCTTAGCGCGGGCTCTTCGCCAGAACGGTAATTTCGGTCTCACGCAGTCCCAAATATCGGTTCTGGCGACACTTGAGGAGTTTGGCTCCATGCGCATGAGCACGCTCGCGGCTTTCGAATCAGTCGGAGCTTCGGTGGCGACGCGCGTGGCGGCCAGCCTCGAAGATCTCCGATTCGTGAAGAAGACCGCTGACCCCGAAGATCGACGAGCGTGCATCGTAGAACTTACTGCTGAGGGACGAGCCGTGCTTGCCAACTTGTGGATGGAACGCACCATTGGACTGAGTTCGCGACTCGAAGGACTAACAAAAAGTGAACGTCATAAATTGGATGCGGCATTGACTGTTTTGGAAAAAATGGTTCGCGATAGTTGGCTCGACGATCGAATGGTTCGACGTCGCGTGATGAAATAACTAGGCAGTAAATTCGCTGGCGCAGTACTTGCACTTTGACGCGGCGACTGGAAGGCCGTCGGCAAGGCAAAACGGACACGACTTCGAAGGCGCCGGTTCGCCAAAGACGGTGGTACCGCGGTGTCGCATATACGACCGGTAGGGCACGACGATAGCGAAATAGATCACTGCCATAAAAATCACGAAATACACAGCGGCGGCGATGAAGGCCCCGAGTTCAATCCGTTGTCCGTTGAGGGTCCAGCCAATGCCGTTGCTCGTGGGACCACCGCCGGCCGCCGCGTTCACGAGCGGCTTAATGATGCTGTCGGTGAACGCCTTGATCAGGGTACTGAACGCCAGCGCCACCACCAAGCCCACGGCGATGACAATTAATTCTCCCTGCATCATGAAATTCTTAAAACCCTTCATCAAGACTCCTCATTGGTTCGGGCGGCCTTGCACGGCGACCACTTCTCCCCACTTCATAGCAAATGATGCCGAACCTCTGTGACGGGGGCTCTGGAAGTCGCATCAATTTAGCGTCATCGATGTGACTAAAGATCTCGGTCTCGAGCAGGCTGATTAAACGTAGGTTAATGAACTCGTGAGAATTGTGCATTGACCGTTGGAAGAACAATGGGTGGCGTTAGCTTCCAGAGCTCGAAGATAAATGTTTCGTGAAACACGTCGAACGCACACGCCGCTGCGAGTAACTTTCCCTCAGCGTCATCGCCGGTGACGACGGAACAATCCGATGCCAAGGTCGGTGATGGGCAAGCCGTAGTTCTAATGGGGCGTGTGTGAATCGAATGGTGTATCGGCGACACGTAGAAATTTCCATCATGACGGTGGTCGTGGTCGTGGTTGGACTCGTCGCCCCGGTCATCATCGCGCCTCATATTTCTGACGCGAGTGATATCAGTGTGCACGTTGGATCATCGGGTAAATGCCCCTGGGTGACCCAGTCCCAGCATCACAGTGCGAGTCCCCTGAGACTGGCCAACGAGGTCCTAGCGAAAATGACGTTGACGCAAAAGGCGTACTTCGTCGTCTTGACTTCGCACCGCGCGCTGCAGAATGAGAATGTTGGCATTCCCTCACTCTGCATTCCCGCGATGTCAATGTCCGACGGTCCGAGCGGCCTGGGCAGTGGCCTCCGTGGCGTCACCCAATTTCCGTCCGCTATTTCAATTGCGGCGACGTTTAACACCGCAATCGCACAATCGGTTGGAGCGGCCGTTGCAGCGGAAGCTCGCACCAAGGGCATTGTTGCCCTACAGGGCACCGAGATGAATCTTGCTCGCATCCCCCAAAGTGGCCGAATCTTTGAAACCTACGGTGAGGACCCGTACCTCACGAGTGCATTGGGTGTCGCCAACATACGTGGCATTCAGTCGCAGGGTGTAATGGACGTCGCCAAGCATTTCGGCGCCTACACCCAAGAGACCGCAAGAGTTCGTCTAAATCAAATTGTCTCGTCACGCGCACTCGCCGAGCTCTACGACGTTCCCTTTCGTGCGGCAGTTCAGCAGGCACATGTTGCGTCAGTGATGTGTTCGTATGGTCGAATTAACAGCGTCAATACATGCTCGGATCCGATGATTTACTCGAAGTTGAAGCAATGGGATTTCACCGGTTTCGTTCGTTCGGACTTGCAGGCCGTGCACAACATTGCGCTCGCACTTCGAGCGGGTATTTCCCTAATTAAGCCAGCGTCATCAGCAACAATCGAACGATTAGTGACGTCGGACATTGTTCCAATGACCGACCTGAACCGCGCGGTGCGATCAGTGCTGACCGACATGTTTAAGTTCGGCGTTATTGCTCGTCCGCGCGTACTTTCGCTCTACGCTCCCGCTTCGACCGCCGGCCACGTAAGGGTGGCGCTGCAAACTGCGCAGAGCAGTATCGTGTTGCTGAAAAATACGGGGTCGGTACTTCCAATCTCGAAGAGCGTCACGTCGGTGGCGGTGATTGGCGACATGGCCGCCGCGGCACAGTTGGTCTCGGGCGGCGGAAGCTCAGCGGTCGTCGCTCCGTACGTCATT
>JBBQGY010000169.1:0-3789 GCA_038323435.1 Acidimicrobiales bacterium
GACCAAGAGTTTTGATCTGGCCTTTCGATTGCGAGAGAGCCTCCGAGAGGGTCATGCCTAAGACAACGTTGGTTGAGTTATACGCCCACGGCCTAGGCGTCATTGATGATGCTCGTATGGAACTCGACTCCGGTTTCACCGTCCTTACTGGCGAAACCGGAGCTGGAAAAACGTTGCTTCTGGGAGCACTCAATCTCTGTCTGGGTGACGAAGGTCTCGGGTCGCGCCACGCCATCACTTCTGACATGCGTGCGGCGGCGGTCTTTAGTCGCGACGGCGCGAGTGACACCGTGCTGGTTCGTGAAGCAACATCGTCGGGTCGACTGCGTAGCGCCGTGAATGGGGTGCCGAGCAGTGTGGAGACTCTGCGTCTACTCGCCAGCGATTTAGTCGTCATTCACGGTCAGCACGATTCCTTGGCATTGCGCAACCGTGGCGAAGTCCTGCACATTATCGATCGCAGTGCCAGTATTTCTACCACTGGGCTCGATGCAGCAAGAACGAAACTTCGCGACGCTATGGCACTTCGCGAGTCCCTCGGCGGAAACGGTGCCGTGCGCGAGCGAGAACTCGATTTCATAGGGTTTCAAATCGGCGAACTGGAAAGTGCATCACTGACGTCACCGAGTGAACTCGGCGACGTGCTGGTGGATTTGACCACGATTACACAATTGCGTGACGGTCAAACCGCGCTCGTTGAAGCACTCGAAGCGTTGGACAACGACAGCGATCAAGCGGTACTTACACAATTTGCGAGAGCAATTGACCACATACCCGCCAGTGATATTTACGGACCGGCGCGCGAGTTGCTTCGAGGATCGCTCGAACAGGCCCGCGATGGTGTGCACGAACTTGTGAACTTAACGAACTCTGATGCATTCGACCCAACTGTGCTGCAAGAGCTTGAGGACCGCGCGACGTTCCTGCGCCAAATTGCCCGCAAATACGGCGGGTCTCTGGAGACCGCACTGCGAGCGCTCGTCGATCTGCGCGACCAGTTGCAGTTCCACCATGACGCCGCGTCGAGACTCGTGACGCTCGACGACGAGATCGTGGAACTCGAAATGGCAGTAGAGGAATTAGCCAAAGAGGCCCTTCAACTCCGCAGCGCCGCCGCCGCATCACTCACTGCGGCGGTGCTCGTCCAACTGCCGAGAGTCGCCCTGGCCAATGCGTCGCTCCGGTTCGTTGTCGACGGCGACGACGGCGCGCAGGCGCAGATTTTTTTCTCGCCCAACCCCGGTCAGCGCGAAGGCCCGCTACAGGCGTTAGCGAGCGGAGGTGAGTTGAGCAGAGTATTGCTTGCGCTTTCGCTCGAAACAGTGCACGAGGACGTCGTAGCGGTGTTTGACGAAGTGGACGCGGGAGTGGGCGGACAAGTCGCCCAGCAAATAGGGGAGTGTCTCGCTGAACTGGGCGAACGTCAGCAGGTCCTCGCGGTCACCCACCTCGCGTCGGTCGCAGCGAAGGCGGACCATCATTTCGTTGTCGAGAAAATCGTTCGTGACGGTATTTCGAGGACGACGCTACGAACCGTCACCGGCGACGACCGTATTAGCGAAATCGCCCGAATGCTCGCGGGCGACAACTACGCAACTGATTCGCGGGCACTCGCACGTCGATTGCTCGAAACACACCGTTAATAGTACTCAACAACTCAACGCCTCCGCTATGATGTAGTTCCGTGGATACGGCGAGTTGCGAATGACCAAATACGTCTTTGTAACAGGTGGAGTCTCGAGTTCGCTCGGCAAGGGTCTCACTGCCTCCTCGCTGGGTCGACTCCTTAAATCTCGTGGCCTCAAAGTCACCATGTGCAAGCTCGATCCGTACCTCAACGTCGACCCTGGCACGATGAATCCCGGTGAGCATGGAGAGGTCTACGTAACCGATGACGGTGGGGAAACCGATCTTGACCTCGGCCACTACGAGCGTTTCATTGATGAATCGCTATCGAGAATGTCGAATACCACGACTGGATCCATCTACTCAAACGTTATTGCTAAGGAACGTCGTGGTGATTATTTGGGCAAAACCGTTCAAGTAATTCCGCACATCACGGATGAAATCAAGGAACGAGTGCGCCGCCTTGGCTCATTGGGCGCCGACGTCGTGATTGTCGAAATTGGCGGCACAGTTGGTGACATTGAAATTGTTCCCTTTATTGAGTCAATTCGCCAGTTCCGTCGCGACGCCGGTCGCGACAACGTCTGTTATGTTCATCTCACTCTCGTGCCGTATCTTGCTCCGTCGGGCGAACAGAAGACCAAACCGACTCAGCACTCGGTGACCGAACTTCGATCGAGGGGTATTCAGCCCGACATAATTGTCTGTCGCAGTGACCAGCCACTTTCGGACGGTCTCAAGCGCAAAATCTCGTTATTGTGCGACGTTCCCATGGATGCGGTGATCTCCGCCGTCGACGCACCCAGCATTTACGACATTCCGATCACCATGCACTTCGAGGGCCTTGACACAATGGTGTGCAATACGCTCGGGATTGAGCTCGACAACTACCCGATTGACTTGTCGGCATGGCAAGACGTCGTACGTCGAGTACACGGCACTACCAAGACGCTGCGCATTGGGGTGATTGGAAAATACGTGACGATGCCCGACGCGTACTTGTCCGTCGGAGAATCTATCCGACACGCCGGATTCGCGGTCGGCGCAACAACCCAGATCGAGTGGCTCGAGGCCGAACGAGTGCCCACCGAGATCGATTCCGAAAGGATTCGCCAACTCGACGGCGTCGTCGTTCCCGGCGGCTTTGGGGAGCGGGGCGTCGAGGGGATGATCGCCGCGGCGCGAATAGCTCGAGAGCACGATATTCCGTACCTCGGCATCTGTCTCGGTATGCAAGTCATGGTCGTTGAATTCGCCCGTCACTGTCTCGGACTGAGCGACGCCCATTCGACGGAGATCTCCATAAGTACGTCGGCGCCAGTGATTGCGTTGATGGCCGAGCAGATAGACGTCACCGATCTCGGTGGCACGATGCGTCTCGGGGCCTATCCGGCGATGCTCGACGAGGGATCGGTTGTCGCGAATCTGTACGGAACCACAGTGGTATCGGAACGTCATCGTCACCGCTACGAATTCAATTCTCGCTACCGCGATCAGTTCGAAGCGGCCGGCATGCGATGTTCCGGCACATCGCCCGATGGACGTCTCGTCGAATTCAGCGAAATTCCAACGCACCCATTCTTTGTGGGCACGCAGGCCCACCCAGAATTCAAGTCGCGCCCGGACCGGCCGCACCCGCTCTTCCTTGGGCTGATTAAGGCCGCCGCCGCACGCGCCGAGGGTCGTGTGCCGCACATCATTGATCCGGAATCGGTTGCCGCGACCTTGTGAGCGAATCGTTCCGCATCGATGGGACTACCGAACTACTTCAGAGTCACGTTTTTAATGTCGAGCGACGCCGAGTCGTGCACCATAACGAGACCTTTGAACGCGACGTCGCGACACACCCTGGCGCCGTCGCCATTCTCGTTGTTGACAATGACGGTGCGATTGGCCTCATCCGCCAGTACCGGGCGACTTTTGACTCGTACACGTGGGAGATTCCGGCCGGAACTCAGGACGTTGAGGGTGAAGAGCCTCTCCACACCGCCCAACGTGAGTTGAAAGAGGAGATGGGCTGTACGGCGCGCCGGTGGACGCTTCTTGGTCGATTTATGAACTCACCGGGTTGGACGAACCAGGTGATGACAATCTTTGAGGCCCGCGATCTCGTAGTCGGCGAGCGCGATCCCGCGGGACCCGAGGAGGCCAGTTCAACGATTC
>JBBQGY010000170.1:0-3703 GCA_038323435.1 Acidimicrobiales bacterium
ACCTAACGCAATGGAACCAGAGAACATAATCGCGAAATAACACAACAGCGGTAGAGCAATGCGCGCCACGTCAAAAGGATGGTGGGTGATGGCGTTTCCCTGTAAGGCGAAGAGAATCACGATTGTGAACAACAGGCCGTAGAGGGCGAGCGGACCAATGCGAGGAAGAAATGAACCTTCGTACCATTCTCGTCCGCGGGTACGTTCGCCGACCGTGCGCGTGAGCCATCCCGTGAAGAGCGGTATGCCCAAGAAGATCAGCACGCTTCGTGCGATGGACCACATTGACACGTGGACCGGGGTCGTCGATAGTCCGAGCCAACTGGGGAGTACTCGCAAATAGAAGTAACTCAGAGCGGCAAATGCCACGATTTGAAAGAGCGAGTTGATGGCGACGAGTACCGCGGCGGCGGTGCCGTCACCACCGGCGAGGTCATTCCAGATGAGCACCATCGCGATGCAACGTGCGAGACCAACGATGATGAGACCGGTGCGATAGGCGGGAAGGTCCGCGAGGAAGATCCAGGCCAGCGTGAACATGAGGGCCGGCCCGATGAGCCAGTTGAGGACGAGCGACGAAATGAGTAGTCGTTTGTCAGCGCCCACGCGGCCCATGTCGCGGTAGCGAACTTTCGCGAGCACCGGATACATCATGACGAGAAGTCCGATGGCGATGGGCAAACTCGTCCCCGCCACCTGCACGTGATTCAGAGTTCGATTGAGTCGCGGAAGTCCGTGCCCGAGGGCAATGCCGAGGAACATTGCGGCAATAATCCACACGGGTAAAAAACGGTCGAGTAGCGAGAGGCGAGCGCTAACCGACGCGGTCGTTGATGTGACGTGCGTCGGTGACGTGGACGTTGACGGTGTTTTCACTAATGATCAGCAGCAAGCGTCGGCGGTGACGGGTAGTGATTGCCGTGCCTGATCCGAGAGGCAGCAGCGCTCGTCGCCGGCAAGTGGTCCAGCGACGTTGGCGTCAGCCAGGACGGTGTAGACCTCCCAACGTGCGTCGTCGGGCCCGTGGACCCAGACTTTGTTCTGCACGGCGTAGCAACACGTGGTCTGCTCTTCGATGTCAGTGACCATGCCCTGCGCCGCCAGGCGCTCGGTGGCGGCGGTGACTTCATCGGTGGTGTCGACTTCGACGCCGAGGTGATTGATCGAGCCCGGAGTTCCTGCACCCTCGATGAGCACGAGTTTGAGGGGCGGATCGACAATGGCGAAGTTGGCGTAACCGGGACGGACTTTGGCCGGTGCGCAATCGAAAAGCTGCGAATAAAAGGAGATTGCTTCTTCGAGATTTGCGACATTGAGGGCCAGTTGCACGCGTGACATCGGTATCCTTTAGATTGATAGATATCAATGAGTATGCCAGATACATCGATGGTTGTCAATGAAAGAAGTCCCGTGAACCCGAACCCCATAGCAGTGATTGACGACGGCGTGATCGACTGTTGTAGTCCACTAACGAGTGACGTTCTCTCCGAAGTCGAGGCCCGCGACGTGGCACGAATCTTTGCCGCCCTCGGGGACCCGGTGCGCCTTCGACTTTTGTCAATGATTGCGTCGACGAACGAGGCGTGTAGCTGCAATCTTGAAAAGCCGCTGGGAAAGAGTCAGCCCACCGTCTCGCACCACACGCGAATTCTCGCTGAGGCGGGACTGATTGAGGGCGAGAAGCGCGGACGCTGGACATGGTGGCACGCGGTTCCCGAACGCCTTGAAGTGGCCGCTCGGTTGCTTCGTGACTAGACGGTCCGGTGTTCTAGAAGTACCCAGGTGAACGGTTGAACGGATCCCCAAGGAGTGACGTGATCGATCTGGGCACTAGTGACACATTTGAAGTCCTTGGAGAAGAGTTCTTCAAGTTCGTGGACGGACCACCTTCGTACCGCGAGGCCCGAGCACTCGTCGGGACCCGACGGGGCGAACGTTGCAAGCAGCACGTGACCGCCGGGAATAACTGCTAACGCTGCTTTCTTGACGTAGTCCAGTTGTTGATAGCGATGTACGAGGAAATGGAAAACGGCGCGATCGTGCCAAAGTGAGTATTTTCTGATGGGGGTCCACGTGGTGATGTCCTCAAGTAACCACTTGACTTGGCCGTCGCCGACTCGGTCTCGTGCTTCTTCAATTGCGCTACGAGAGATGTCCAGGACCGTAAGGTCAGTAAACGAACGAGCAAGTAGTTCATCCACAAAGGACGACGAGCCACCACCGATATCGATGACGGCAGCGTTCGTCGCGAGCCGAATAGATTCCACGTAGAAGAGGGAATCGATCGCCACGTCCTGAGACCACGATCGTTGATCCACACTTTTTGCTTCGTACGTCGCGTCCCACAGGTTGGAGACCGATCGTTTCACGTCGTCACCGAACCTCGAACTCGCTTTCATGGCTGGCATTCTCCATTGATCAACCAAGGTAGTCGAACGTACGTGGCCGAAATTCGGCGGTGACGATGGCAACCGACAGATTGACTAGTTGCCTTCAAGGTGCTTGAGCCGCTTGGCGTACTCTTCTTCGTCGATTTCGCCCTTAGCGAAGCGCATCTTCAAAATGTCGACGGGGGAGTTCCCTGGGGCTTCAAATGGACCGTGGGGGTGGTGCGCATGTTGCAACGAGTGCGAATGGCTCGAGTGACGAACGAAGTAGAGAATCGCTCCGACGACCAAAATCCAGAAGAGAATCATTAGTACGAACATGGCAACGCCGCTTCCCGATCCCTGTCCCCACATTCCGTATGGTTCTTGGTACATGTCGCCAACCTCCCGTAAGTGCCGCTGCCTAAAACCTATCGACGCGAGGAACTCACCGCCCCCGCCAAAAGTCCCAACTTCTCTGGCGAGCCCATCGCCCGAATGAACGGCGGGCCAGCGGCGGTCGATGACGGGGCCCTTTAGGCGCGGACGTCCTCGGTCGCCTCGACGGCGACGTGGGGCACGATACGTTCGAGCCACGTGGGCATCCACCAGTTAGCGTCGCCCAAGAAGTGCATCAACGCCGGTACGAGCACGGTACGCAAGATAAATGCATCGACCAGCACCGCGCCGCCGAGGCCAATACCGAATTCGGCAATCACACGCTGGCCACCGAAGGCGAAGGAGAGGAATACGCAGATCATGATGAGGGCCGCCGCGGTGATCACGCGTCCGGTGTTGGCCTGGCCTCGGATGATCGCTTCACGATTGCTGCCCGTATTGAGCCACTCCTCGTGCATTCGAGAGACGAGGAAGACCTGGTAGTCCATCGAAAGCCCGAAGAGAATGGCGATCATGATCACCGGTAAGAACGATTCAGTGGGACCGGTCCCCGACCCCAGCACTGAACTGCCCCAGCCCCACTGGAACACCGCTACTACGAGACCAAAGGACGCACCGGCCGCAAAGAGGGTCATTGCGGCCGCGGTGAGTGGCACGACAATGCTGCGAAACGCGACCATTAACAACAGACAGCCCAGCAACACGATGACGCCAACGAAGAGCAGAATCTTGGCGGTAAATATTTGGGCAAAGTCCACGAAGATCGCGACGATGCCGCCGACGTAGATGCCGGTGTGCGTCGTTGACGTGGCGGCCGGGATGTAGTTGTTGCGCAGAGTGTTAATGAGCGTCTCGGTCTTCGTACTCTGCGGACTTGACTTGGGAATGACGTAGATCACCCCAATCTTTCCGCTGGTACTGAGCTGCAGCGGAGCGAC
>JBBQGY010000171.1:0-3694 GCA_038323435.1 Acidimicrobiales bacterium
CTTGGTGATTTCGATTCGCTCATGCGTTGAACTTGCTTCGTCAACCAATTTGGAGAGCTGAGCTCGGGCGTCAGCGATGGGGAGAGTTGTCACGTACAGAATTATAGCGTAATTATAGGACGGTGGGTCACCGGTTGGGGCTGCTGAAGGTTTTGATGTCAGGTGAGATTGCTAGTTTTACGCCGCCCTCAACGCTACGTCAAGTGCCTCGAATTCAATCGGCGTGAGCCGTCCGAGTTCGCGCTGACGTCGCCGACGGTGATGGGTCCGCTCGATCCAGGTGACGATCACCAGACGTAATTCCTCGCGAGTCTCCCAGCGTTGGTTGTTAAGGACATTGTTCTGCAGCAATGAGAAGAACGACTCCATTGCCGCGTTGTCGTCGGCCGCGCCGACTCGTCCCATTGATCCAACCAGGACGTTGTTCTTCAAAGTCCGAACGTAGGAATTTGCTCGAAATTGCGATCCTCGGTCAGAGTGGACCACTGTTTCGTGACGTCCGCGCAGTTCGATCGCGTGACGAAGCGCGCGCACTGCGAGCGATGCTTTCATGCGTGAATCGATCGAGTAGCCGACGATGCGTCGCGAGTAGACGTCCTTGACACAGCAAACGTAAAGTTTTCCTTCCGACGTTCGGTGTTGCGAAATGTCCGTGAGCCATAACTCGTTCGGCGCTGACGCGCTGAACTCGCGTTGCACCAAGTCGTCGTGGACTGGCGAGCCGGCTTTCTTCGAGCGTCCCTTCTTCTTGGCGAAGTTGCTCCAGAGTTTTTGCTGCGAACAGAGCCGCCACACCCGACGCTCGCTGACAGCGAAGCCCTGTTGTTCGAGTTCGTCGGCGATGAAGCGATAACCAAAGCTCGGATCCTCTCGGGGCGTCAAGGACCGCGTTGGTGAGGTGCGCATCCTCCCAGTCGCGTGGGGTGATCGGACACTCCAGCCAGCGGTAGTAGTTCTGACGGTGCAACTTCAATACCCGGCAGGTCACCGTGACGCGAATCCCGTCCTCGGCTAGTTCGCGGACCAGCGGGAAGATTATTTTGGGGCGTGCTGCTTGGCGAAATAGGCGCTCGCTCGACGCAGGATCTCCACTTCCTGCTCGAGGACCTTGTTGCGACGCTTGAGCTCTCGAATCTCCGCCGCGTCCTTCTCGGGCAGCCCCGGTCGAACTCCCTCTTCGATCTCCGCCTTCTTCAACCAGTCGTGCAGCGTGGCGTCGCTGACGCCGAAATTGCGTGCGACTGGAGTGATCGGTGCTTCACGGAGCCGTGCTACTCGCACGACATCGTTGCGACACTCCTTGGGATACGCCTTGGCCATGATGTCCATCCTTCTTCCGAGACCAATTCTCGGACGTTAGTTGACATCAAAACCTTCAGCAGTCCCATTCGCATATTTGCCATTCAGATAGTTCTCTTGGGAGCACTTGGTGCAGTACTGCTACTTGTTGCAAAGTGGAGCGCATTGAGATTTGGCCATGTGCCACTATTGAGTAAATAGCCAATTAGAGACGCACCCAGTACCTATCGCAGCACCCACCGTTGCGGCAGCAAGGCCACTTCTTACCTAGAAATTCCGAATTCGGAACTGTACGACACTGAAGAAGTATCTCGCATGAGTTGATCGAAAAGGATGGTGGTGGAAACTCCGATAGCTGCGTACTGGGCAATGAAGTGGACCTCATCGCCCAGCTTGGCGCGCACTGCATCGAGCTCGACGGTGTGACGGTCGCCAGCAGCAGCCCGAAGAACTTCAACTCGCCGCTCGCGTGAACCAACCCCTGATTCGGCCAGCACCCAGTGCAGCAGGCTTGAAATCCCAGTGTCGTGATCGAAGCCACCGTGAGCCGCGAAGAAGTCCATCTCGTTCTGGTCAAGGGTGAAGTCTTTGTGCAAGGCGAGGCCAAAATCGGTGAAAAGTAGGCGTCCATCGCGGACGAGAATGTTTCGTGCATGAACGTCCAGGTGTTGAAAACCATGCACACTCATCCACGCCGCCGCACTGGCTATTTGTTCAATTGCGGTAGAAAATGCGGCGCCCCCATCGCCGGACAGAAACTGTTGACGTAGCCAACTGTCCCCCGTGTCCGGCACGTACTCGAGGAAGAGGACAATGCTCCGAGGGGCGGCCGTGAGTGCCTCGACTCGGTTCCGGACACTTGGCCAGTGGGCGCCCCATTGGCGCTGCGCATCACCGCCTTCGAACTCGGAGACATCCGTGTTGCACCTCTCGTCAAGTACCCGCCAGTGGTAAAGAGTCGGGAAGATGTCCGTTACACCCGAGGTCACCCAATTTGAAGTGATCTGGTGAGCCGCAATCTCACGTCCGACACCGAACCCAGGGCTTCCAATGCCGTAGTGGCACGCGACCGGTAGATGAAATCGATTTGCCGTTGAGAGTGGATCGCCATTCTCGAGTGCGGTGAGTGGCAGCTGCTTCACGAATACGTCAGAACCTTGGATACTTGCCCGTGCAGTTGAACCACCAATCCCGGTACCCAAAGGCACCGCTTGAGCAAGGAGTTCGAGCGTGTCGATGTCGCTGAGGTCGGCAAGCATGGAAGAGATTTGAGTGTGTGTCGAGCCGAGTCGGATCCCTCTACTTTAAGGTTCCTCGCGCTAGCCGCCCGCCTAAAGTGCCGAGACCCTTTGAGTGCTAATCACGTTGCTGATATAGCTCAACTGTTGACTGAGCCCGAACGACCGAACCGAACAGCGCCCAGGTACTCGACGCGGCCCGCCGGCAACGACACATCAGCGAATTCTCAATTGCAATTAGGAAGTACCACTTCGTAAGCCTCGCCATGCCAACTTCTCTGAGTGCATAGAACCGAGATGATTTTTGCAGGCGGCCTCGAATGCCGACAGATTGGTTCTGACCTCAACGCACAACTCCACGATTTGAACGGTTTCTTAAGTTTTAACTTGCAACTAAAGGTTGCAAGTTATCGTTGTTATGTGCTACCTTTGATTGCACATAACAACGAAGGGGGAAGAGATGACTGACTACAAGATTGAGCACGAGGTTGAAATTCATGCTCCGATTGAGGTGGTGTGGCACACGATTACGACGCCCGATCAACTCACACGGTGGTTCGCGAACCGCGCAGAGTTGAACGCGGTGCCGGGCGGAGCGGGAGTGTTCATCTTCGAAAATGACGAAGGGGAAGTAATGCACACCGCGCCGCTCGTCGTCGAGACAGTCGACGAGCCGTCGTATTTTTCGTTCCGGTGGACCCACCCCAACGACAGTGTTCCCGTGGCGGGAAATTCCACGCTCGTTGAGTTCTTTCTCGAGACCATGGGCAGTGACTGGACTCGTCTGCGCCTCATCGAGAGCGGCCTGGAGCTGATGCCGCTGACCGACGAGGAACGAGTGAGTTTTGCCGCCGACCACAATGGCGGGTGGGGTACGTTCTCCAAGGATCTCGTGGGCCTGTTTGCCGAGACGTCCCAGGGATGACGAGCGCACACGACGACGGGTTGTGGTCCGCGATTGCTGATCCATCTCGTCGTCGTGTCCTCGATTTACTCGTGCAGCACGGAGAAGCGACCGCGAGTTGGCTCGCCGGACAGGTGCCGTTCTCGCGACAAGCCGTAGCGAAACACCTGGTCGTGCTCGAGCATGCGGGTTTGACGAGTAAGCGCAAAGAGGGCCGGGAAGTCCTCCACCGCGTCAACGCGCGGCGCCTCGA
>JBBQGY010000172.1:0-3632 GCA_038323435.1 Acidimicrobiales bacterium
GTCGCACTGCCGTGCTGGAGCTGTTTTGAGGCACAGACTCTGGAGTACCGCGAGGGGGTCTTGCGGCGCGGCGTCCCGTCGGTATCCCTGGAAGCCGGTGCCACGCTGGGTTGGACCAAGTACGTTGATCAAGCCCTCGGCATCGACACCTTTGGTCTTTCCGCGCCCGGCGGTGAAGTGTTCGAGTTTTTCCATATCAATGCTCGAGCGTTAGTCGACCACGTTGAACACGCACAAGGAGGTCTGAAATGACCACGCTGAATGACCTCTACGAACAGCACGGCCAGAGTCCGTGGATTGACAATATCCGCCGTGACTGGCTGAACGACGGTACGCTCGCGGACCTGGTGGTGAAGGGTGTTCGCGGGGTCACTTCCAACCCCTCAATCTTTGCCAAAGCGCTCGCGACGTCGACCGCCTATGACGCGTTCATTAAAGACGCCGACAATGATGATCCCGAAACGGTGTTCGAACGCCTCGCGGTTGCGGACGTACGCGAAGCTTGTGATGTTCTCGCTCCGGTGAATCAAAGTTCGCGCGTCGAGTTCTCTAACGGCGCCCGTCGGTACCTTGATGGTTTCGTGTCGCTCGAAGTATCGCCACGCCTGGCGCGCGACACCGCGGGCACGATTGACGCGGCCCATCGACTCTTCAAGGAGGTCCACCGCGACAACGTGATGATCAAAATCCCCGCCACCAAGGAGGGACTCCCGGCGATTCGCGACGTGCTCGGTGCGGGTATCAACGTCAACGTGACACTCATTTTCTCCCTCGAGCGATACGACGAGGTCCTCACCGCGTGGATGGACGGCCTCGAACTCGCACGACGTCAGGGACACGACGTGTCCAAGATCGCGAGCGTCGCTTCTTTTTTCGTTTCGAGAGTTGACGTCGCCGTTGATGCGCTGCTCTCGAACGACGATCCACGCCGGGGAACGACGGCCAACGCACAAGTTGCGGGTGCCTACAAACTGTATCGAGAACGCATGGGCGCTGAACGAGTGACGTCCCTGTTGTCGTTCGGCGCGCAGGTGCAGCGCCCGTTGTGGGCCTCGACGTCGACCAAGAACCCGAGCTATTTCGATCTCTTGTACGTCGACTCCATCGTGGCGAATGAGACGGTCAATACAATGCCCGACGCCACGCTCACGGGCGTGCTCGATCACGGCGACTTCACTCACTCGTTGCTCGCTGATGATCACACCATTGAAGAGGCGGCCAACGTCGTGAAGAAGCTACCGAGCGACGTTTCACTTCGCGACGTGACGGGCAAACTCGAAGTGGATGGCGTGCAGGCATTTGTGGACGCCTACGACGAGCTGCTCGCAACTGTCGCCACGAAGATTCAGTCATCGAAGTAAGGCGCACGGTCAGGGGTCGTTGGTCGTTCGGCCGCGTGCGCGCCCTCGAATTGCGGCACCGTTTTTGTGCCGCAAGACCTAGGATGCTGCTATGACGCCACCGCAGAAGTCAGCTTCGTCCGTCGACTTGTTACACGCCCCCTTGGATGAGTTGGCCACCGCCGCCTTTGCCACCGCACGCGACGCACACGGCTACGTCGTGACCTACTCCCCCAAGGTCTTCATCCCGCTCACAAAACTCTGTCGCGACCGCTGCGGCTACTGCACGTTCGCCCAGGCTCCTGCGCACGTGTCGTCACCGTATATGAGCCTCGACGAAGTGATGGACGTGGCGAAAGCGGGGCTCGACGCAGGCTGTACGGAAGCTCTCTTCACATTGGGAGAACGGCCCGAACTTCGTTACGACGAAGCGGCCCGTTGGCTCGCCGCTCGCGGATATCAATCAACGGTGGACTACGTCGCCAACGCTGCCCAGATGGTGCTGGAGAGCACGGGTCTGTTGCCCCACGCCAACGCCGGCGCACTCTACGAGAACGAACTCCGACAGCTCCGCGGGGTTAGTGCCTCTCAGGGGATGATGATGGAGTCACTCGCCGAGTTACCGGCACACCGTTTAGCTCCCGACAAGAGTCCGCAACGCCGACTCGATACGTTGCGCTTGGCTGGTGAACTAAAGATTCCCTTCACGACGGGCCTACTGGTTGGCATAGGTGAGACACGAGCGGATCGCGTCGCGACCCTGGAAGCAATCGCTCGGTCACACGAGGAGTTCGGACACGTCCAAGAGGTCATCATCCAGAATTTCTTACCGAAGCCTCGCACCGCGATGGCGAATGAAACGCCGCCGCCCGACGACGAGTTCCACTGGACGATCGCGATCGCTCGATTGATCCTGCCAACGTCTATCCACCTGCAAGCGCCACCCAACCTGACTGATGATCCCACGCGGTTACTGGCTTTCGGCATTGACGACTTTGGTGGCATTTCGCCGGTGACGGCCGATCACGTCAACCCGGAGCGTGCGTGGCCCGCAGTGGCCTCGCTCGACCACGAGTGCAGCGAGCGTGGTTTTCACCTAGTACCGCGTCTTACGGTGTACCCGTCGTTTATCGAGGGTCACGGCGCGTTTCTCGACGAGGCCGTTCGTCCCCACGTGCTCGCTCACGCCGACGCGTCGTTCCTCGCACGAAATGACTCGTGGGCGTCCGGCACTGACGAAACTCCGCCACCCGCGCCAACGTCACTAACAAAGACGAGCGAAGTGACCGCATTGCTGGCGCGCTACGTGCCCGGCTACGAATTCGATCGCGCGGAGTTGACCACACTTTTCAATGCCCGAGGGGCAGATTACAACGACCTCGTCGCGACGGCCGACGGCGTTCGCCAAGACCTCGTCGGTGACGCAATCAGTTTCGTGATCAACCGGAATATCAACTACACGAATGTCTGTACCTTTAAGTGTCGTTTTTGCGCCTTCTCGAAAGGTCCCCTCTCTCTGAATCTTCGAGGCGACCCCTATTTACTGACCCTCGATGAAATCAGCGAACGCGTGCGCGAGGCTGAAGTAAAGGGAGCGACGGAGGTCTGTTTGCAAGGTGGGATTCACCCCAAGTTTGACGGTGATTACTACATTGACGTCATTGCCGCGGTGCGAGCTGGCTCGCCCACCATTCACATCCACGCATTTAGTGCGCTGGAGGTGTTTGAAGGCGCTCGTCGCTCCGAACAAGATCTCGTGACGTACCTGACGAGGTTGAAAGATGCGGGGCTCAAGACGCTGCCCGGTACGGCGGCGGAAATCCTTGACGACGAAATACGGGCGATTCTCTGCCCGGACAAGCTCAACTCCGATCAGTGGCTCGACGTCCATCGTGCGGCGCACAGCGTCGGACTACGGTCGAACATCACGATCATGTTTGGCGCAGTTGAAGGTGTCAACAGTTGGGCGACGCACCTTATTCGAACGCGCGAACTGCAAAAGGAGACGGGCGGCTTTACCGAGTTCGTGCCGCTCCCCTTCGTACATATGGCGACTCCCATCTTTCTTAAGGGTCGTTCACGGCGCGGACCAACATTCCGCGAGGCGGTCCTCATGCACTCGGTGGCGCGACTTCACTACGCCACGTTGATCGACAACATTCAAGTCAGTTGGGTAAAGATGGGCGTCGAAGGCTCTCGGCGCATCCTCCAAGCCGGTGCGAACGATCTGGGTGGAACTCTGATGGATGAGAATATCTCGCGCGCGGCGGGTGCCACGCACGGCCAGGAGAT
>JBBQGY010000173.1:0-3628 GCA_038323435.1 Acidimicrobiales bacterium
TCCCCCAAAGACTGACGATATGTGACCGAAGGACGAGCCCTGAGCTATTTGGTACAAGCCAACACTGAGCGTGGGACCGCCGACAATGGAGTAGAGCCGGTACGCCCACGGCGACGCAATAACACCCTGCGCGCGCAAGTCATTGGCAAGCGTCGCGACCGACTCGCCCGAAATGATCTCCACGCCCACGACCTTGTTGTGGCCAGAAAAGATTGGATCGACCTGGAGTGCAAACCAGCCCACCGCAAGAATTACGAGCACCGCGACCGTTGCCAGCAGACGACCCAAGGGCCTAGTTAGGAAGGAGAGCATCTATATAGTTTTGCAGCATGATGACCGCCGCCGCGCTGTCGACCCGTTCTCGGTGATCCCTGGCCTTTAATCCGGCTTGTGACAGCGACCTCTGGGCCTCAAACGTGGTGAGGCGTTCATCCCACTGCGTGACCACTATGGCCCCAAATCGCGTTCGAATCGACTCGTACAAAGTATCGGCGAACGCGGTGCTCTGCGTGTCGTTACCTGCGAGCGAGATCGGCCGGCCAATCACCACCGCGCCAATTGACTCATCGTCAATGAGCGTTGCCACGTGGTCGAGCAGCGCGTCATCATTTACTAACGCCCGCCGGGGAAACGCCATCGTCGGTCCCGAATCGCTCACGGCAATGCCACAGCGTTTCGTGCCCGGATCGATACCGAGGAGCCTCGTGGCCAAACGACTAGAGCTCCGCCGCCGCGCCAAGTACCGCGTCGATGCCACTCGAATCACGACCTCCGGCGAGCGCGATGCGAGAAGATCCGCCACCGCCACCGCCCACGAACGCCGCGAGTTTCTTCACGGTCGCCACGGCGTCAAGGGAGTCGTCGGTCGCCACGGCGATGGCCACTTTGTCGTCGCTCGTGCCCACGAGCACCACGCCACGCCGCCCCCGGCGTTGGAGTTCCTGGGCGAGCGTGCGCAGTTGATCACCGCCGTAGCCATCGACGCGCGCGATGAGAATTGGTGCGTCGCTCTCGGCGTGAAGTTCTTCGGCGAACTGAGAGAGCTGGGCTTGGCGTAGTGACGCCACTTCGCGATCGACCTCGCGCTGGCGTTCGAAGAGTCGCTCGAGCGCCGGCACGACATCGTCCCCGGACGTCTTTAGCAACGTCGCCACCGAGCCGAGGGTGCTCTCCATCTCCTGGCTACGCCGATGCGCCCCGAGACCGCTGACTGCTTCAATCCGGCGCGTATTCGAGCCAATGGAGGCTTCACTCACAATTTGAATCTGTCCAATGTCGCCGAGCCGATGCACGTGGGTACCACCACAAAACTCGAGGCTATGCGTGCCCGCTCGTACGACCCGAACGCGGTCGCCGTACTTATCACCGAAGAAAGCAATCGCCCCCATGGTTTCGGCTTCGGCCTTGGTGGTCTGGACCGTTTCGACGTCCTCGTTCGCGACGACGTCGGTATTGACGAGGATCGAAATTTGTTTCGCTTCTTCTGGTTTGACGCCAGCGCCGTGAGAGAAGTCGAAGCGGAGTCGGTCCGGTCCCACGTAGGAACCCTGTTGGCGAACGTGATCACCGAGTACCAGTCGCAGTCCCGCGTGCAGTAAGTGCGTGGCCGTATGGTTGCGACGCGTCGCTTCGCGACGTTCGGGGTCGATGGTCGCAATAGCCACCTGACCAGGTACTATCTCACCAGTCAGCATGCCTCGTTGCGCGAAGAGTCCCCCCGCGACACTCTGCGTATCGACCACGGTAAAGCGACCCGATTCGGTGACAATGGTGCCGGTGTCGCCCACCTGACCACCCGATTCGGCGTAAAAGGGCGTGGAGTCGAGGAATAGTTCGCCGACGCCGTTCTCACCGGCGAGCAGTGCCAGAACTTGGGTCTCGACGCTGTAGCGAGTGACGTCGCGACCCACAAATTCGGTGGCGCCGTGGCGTTCAATGAGGTCGCGGTAGTGGGCGTCGTCGGCGAGGTTGAGCGTCTTGGCCGCCGCGCGGGCCCGTTCGCGCTGTTCACCCATGGCGACATCGAAAGCGGCGCGTTCGACGACCAACCCGGACTCGCCAACAATTTCGTCGGTGAGTTCAATCGGGAATCCGTGGGTGTCGTGAAGTTTGAACGCGACGTCGCCGGGAAAGATCGTCGCTTTTTTGGCGAGGACGCCGTCGCGGGCCTCTTCGAGGAGCGTCAGACCGGTACGGAGCGTGCGAGCGAATCCGGCCTCTTCACGCTCGAGGATCTCAACAATCAGGTCGCGATCTTTGACGAGCACCGGGTAAGCGCTACCCATTTTCTCAATGGTGGCGTCGACGAGTGACGCGGCGAGGGCGGCGTCGGATCCGGCGCGACGAGCGGCGAGCACGGCGCGGCGAATAATGCGGCGAAGCACGTAGCCCCGTCCCTCGTTGGATGGCAAGACGCCGTCGGACACCAGCGTGGTCATAGCGCGACCGTGATCAGCGATACGTCGAATCGCGACGTCGGTCTGTTCGTCCTTGCCGTAGGGCGTTTTGATAGCTCGCGCGGCGGTGTCGAGCAGGGGGGCAAAGAGGTCCGTGGCGAAGACTGAGTCCAGCCGGTTAAGGATCGCCAGGGTGCGTTCGAACCCGGCGCCGGTGTCGATATTTTTCTTCGGCAGTTCGCTCAACGTGCCGTCGGCGGCCTGATCGTACTGCGTGAAAACTAAGTTCCAGAATTCGACGAATCGGTCCTCGCCGCCGGAGGCTGGGCCGCCGTCGGCGCCAAATTCCGCGCCCTTGTCGTAAAATATCTCCGAGCTCGGACCGCATGGACCGGTATCGCCCATCCGCCAAAAATTGTCGTCATCGAGTCGCTGAAGACGAGTCGAGGGCATACCGATGACGTCACGCCAAATCTCATAGGCGTCATCGTCCGACACGTGCACGGTCACCCAGAGACGCTCGGGATCGAGTCCGAAACCCTCGGTGATCAGGCCCCACGCATATTTTATGGCACCCTCTTTGAAGTAGTCGCCGAAGGAGAAATTACCCATCATCTCGAAAAACGTCAGGTGACGCTGGGTAGTACCGATGATGTCAATGTCGAGCGCGCGAAAACACTTCTGGACCGACACGGCTCGCGGATAGGGCGCCGGTTCTTCTTCGGTGAAGTACGGCTTGAACGGCACCATGCCCGCGACCGTGAAGAGCAGCGACGGGTCGTACGGGATCAGACTCGCCGACGGCACCACGGTATGGCCGTTGCGGGCGAAGTAATCCAGGAAAATTGAACGAAGTTGTGCGGCTTCCACGGGATTTACTCTACCGTTGAGCCGGTGTCGTCTTGGGCGCTGTGTTCCATTCTCGAGCGCCACTGCGCGACCAATGCCTGTTCTCGCCCGTAGTCCGTGGGGTCATAAAACATCGATCCCACGAGTGAGTCGGGCAAGTACTGCTGGCTCACCCAACCGCCCGGAAAATCGTGGGGGTAGTCGTAGTTAGTCCCGAAGCCCTGCTCCTCGGCGCCTCGGTAATTAGATCCGCGAAGATGATCGGGAACTTCCACGAGCCCTCCCGACTGGACCGCGCGGGTCGCGGCTCCGAGCGCCCTGGTTACCGAATTGCTCTTGGCCATGAGCGCGAGCGTGATGGTCGTATGGGCGAGTGTCAGACG
>JBBQGY010000174.1:0-3576 GCA_038323435.1 Acidimicrobiales bacterium
GGCGTGTGGTCATTGGATCGGGCCCGCTCGACACGGCACTGATGGTGATTGGCGAGGCCCCCGGACGCAGTGAAGACGAGGGTGGTGAACCGTTCACGGGCCGCAGCGGTCAACTCTTGTTTCGCTTGATTAAAGAGGAGACTGGCCTCGATCGATCGGAGTGCTTCGTCACCAACGTGGTGAAGTGTCGTCCACCCGCGAACCGGACCCCCACGCGCATCGAACTCGACAGCTGTCGGCCCTGGCTCGTCGAGCAACTGGCTCGCATCAAACCTTCGGTCGTGCTCGCGGTCGGCAACACCGCGGCGCGGTCGGTCCTCGGATGCACGAGTGGTATGGCGGTCGCGCACGGACAGGTCGTCGAACTCGGCGGTGGCGTTGGTGTGGCCACGTATCATCCGGCGGCAGCCCTGCGGGGCGGACCTAGCGTGGTGGAGGTGATGCGCGCGGACCTTCGAATCGTGAAGAGTCTGGTGCTTCCGTCATGAGTTGGCAACGGTACTGCGCGACTGCCCAGGACTGCATCGCCGCGGGCGAAGAGTTCGCCAATGTTGTAGAGCCCGGTGACATTGTCCTGCTGAGCGGGTCGCTCGGTGCGGGCAAGACGACCTTCGTCAAGGGCGTGGCGAAGGGCCTCGGGGTACACGAGCGCGTCACGAGTCCCACGTTTGTCATGGTGCGAGAGCACCGGTGCACGTCGCGACGCATTACGACACTCCATCACGCGGATGTCTACCGTGTCGAGGGCCTCGACGAAGTCATTGATCTTGCGCTGGGTGAGCTCGTCGAGGAGTCGGCGGTGGCGTTCGTCGAATGGGGCGAGCTCGCGGCCACGGTGTTCGGGCGCGACGTCCTCACGATCGATTTCGTGCCCGACGATTTCGAGGGTCGAACCCTCGTCGTGGGCGGTGCGCTCGCCGGTTCGCGGTCCCTCGAACTCCAACGCTGGGCGTCACAATGAATATCATCGCGATTGAAACCGCGACCACGGCGTGCGGCGTGGGCCTTCGAACTGCTGACGGCGTCGAGCTAGTGCGCGTGGTGAACGACGATCGACGTCACACCGAATCGCTGGCGTCGGCGATGCGAGCACTGCTCGCAGAGGCCCAACTCGCACCGCGCGACATTACCCACGTCGTCGTTGATCGAGGACCCGGACTCTTCACCGGACTGCGAGTGGGCATCGCCACGGCGATTGGTTTCTCTGAGGGCGTGGGCTGCGCGTTGGTGGGCGTGACGTCGCTCGAACTACTGGCTCACGGTGCCTACGACGCCGGCGTGCGCGGCACGCTGGTGTCGTGCGTCGACGGTCGTCGCGGTGAAATCTTCGTGCAGAGCTTCACGCTCGACGACGGGGTACGGGGATTGAGTGAACCGGGCGTCGGGGTGGCGAGCGATGTGGTCGGCGAGTGGGTGGCGAGCGCTATACCGGTGACCTTTACGGGCGACGGCGTTGATCGGTACGCGGCCGACTTTCAGTCCGTCACCAACGCTCGCGTCTTCGTCCAGCCCGTGCCATCACTGCACGCGGCGTTGGACCTAGGTCAACGTCGTGAACCCGCCGCCACGTTGACGCCGCTCTACTTACGCGAGGCCGACGCCGTGGCGAACTTCACGACCCGTGAGCGTCCTTCGTGACCCACGAGTGGTCGATCCGACTGGCGCAGCGTCGCGACGTACCGGATCTGTTGGTCATCGAAGAGTCCCAGTTCCCCGAACCGTGGACCAAGGGCATCTTGATTGACGAGATCACGAACACCGAGACCCGTCGTTACACGGTCGCGATCGAGAAGAAAACGATTGTCGGCTACCTCGGTGTCATGTTCGTGATCGACGAACTCCACGTGAACACGATTGGCACGCTCCCGGGATTTGAGGGCCGAGGAATAGCGAGCGCGCTGCTCGATGACGCGTGGTCCGACGCGCACGCGCGCAACATCAAGCGCGCCACCCTCGAGGTTGCAGTCTCGAACGAACGGGCCATCGCGCTCTACTACCGCTACGGCTTTCGACCGGTCGGGGTGCGCAAGAACTACTACGAGAAATCGAATGAGGACGCTCTGGTGCTCTGGGCCGACCTGGTCGTTCACTAGTTCGAGGGATCTACGCTAGTGAGATGGCGTTGGTCCTTGGTATCGAGACGAGTTGCGACGAGACGGCGGCCGCCGTGGTCGACGACCGGTTCCACGTGCTCTCGTCGGTCGTTGAATCGTCGATCGATCAGCACCGGGCCTTTGGCGGCGTGGTGCCCGAACTGGCCGGGCGCGCTCACGTCGCGACGATCGGGCCGGTACTACGACGCGCGTTACTCGACGCCGGGCTCGACCCACTCGCCCCCACCATCGACGCCATTGCGGTCACGAGCGGACCGGGCCTGATTGGATCGTTGCTCGTGGGTCTGTCGGCGGCGAAGGCGTACTCCCTCGCGTGGGGCGTGCCCTTCGTGGGCGTCAATCACCTGGAGGGCCACCTCTTTGCGCCACTTCTCGAACGGGCCGATCTCGAGTGGCCCCTCATGACGTTGCTCGTGTCGGGCGGACACAGTCTGATTGTCCTGCAACGTGCGCCGGGCGAGCACGAAGTGCTGGGCGAAACAATTGACGACGCCGCGGGTGAGGCCTACGACAAGGTGGCGCGCTGGCTCGGACTGGGCTACCCGGGGGGACCCGAGATTGATCGACTGGCCCGCGAGGGGCGAGCGAACGCCCTGGCGTTGCCGGTGTCCATGACCGGTAACGATTACGACATGTCGTTTTCGGGACTGAAGACCGCGGTCGTGCGCGCGACCCAAAAGCAGACCGACGTTGCGCTGGCCGACGTCGCCGCGTCATTTCAAGCGGCGGTCACCGAACAGCTCCTGCGCAAACTTCGAGGCGCCCTCGAGCACTACGAAGTGAGGGGCGTCGCACTCGCCGGCGGCGTCGCGGCGAACTCGGCGTTACGCGCCGGCGTCGCACAGCTCGCCAACGAGTTCGGTGTGGTGAGTCATTTACCCACGATGGAGATGTGCACCGACAACGCGGCCATGATTGGCGCGGCCGGGCTCCATCGTCTACGCACGAGTGGTCCGAGCTCCCTCGACCTGTCGGCCAATCCCAATTGGCAGTTGGCGGACGTTTCGTGAGCGAGCAGTGGGTACCCCTCGACGTCGCCGACACCGACCCCAATCCGTTCGTCCAGTTCCAGCACTGGTTCGACGAGGCGGCGGGTCAGATGCACGAGCGAGCAGCGATCACCCTCGTGACCTCCACGCCCGACGGGCGCGCGAGCGCGCGAATGGTACTCCTGCGCTACATCGCTGAGCGATCACTTGGTTGGTACACGAACTACGAATCGCGCAAGGGTCGCGAGCTGGCGGCCAATCCGTTTGCCGCCCTGCTGTGGTACTGCGAACCGCTAGGTCGCCAGATCCGGATCGAGGGCGGCGTTGAAAAGATGACGGTCGAGGAGTCGGACGCCTACTTCGCGAGCCGTCCGCGCGGCCACCAAGTGGGAGCCCACGCGAGTGCGCAGAGCACGACCCTGCCTAATCGCCAGTCCCTCGAAGAACGCGTGAAGCAATTGGAAGAGCAGTTC
>JBBQGY010000175.1:0-3560 GCA_038323435.1 Acidimicrobiales bacterium
GTCGTATGGGCGAGTGTCAGACGGCCCTCGGGAAGTCCCACGAACTCGACGGTGCGCGCCGCCGCGTCGGCGAGCACCAGGGCCATCGGGTCGGCAAGACCAATATCTTCGCTCGCGAGGATCACGAGACGACGCGCGAGGAAACGTGGACTCTCGCCGGCCTCGAGCATCGTCACGAGCCAGTACAACGCCGCGTCGGGATCGGAGCCACGCACCGATTTGATAAACGCACTGATTTGGTCGTAGTGCGTGTCGCGCGACTGGTGGTAGAGACGTCCATCACGGGCCTGGGCGACGTGACGGATGTCCACGACGTCACTCACGGGTTCATCCGACTTCGCCAAAATAATTGCCGTGTCGAGCGTCGTGAGCGCCACCCTCGCGTCACCGTCGGCCGACGCGGTGACCGCTTCGATTGCTTCGTCGCTGATCGTGGCTCCGCGCAGTTCGAGCCCACGGCGCACGAGCGTCGTGAGATCCTCGCCGGTGAGACTGCGTAGCCGCCAGAGCGTCGATCGACTCATCAGTGCCGCGTTCACTTCGAAATAGGGATTCTCCGTCGTCGCGCCAATCAACACCACTTGGCCGGTTTCGGTGGCGGGCAGAAGGAGGTCCTGCTGGGACTTATTGAATCGATGCACCTCATCAATGAACAGGACCGTCCGCTGGTCGTGATCGCCGAGTCGCTCGTTGGCCCGCACCAACGCCTCGCGGACGTCCTTCACGCCACTGGTGACGGCCGACAGGCTCTCCGTCGCGTACCCGGCCGACGACGAAAGTATTCGCGCGAGGGTCGTTTTTCCGGTCCCGGCCGGCCCCCACAGGATCATCGACGAAAGTTGCTTCGCTTCGACGAAGCGACGCAGTGGTGCGCCCTGCCCCACGAGATGGTCCTGGCCCACGACGTCGTCGAGGGTCCTCGGTCGCAACAGATCGGCCAACGGAGCCGCCTTCTTGAGGCGTTGGGTGACGGCGTCGTCGAAGAGAGACGTAGTTAACCCTTCGGAGCGATCTTGATGCGCAGGTCGCGACTCTGACGTTCGGTGATGCTCTTGGGGGCTCCGGTCATGAGGTCCGAACCCGACTGAGTCTTGGGATAGGCAATTACTTCACGAATATTGTCCACGCCCGCGAATATCGCCGTGAGCCGGTCAATGCCAAAGGCGAAACCGGCGTGGGGTGGCGCACCGTACTTGAAGGCGCCGAGCAGGAATCCGAAGCGGTTCTCCGCCTCTTCGTCGCTGATGCCCAGCGCCGTGAAGATGCGCGACTGGATGTCGGCGCGGTGAATGCGCACCGATCCACTTCCCAGTTCCCAACCGTTGAGTACCAAGTCGTACGCCTGGGACCGGACTTTGAGTGGGTCGCTCTCAATGAGATCGAGGTCGTCGGGGTGAGGCATCGTGAAGGGGTGGTGCGCCGCTTGGAGATTTCCGTCGTCGTCAATGCCCTCGAACATGGGAAACTCGGTGACCCACACGTAGTGGTGCGGTCCTTCACTGACCGGAGGAGAGCCGAGCGTGACGCGCAGCGCACCGAGTACCTTGCAGGCCTCGATGTACTCGTCGGCGACCGCGAACACGAGGTCACCGACTTGCGCGTTGTCCACGGCCCTAATCGCGGCACTCTCGGTTTCGTTCAGGAACTTCGCCAGCGGCGAATCGAGGCCACTCTCGGCGATTCGAAACCACGCAAGGCCCTTGGCGCCGACGGCCTTCGCCTGTTCGGTCAGTTGATCGAGTTTGGCCCGTGAAAACTCGGCGCCCCCGCTCACCTTCATGGCCTTGACCGTGGGCGCGCTGAACGCCTTGACCTCGGTCGCCTCAAAGACGTCCGAGAGGTCGACGAGCGACATTGCGAATCGCAGGTCCGGCTTGTCGGTACCGTAGAGGTCGAGCGCGTCGGCCCAGGTCATCGTCGCAATCGGGCCCGGGCGCACGCCGGTCGCCGCCTGCGCGGCGTCGAGCACCGCGCGCGACACGAAGGCCAGTACGTCATCTTGAGCCACGAAGCTCGCCTCGAGGTCGAGTTGCGTGAACTCAAACTGACGGTCCGCGCGCAAATCCTCGTCGCGTAGGCAGCGTGCTATTTGGTAGTACCGGTCAAAGCCACCCACCATGAGCAGTTGTTTCGCGATCTGTGGGCTCTGGGGCAGGACGTAGAACTCGCCCGGGTGCAGTCGCGACGGCACGACGAATTCGCGAGCCCCTTCGGGTGTCGGCGCCCACAGCAACGGCGTCTCCACTTCGCAGAATCCCTGGGCGTCCATGGCTTCGCGCAGTGATCGGTTGACCACCGCTCGTAGTCGCAGGTTCTTCTGCATCTGCTCTCGGCGCAGGTCGAGGAATCGGTAGCGCAGTCGTACCTGCTCGTCAATGTCGATGCGATCATCGAGTTGGAATGGTGGCGCTTCGGCCGTCGCGAGAATCTCAACATGGCATTCGGTTAGTTCGACCTGACCGGTGTCGAGACGATCATTGACCGTACCCTCGGGACGCCTCGTGACGGTGCCGGTCACTCGAACGACGTACTCACTGCGTACGTCCACCAATCCCTCTACCACCGCCTGAATCAGTCCGGAGTGGTCGCGCAGATCAAGAAACGCGAGGTGTTCACCGTGTTCGCGCCGTTTCGCGACCCACCCGCAGACGGTCACCGTACGGCCCACGTGGCTCTCATTGAGCGACGCGCACAGGAGATCGCGCATGCTGGTGGCTTCGAAGTTCTCGGACATATTCACATCACTCGTGTAGTAGTTGGGCAACCGTGCTCGCGACGTCACCTCGAGCAACTCGACGTTGCCGTTGTTCAAGATCATCACTTCGCAGGTCCCTCATCGTAACCTCACCACTCGCGAGTTCCTGGGGGCCAATCAGCAGTGCGAAGCGTGCGCCCGACTTATCGGCCGCCTTCATCTGGGCCTTCATCGAACGCTGGTCGTAGGCGCGGCCGGTCGCGAATCCGGCGCCGCGAAGTTCGTCGACCAGAGCGGTCGCCGCGTCGTCGTTGGTGGTGTCAATGACGAAAAGGTCGAGTGACCGAGTGACGAGATTTCGCGGTTCGACGTTCTCGGCCTCTCGCGCGAGCAACAGCCGTTCGATGCCCGAACCAAAACCAATGCCGCTGGCGGCCTTTCCACCGAGCTGTTCGACGAGGGTGTCGTAACGTCCTCCTCCACCAATCGCGTTCTGGGCGCCATCGATGGCCTCGGCGACGAATTCAAAGGTCGTGCGGGCGTAGTAGTCAAATCCACGTACCAATCGAGGATTCACTTCGCTGATGATGCCAATCGACGCGAGCGAGTTCACCACTTTGTCAAAGTGTTCGCGACACTCGTCACAGATGTAGTCGATCAACATGGGACCGACCGAGGTGACCGCAATACATTCGGGCTTCTTGCAGTCAAGGACGCGCAAGGGATTCTCCTGCCAGACGTCCCTGTGCTCACTGCACAACGCGTCGGCGTTCGCGAGCAGATGGGCTCGCAGGATCTCCACGTAGGCGCCGCGACACCGCGCGTCGCCCATGGAGTTCACCATGAGACGCACGCGCGTCAGGCC
>JBBQGY010000176.1:0-3557 GCA_038323435.1 Acidimicrobiales bacterium
TCGTCACGAGCGGCGAGTCTTTTCGAATGAAGGAGGCCCGAACGAGAGGAACTCAGTTTTCGTCAAAGAAGAAGTAATTCACGCTCGAGGGGTGGGGACTTTTCGTGGCCACCAGCGGGGACTTGAAATTGGCCATTGACATCAAGGGTCGGTTAGTGACCCTTGACCCTGTTGGCAATCTGAGAACGCGGGTTCAACCGTCCACGGTGTCTCGACTCATTTCAATTGGTGTCGGAGGCGGGACTTGAACCCGCACGCCCCTAAGGGCACCAGCCCCTCAAGCTGGCGCGTCTGCCTATTCCGCCACTCCGACGCGAAGTTCTACTTTAGCCCCTCGCTCCGTGTCCCTTCTTTCGTTTTACGGTCCAGTTCCGGTAATGGAAGTCCACGTGCGTAACTGATCGACTAAGCCGGGAACCGAAGAACTGGGGCTTACCGTCCCGAGAGTGTTGGACCACTCCTGGAGCGAGGGTGCAGTGAACAAAGGGCGAACCCAAAAGTCCTTCATCACTGTCTCATCCATCAAAAGCCACGTAGATGAAGCAGCAACGGGATTGAAGTTCACACTCGCTTGGTGGTCGAGATTATTAGTTGCGGCGGTTCGCCAACCGCTCGGATAGCTGTCGGGAAACGCGAGTCCACTCCACGAACGCGCGGCGTACGAAGCAGCAGTATTCGTGGGCCGAGAGAAGATCGCCATATCCGCGCGATTTGAGGCGGCGGTTTGGGCAGCCGCCATATCACTCGCAACCTCGACGACGTGGACCGAAATGCCGATCGAAGCCCATTGCTTTCTTAGAACGGTCACCACCGAGCGATCGAGTGCTCCGGGGCCGTAGACGACTCGCAGCTCCAATCGATAGCCGTTGATCGTGGCCCATCCGAATGACGTTCGATGAAAGCCCGCTTTCACTAGTGAAGCGATCGCACAACTAACGCAGTCGGCCAAACTAACGGTGGAACCAGTCGCGGGAGTCGTCGTGGTCGTCGTCTGAGCGGACGGTCCGGTTCCCGAGCTCCCCGGATAGGAACTCTGACCCTGCGAAAAGATCGCCGACGCCGCGATCGACGGTGAGAACGTGACCGATCCCCATAGTCGGTTGACCAAGTTCTGACGGTCGATGGACAGACTGAGGGCTTGGCGGACGCCCAGTCGACTGCTGAACGGGCGCGACGGCGCAAAACTAATCTCTTCAATGGCGCTTAACGCGCCAAAGTGGCTCAGCACCGTAGGATGCGTACTCAAGATCTGTACTTGGGCTCGACTGACAGAGCTGGAATAGCCAACGAAACTCGCGGTAGGTGACGGCGGAATTGTGCCATTCGTGGTGACGACGATGCGTCCGAAGCGATTCGCGAATACGGGCCAGTTGGCATTCATGATGAGCACCATGCGACTCGGCGTCGCCGACACGATCCGGTAGGGACCGAGAGTCGGTCGCGCAATCAATTGGCGCAACGAACAACCCGTGGTCGTGCCCTGTGCTTCAACGTCGCGAAAAAGCAGGTTCCAGTCCGCGTAAGGATCCGCGAAGGTCGCGGTGACGGTGAGTCCGTCCTTGGATTGCTGCATTGTTTTTATGGCTCGGTATCCGTCGCTTTGGACGCTACGGAGCAGGCGCGTCCGCTGCCACCAACTCACGAGATCGCGACTAGAAAAGGATGCGCCATTACTCCACACTTCGTTCGGCGCAATGGAGTAGCGCACGATCTCTGGGCTTAGTGACGTCAATTCGGCCGACGCGATTGGACCGCCCGCGCCATTCACGAAACCGGCCGGATTCGTGAGGAAGGCCGAGGGTCGAACGAGGTCAAGCAGAGCAGTGGTCGTCGACGTCGCTCCGGGATTGAGGATGGTGCATCCGTTGAAGGGACCGGGCAGGGAGAGTTCAAGCGTCTTGTCGTTATTGGAAACCGGGGGCGCCGCCGTCGCGCTCGTAATCCACGCGGGTAGCACGAGCCCGGTGACGAAGAGGGCACCAATCACGACGCGGCGACACAGCCCGCGAAACATCACACTCGTTACTGTAAACGCAGGTCGAGCGTCAGCGTGGCGAAAGTGAAGATCAGCGCGACGGCAATGGTGATGCGGTCGAGGTTGCGCTCGACGACGGTCGAGCCTGACGCCGCGGCGCCCATACTGCCACCGAGGAGATCCGAGATGCCCCCACCGCGCCCCGAGTGCAACAGCACGAGGAATATCAGCCCCACGGCCGACACGGCCTCAATAACGATGAATGACCACGTGAACACTACGACCTCCGATTAGCCATTAAAGCGTAGCAGTCGTCACACGCTTGCACTACCGCAAGGAACGACTCCGCCTTAAGACTGGCACCACCGACGAGAAATCCATCAACGCCGCCCTCGGCCATAATCGACGCTGCGCTGTCGGGCGAGACCGACCCTCCGTAGAGCACGCGACTCTCGGGCATCGAGAGACCACCCAGAGCCGTGCGAATACGCGACGTCATGTCGTGGATCTGCTCGGACGAGGCGGTCAGACCGGTACCAATAGCCCAGATCGGCTCGTAGGCAACGGTGATCTGTTCGAGGTACTTGGCGTCCAGTGCGCGCAACGCTCCATTGAGTTGTCCCGTCACAAACTCGTCCTGGCCATCGTTCTCGCGAACCTCTAACGATTCGCCAACACAGAGCACGGCCTTCAGGCCACTGCGCACAACCGTCGCTAACGTCGCCGCGACCACGTCGTTGTCCATGGCGTACATTGCTCGTCGTTCGGAGTGTCCGACCAACACCCACTCGACGTTCAGGCGTTGCAACATTGACGTGCTCACCTCGCCGGTGTGCGCGCCGTTCTCGTGGGCGTTGACGTGCTGGGCGCCCAGCGCGATCGGGATTCGTTCAGAGGCGACTATTGACGTGACGCTACGAATGTCCACGAACGGTGGCGCGACCACGATCTCGGTGTGCTCGGCCGGCCGGTTCTTCAACAGCACCCCAATCTGCTGTCCGAGGTGAACGGCTTCGACAAAATCGAGATTCATTTTCCAGTTGCCAATAACGAGTGGCTTCTTCATGGTCGACATTTAATTCCATTTGCTTTCTCGTAGGGCGCGAAGTCCCGGCAGATCACCGAGTTCCACGAGTTCGAGGGATGCTCCCCCACCGGTCGACACAAACGTGACGTCGTCTTCGAGCCCGTAGGACCGTAGGGCCGCCACCGAGTCGCCGCCGCCAACTACCGACACTGCGTTCGATGCGGCCACGCTTCGCGCCACCGCCTCAGTGCCCGCACTAAACCTCGCATCTTCGAAGACACCCATTGGACCGTTCCAGAGAATTGACGCGGCGTTGGCGATCACGTCGGCGAAGCGTTGCGCCGAGTCGCTGCCAATGTCGAGGCCCTCGAATCCGTCAGGAATACTCGACCCAAAGTCCACGACCTCATCAGTTCCTCCACCAACACCGAACGCAGCGCCGTCGGGAAGTCCGCGCGAATCCGAAGGAATTAGTACGCGACCGCTCTTCAACAGCTCGTCGCATTGGTCGACGTACTTTGGGTCGAAGAGTGACGAGCCAATGGTGCGACCATC
>JBBQGY010000177.1:0-3528 GCA_038323435.1 Acidimicrobiales bacterium
CGGCCCGTCGTCACCTTTTGTGTCAATCAGTTACCTGAGTGCAGGCGTGCCGCAGTGGACCTACAGCAACTCGACCGTCGCGCCATCGTCGCGGTCTTCGTTAGCGTCACCCGCGATGATCGATAAAACCGCACGAGGGTACGTGCGGCGTCTCGATTACGGCTACGCGATCACCCATCCGCAGTATTCGAGCTCCAAGAACGAGCAGAGCGTCTCCTACGACGTCGTCGTTGACGGCGTAGTGACCGAGCAGAGCGTTCGGTTCACCTTCGGCTCGAACTTCGTGCTCGCTTTCGCCACCGGTCCGGCCTTCACTATTGGATCGACGGTCGCGTATCCGCTCCAGAGCCCCCTCGCGGGAGTCGATGTCCTTAACGATCAGCAATTGGGTGAGGTTGCTCCCATTAGTGGATCGGCGCGCGGCGTTGGCACACCCCGGTCGACCACGAGTCCAGCGCCGACCGGTTCGTTACCACCGACAACACCCGATAGACCGCTCATCATTCACGTCACGCTCCATTCCGTGGTCACTACCCTGCACTCGGTAGTGCTCACCAACGACACAACGTGGTTGGTTCCCGACTACGTCTACACAGGCACGGTCAACGGAACAACCTCGTCGGGCACCTGGTCAACTATCGCAATCGATCCCTCCTACGTGAAGTTGCCCGTTACCAAAGGCTCGCCCACGCACTAGACAATCGCGTCGAGGTGATTACGCCGTCGACTTTCCGTTCCGGCGTAGTTTTCGAGTGGTCGGCGGGTTCACCACCGCCGGACGCGACGACGTCAGTGTCGCGCCCTTGCCCGGAGTCCGATGCGGTGGTCGTAGGGGCTCGACCGCGCCGGCGCGCAGGTGCCGGCGAGTACCCGACCAGGGCGCCGGGGGCGCCGTGAAGTAGTCCGCCAGTCGGTAGGCGTTCTGTTCATAGTTCACTCGCCATCCGACAAAGTCGGGCCACGTCTCCTCAGCGGTACGGTCCATTGGAAAACCGTACGACCGCAGCTTGGCCACGGCGGCTTCAAACTCTTCGAACTGCAGCGCAATCGGACCTTCAGGATTGGGATTCAGATCGACGTGCCAGCCCAATGACGAACCGAGTCGATTGAAGAGGGTAAATCCCATGCGCAGACAGAGGCGCGCTTGGGACGGCGCCGTGGTCGGCGACAGCGCCATCTGCATCGCGCCCGCATCGAGGACGGCGAGCAATCCAATCATCCACGAGAGCCACGGTTCGGGTGAACGGAAGTGCATCAAAATCGGGTACGTGGTGTGACTCTCGGTCACTTCTGACGCCCACGCCTCCCAGTCCGCGTAAAGATCGGGCAACGTGTCCGTGATACCGACTAACTGGTGGCGAGCGAGGAGTTCGGGACCCCACGCGCGGATCCCGGCTCTGCTTTCTAGCATCGTGACCAGTCCTTCGCGTCGACTGAACGAGCTGTACAGCGAAGGTAGATACGCAATCTGGAGAGCCACAATGACAACCCAACTGGCACCCGCTGCAATATCAATTGCACTGTTTGCTCGACCGCCAATGTGAAAACTCCCCACCGTAAAGAGCGACGTGAGTGCCTGAGTTATGCCGAGCCAGAACGAGTGGGTGATGGGCACCAATATCAGCGCAAAACCTACGACCAGACAGCTTGCCCAGAAGAGGAGTTGAATAATCAACGCCACCGGCGCGGTCGGGGCGAGAATCGAATCCTTGCCCTCGTAGGTCTTCGCCAGTCGTGAGAGCACGACAAAAAAGAGCCGCACCACCCGATTAACACCGGACGAAAGGCGCTGCAAACCCGTGGGTTGGCGCGGAAGTACGAGGATGAACAGGACGCTCAGGATCATCAACACCACGATGACGAGGCCCGCGACATAGGCCACACGATTCATCTCTCGACCCCCGCTTTCTCGTGTACGTGGTCACCGCCGCCCGTGCCGGGGTGGTTCACACGGTAGTCGGATCAACCTGATTCGACATCCACCGCGCAGTCACCCACTACGGATCTCGCTTCTGGCGCACTTCGCGTCGTTACGGCGCTTCTAGCGTCGCGGCCGTGTGAACTCCGCTCCAGCGCAGAAGTTCGGCCTCGAGGTCGAGGTCATCTATTGGTGCAGAGTTCTCGTACTGGCCCCACGCAGCGCGTGGAAGCATCCACATCACTTCAAACTCGTTGCCGTCGGGATCGGCACCGTAGAGGCTCTTGGTGGCACCGTGGCTCGATTGACCGGTAAAGGCGCCACTCGCGAGCAGCACGCGTTGAGCTTCGACCAACTCGTCGATGGTGTCGAGTTGCCAGGCGAGGTGATAGAGCCCCACCGCACCACGACGCTTCGGCCCTCCGGCACTACCGACGGCAAAAAGTCCGAGGTCGTGGTGATTACCCGAACGCGGAAGTCGGAGAAATGCGGCGTTGGCCCGTGGCTCGCGGGTCACGATCGTCATGTCAAACGTGGACTGGTAGAAGGTGACCGATCGTTCGAGTTCGGCAACGAACAGCACCGCGTGGTTGAGGCGAATCGGTGAGAAACCCATTTTGAACTCCTACGACGTGGGACAAGTGCATTCGTAACAGCGCATCGGCCCCACGATAGATCCGGCCACGTCGCCGGTCGTCGCTGCGACATAGCGTGACATTTATGTAGTTGATGTTTCATTGATTATACATGAAACATCATTGAATCGCACTACGGTAGGGCAATGGCAAACTCACGCACATTGAGCGACACCGAAGGGCGAACGTGGCGTTCGTTGCAGTTCATGCAACTTCGACTGACCGCCGAATTGGGCCGTCAACTATCGGAGAATTCCGAGCTCTCCTATCCCGACTTCATTGTCCTCGTCGCCCTGACCAACGCCGACGGTCGAATGCGAATCTTCGAATTGGCGAACCACATTGGGTGGGAGAAGAGTCGACTTTCACACCACATTGGTCGTATGAGTCTGCGCCGACTCGTCACGCGAGAAAAGTGTGACTCTGATCGGCGCGGCGCATTCGTCGTCGTCACAAAACGCGGTCGCAAGGAACTCGAACTGGCCGCTCCCGGCCACTTCGACGCTGTGCGTCGGCTTTTTCTTGATCAGTTGACGCCCGATCAGCTCGTGGCGATTCGCGACGCTTCTGAGGCCACATTGGAACGACTTGCCGTCACCGAACGTTCGTAAGATTCACGCATCAACATCGTGCGGCACCGAGTGCGGTGACACCCGAGCGGGACGATCGCGGGTCTGAGCGAACCGTAAGTGCAATGCAATTGCGCTGCTGGCGAGCGCCGCGTAAAAACACCATAGGGACGCGAAGCCCTCAGCACTGAGCCACGCGAGGATGACCACCGCGACGAGATTCGCCGCTCCGAACCAAACAATGTTACGAACTCTCGATGCGAGAAGTGACCCGCACGTCGCCACAATGTAGAGGCCAATGACGAGCATTCCGTGGTGCAGTCCAATGGAATAGGCAATGTGATAATCGCCCAGTTTCGCCGACGGGGTACGTTGCAACATTGCGGTAAGTAGTAGCGACGACGCG
>JBBQGY010000178.1:0-3508 GCA_038323435.1 Acidimicrobiales bacterium
CATCGTTGTGCAGTTCGGATTGGCGATGATTCCCTTTGGAACTGACGCCAATGCGTGGCTATTCACTTCTGGCACGATGAGCGGGACGTCGGGGTCCATGCGCCACGCAGAGGAGTTGTCAATGACGGTGGCACCCGCGGCGGCGAGGAGGGGGGACAGGATTCGTGACGACGTCGCGCCGGACGACGCCAGTGCGATGTCGATACCCGAAAAATCTGCGGTCGCGGCGTCTTCCACCTCAATCATCTGGTTGTTCCACTCAATCAAAGTTCCCGCTGATCGCGCCGAACTGAAAAAACGAATGTCGTCGACGGGAAAATTGCGCTCAAGCAGGATCGAGCGAATGACAGTGCCGACCTGGCCCGTGGCCCCAACAATGGCTATTCGCATAGCAAAAGTCTAGGGCTAGTTGCCGTCGAGGCCGAACGCAGTATGGAGGTGGCGCACGGCCTCTTCCACGCGGTCCGCGCGCAGCACGCACGAAATGCGAATCGAACTCGTCGAGATCATCTCAATGTTGATGCCATTGATGGACAGCGTCTCAAACATCAACGCCGTGACGCCGGGGTTGGATTTCATACCGGCACCGACAATGGACACTCGACCAATGTTGTCGTCACTCGTCACCTGCGCGGCACCAATCTCCTCTTTCACTTTCTCGCACGCAGTGGTGGCCGCGTCGAGATCGGTCTTTCCCACGGTGAACGAGATGTCGGTCATGTCGTTGAGACTGGTGTTCTGAACAATCATGTCGACGTTGATACCCCGGTCGGCGAGTTCGCGAAAGAGTTTCGCCGCGATGCCCGGACGGTCGGGCACTCCACTTACCGTGATCTTTGCCTCGGTGACATCGTCCGTGACGGCCGATACAACGGCTTCTTCCATAGTGGGGTCCTCCTCCACAATCCAGGTACCTGGTTCCCAAGTAAAACTCGATCGAACGTGCATCGGCACCGAATGGCGCCGAGCGAACTCGACCGAGCGCAACATCAAGACGCGCCCGCCGGTTGCGGCAATTTCCATCATTTCGTCGAAGGACACCTTGGCGAGTCGACGCGCTTTGGTGACGACGCGCGGATCGGCGGAGAACACGCCCGTCACGTCGGTGTAAATCTCGCAGACGTCCGCGCCGAGAGCTGCCGCCAACGCCACGGCGGTGACGTCCGAACCACCGCGACCGAGCGTCGTGACGTCCTTGTCCGTCGACACGCCCTGAAAGCCGGCGACGACCGGCACGAGGCCGTCGGCGAGGGCTTCACGGATTCGATCGGGCCGCATTTCGAGGATTTTGGCCCGAGTGTGATCGCTGTCAGTGATAATTCCGGCCTGGCTCCCGGTGAACGACGCGGACTCGACGCCGCAGGCGCCGAGGGCCATACTCACCAAGGCCATCGAGATGCGCTCGCCGGCCGTGAGGAGCATATCGAGCTCGCGCGGCGGTCGCGTAGGCGACACGTCGTCGGCGAGTCGAATCAGATCGTCGGTAAATTTTCCCATCGCAGAAACCACCACGACCACTTCATTGCCGGCCAGTCGCGTTCGTTTGACGTGATCGGCGACGGCGCGAATTCGCCCGGCGTCACCAACGGATGTACCACCAAACTTTTGAACGATTAACGCCATGCCCGCCAAGGTTAGTTGGCGCTTTCTCGATACTTGTGAGGGGCTAGTAACGTCTCTCAAATGGCTACTACCAAACGTGAACGTCAAAAAGCGGCGCGCCGCGAAAAAATGGAACAGATGCAAAAGTCCGCCAAGCGGCGCCAGAGCACCCGACGCCTAGTAATTATCGGCATCGTCGCGATTCTCGTTCTGGGTACCGGAACTCTGCTCTTCGCCGGTGGCTCCTCGACCGCGACCACCTCCACTACCGTTGCGGCGACGACCACCTCGACGACGACAACAACTATCTCTTCGGCGAAAATCGCGACGGAACAAAAGCGGGCAAACGCGGCGGCCGTCGCGGCCGGCTGCCCGGCCTCGACCGCCGCACGAGTAAACACACTCACCTGGAAATCGGCGCCCGCGATGACCATTGACAAGACCAAGCCGTACTATGCGCACTTTCGCACGACGGTTGGCAACTTTGTCGTGAAGCTCGATGACGCCAAGGCACCAATTACGGTCAACAACTTTGTCTTCCTCGCAACACACAAGTTCTACGACTGCGTCATCTTCCACCGCGTGATTCCGGGCTTCGTGGTTCAGGGTGGCGATCCTCAGGGCTCCGGTACCGGCGGCCCGGGATACACGATTGCGGACGAACTACCCAAACTCGGTGCACCGACCTACCCGTTGTACTCACTCGCGATGGCCAACACCGGCCGGCCCCACACCGGCGGCAGTCAGTTCTTCATCGTGACGGGTGTCAACGGCGAGGCACTCCCGGCCTCGTACTCACTCTTCGGCCAAGTCGTCAGCGGTCAGAATGTCGTGAAGACGATTAACGATGAGGGCAGCACCACCGGTCAACCCCCAACCGTCACCCAGCGCATGGTGTCCGTCACCATCGCCAGTTCTTAGGACATTATGAGCGACAACATTCCCAATCCCGACGGTACGAGCAAGCAGCGCCAGAAGTTCGACGCCGCGCCACCAATGATCATCGATACCGCCAAGACCTATACCGCGACAATGGTGACGTCCAAGGGCACCCTGGAGATTCTCCTCGATCCGCTCGCCGCACCCGTCACGGTGAACAGTTTCGTCTTCCTCGCGCGTTGGCACTACTTCGACGGCATCGTGTTTCACCGAATCATTCCGGGCTTCGTCTTACAGGGTGGCGACCCTACCGGGAGTGGCGCAGGAGGACCGGGCTACCGATTCAATGACGAGTTACCAAAGCCCGGACGGTACGAGCTCGGCTCCCTCGCCATGGCGAACGCCGGACCCCACACCAACGGCTCACAGTTCTTCGTCATCTCGGGTCCCGACGGCGTACGACTTCCCCCGCAGTACGCGTTGTTCGGCAAAGTCGTCAAGGGCCTCGACGTCGTGTCGACCATCAACGACATCGGTACTGGTTCGGGTAAACCGCGCGAAGACGTCGTCATTGAGTCAGTGACCATCACCGAGTCTTAGAGCAATGCGTTGTCGTGACCACGGGTCACGACAACGTCATCGTTGATAACACGCCACGTGGTGCCATCAAAACTGACGACGCCGTGAAAGTTGAGAACCACGAGCGCCACCTCCGACGATACGAGCGTCCGGGTCCGTGTCAACTGCTCTTCGCTGGCGGGCGTGGTAATGACCACTCCGCGAAAAAGGTCGAGCCCAATCGTTGGCGCACCACCGCGGGGATCGATCATCACTTCACCGAGCACCGACGCGACTGAACCAATGGCCACAAGTCGTTTCGCATCGCCGAGGGCCTCGCTGATGGGCGTGGCGCGCCAGACCGACCTCGCGTGCAACGCGGATCCGTCGCATAACACGACGAGGTCGGCCGACCTCAGTCGTTCGGCGAAATACGACTCCTGCGATGCCGCTCGATCAGCGATCATGA
>JBBQGY010000179.1:0-3477 GCA_038323435.1 Acidimicrobiales bacterium
AACGCTACCGTCGAGGGCATCCAGGCGTCTGCCTGGTACGCCAACTTGGCCAGTGGGAATTTCACGTCGGTCATCCACTGGGGCAACGGGGGAACGGATCCGTACACCCAGTTCGACAACTGGTTGGACTTCAAGAATTCCGCACCAATGGGCAAGACAGCCAACGCTGACTTCGGTCGTTACCACAACTCCAAGGTCCAGGGCATGTTGGCCAAGCTGGCCAGCACCGACCCCGCGAACACTGCGGCGGTCAAGGCAGCGTCGTCTCCATTGGAGAAGGTCATTGCGACGACGTTGCCAGTCATACCGCTGATGTATGGCGCGGACTGGGACGAGTACAGCACGGTGAACTTCACGGGATTCGTGACTGCCGCGAACCCGTACATGGACCCATCACCGAGCGACCCTGAGTTGCCGTACATATTGCTGACACTCAAGGCGTCGTAAGTGATTGCGACTACGAGCGGGCTAGTAAATTTCCAACCCTGCTAGCTCGTTCGTAGAAGGAACTTCAGACTACGCGCGGCTCTACGGACGGCCATGTCAGTAGGGCCGCGTGCAGTGACCGCGTCCAACCATTCGCCAGTTCACTAACAAGAGAGATTTGCACCATGACCATTAGTCCCCACCACCACGTTCTCCCCCGTTCGTTCCCCCCCGGCTTCTTGTGGGGAGCCGCGACGGCCTCGTATCAAATCGAAGGCGCTGTCGACATCGACGGACGCGGCCGCTCGATCTGGGATACCTACAGCCGTGATCCCGGTGCCGTGTGGAACGGCGACACGGGCGACATCGCCTGTGATCACTACCACCGAATGGACGAAGACCTCGACCTGATACGCGAACTCGGCATTGGCTCGTACCGGTTCTCGGTCGCCTGGCCGAGGATCCAACCCGATGGGAAGGGTCCCGCAAATCAGTCCGGTCTCGACTTGTACCGCCGCCTCGTTGACGGGCTGCGGGCGCGCGACATCGAACCGACGTTGACGCTGTACCACTGGGATCTGCCCCAGGCGCTCGAGGACGAAGGCGGGTGGTGCGTGCGCGACACGGCCGAGCGCTTTGGCGAGTACGTCGACCTCGTCGCGCGCTCACTGGGTGGCGATGTTGAACGATGGATAACGTTGAACGAACCGTGGTGCTCGGCGTGGCTCGGCTACGGGTCGGGACGTCACGCCCCCGGCGTGCAAGACATTGGCAAAGCCGCGGCGGCAAACCACCATCTTCTTTTGGCCCACGGACTGGCAGTCCCGATACTCCGCTCCGCCGTTCGCGCGGCGAAGGTCGGCATCACGCTGAACCTCGGCGTGCACCGTCCGGGCACCGATCACGTCGATGACGTCGCCGCCGCGCACCGAGCCGACGGCAACCTCAATCGACTCTTCCTCGATCCAGTTTTCCATGGCAGCTACCCCGAAGACATGCTCGCCCACTACGAGAAGAATCGGCCGGGCTTCTCAGTGATTCAGGATGGTGACCTTGAGATCATCAGTCCTCCACTGGACTTTCTCGGCGTCAACTACTACTTCCCGGGCACAATCATGGACGCCAGGCGCGCCTCTGAGGCTCGCGTGGCGGGTTACGGAGTGCCGCTCGGCGAGCAGTTTCCCGACCTACGAGTGCTCTCGCTTGAGACGCCCGGTACCGACACGACGTCCATGGGTTGGGAAGTCGACGCGTCGGGACTCACCGAGCTGCTGGTACGAATCAAGAAGGAGTACACCGATCTCCCGATTTACATTACGGAGAATGGTGCGGCCTTTGATGACTACGTTGATCCCAACGGGCACGTCCTCGACCACGACCGTATTTCCTATCTGGAGGACCATATCTCGGCCGTGCGCGACGCAATGGACGCGAACGTCAACGTCCAGGGGTACTTTGTCTGGAGTCTGTTGGACAATTTCGAATGGTCCTTCGGTTATTCACGCCGCTTCGGAATTGTCTGGGTGGACTTTCCGACGGGCACTCGGTTGCCCAAGGCCAGTTTCGACTGGTACGCCAACCTGGTGCGCTCGAACGCAGTGGAGGTTCTTCCATCATCGTGACGCGGCCCGGCGTTGATTTACATCATGACGGAGTCCAACCATTAGTTAGACGTTGATAGTGGCGAGATTGGACGGCGTTGAGCTTCTGGAGTGGTGATTGAGAAGTGGTGAGTCGTTGCTGAACTATGGTCCAAGCAAGTCGCGGCGACGGAATCCAAGTGCGCCTATCGCGGCGAGCATGACACTCAAACCGATTATTAGTGACGCACTACTGACCGAAACGGGAAAGCGTCAGGCGAATGTGGTCACTTTGAAGTACGTATCACGACAACAGGACAATGAGCGTGCGCTGCACAATATTGACTGACCGATTCAATCAACAGTCCGGCCAACTCTCGATGCCCGCGCGTACCAACTACCAACAGGTCAACACGGCGAGATGCGTCGACGAGAGTGAGGGCGGCCGAACCTTCGACAATGCGCACCGACACCGTGACGTTTGGGTGCGATACGTGAAAATTCGCAACCGCCGCGTCGAGTGTCGTTGCCACATTTTCGGCGGGATTGTAGCCATTGGGAATGATCGACCATCCAAGTCCTGCGGGCCATTGCCAAGTCGCTATCAGCTCGAGGTGAGCCCCGTCAATTTCTGCTTCCCGCCCAGCCCATTCAAGAGCGTGCACTGAATCTGGCGAACCGTCATATCCGACGACGATTCGCGTTGCTTTGAGGTCCTCAGGGTTTGTCATAGCTTTCCTTTCTTCTCATTTATTTGCCGGATCAAAACCAGTTCGACGCTGATTCAAGGCACTGGAATGGTTCGCTTCCAGTGCGCGATGTTGGCGCACGCGACATGTGGCGAGAGCAAAACCCACGAAGTGATTGAGACGCTCCTTCATCGCGCGGTTCATATCCGGTCGCTGAAATTGAGACGTGCTGAAGCCACTTTGATGGGTTGCTCGCCAGAGAGGACGACGTTGCGACGTCGCACCAGCTTGTGCAACCAATCGACACTAAGTAGCACCGGTACGGCGAGGAGCGCCATGAGCCATCCAACTGGCGGTGGAGCTGCCTGATTGAGGAATTCTGCGACTGGTGAGACCAACACGAAGCACGCGAGGAGAGCGAGCGCCACAGCAACACCTACAATGAGGAGACGGTTTGAGAACCATCCGAGCCGGCCCGGCCACTGCGTCGCACTCCGGCAGGCGAAGGCGACCGCCACTTGAGTCAAGATGACGGTAGCGAACGCCGTGCCAGAGGCCGAAAGCAACGCAGTTGCGTTCGTGATCGGATGCCTGGGTGTCCACCCGAAACTCATCAGTACGACGACGAAGGAGAGAATCTCCAGCTGACGTCCCCTGAAGTGGTGTAAATCCTGAGGTCCTTCGTGAAGACGGGCCACCGGAGTAATTCTTGATGTGTCAAGCACGACACGAAAGGAATACTCCGATGACCCACCATGATTTTGACCTATCCGAGGTGCTCA
>JBBQGY010000180.1:0-3390 GCA_038323435.1 Acidimicrobiales bacterium
CCACGACGGATCACGCCCGTCGGCAATGCGTGCATTGATTGCAATCCAAACGTCGGCTCCGTCGCTCGCGACCGTCGTGAGCAGCGCTTCGAATCCGGCCGGATTCTTTGCGAGCAATAGTCGCAGCGTGTGGCCGTTCCAGCGACGGAGGCTAAACCTTCCCGCGACATTCGACAGCGCACCGATTCGTGTTGCTGCGTGGCCGAGATCGACGCCCAACACGCCGAGCGCTGTCAGGGCCATGGCGGCGTTCGCTCGGTTGAAGTCACCGGGCAGCGACAGCTGGAGCGCAACGTGTTCTGCGTCTACCACCAGTTCATCATCGAGCCTCGTCGACACCGTGGGCGGCTTTGCGAATCCACACTGACAGTGCCACTGACCCCCTTCACGCAATAGGGCGGAAGTGCACTTTGGACAGGACACCGCGTCGGCGAGCCACGTCGTCCGCACGTCACACCACCGGACGTCGTGGGCGGTCTCGGCGGCGTATACCACCAGTGGATCGTTCGCATTGGCGACCACGACGAGGTCACGCGTGGCAACATTCTCGAACGCACGGCGCCACCTTTCGGCGAGTTGGCGAACTTCACTCGCACGATCGAGCTGGTCGCGTGAAAGATTCAACAGTACGACCACTCGCGCTGTGGTGGCGTCGAGTACGCGGGGCAACCACGCTTCGTCGACCTCGAGCACGACGCGCGGACTCGATGACGTCACGAGCGCCGCCACGTGTCCGGGTGGCATATTTGATCCCGTCGAATTCGTGGTGACCAATTCACCCCATCCGGCCGCAATCATCGACGTCGTCGTCGTTTTGCCGTTCGTGCCACTCACGAGAACGACCGAGCGACCTTGGGCCAGCGATGCCAGCAAGTCGGGTGCGATTCGCAGTCCCACTCGTCCGCCGGCGACCGTGCCAGAGCCCCGTCCGACCAGGCGCGAAATACGATTTACAGCCCTGACGGCTTGTGCGGCGACGTTGTTGCGAATGCCGAGACCGTTACTCATTGACGCAACGCTAACAACCCTAAAAACACAAAAGGGCCAACCGGGGGGTGGTTGACCCTTTTGCAAAACCATTGCTCACACAATTGGGGGGAATTGAATTAAGCAGGCAGTAATAAGTATGGCGACTTGATAACTATCAAGCAAGCGAATAGTGGAGATACTTCCTATCTATAGAATAGATACGTGGAGATCCGTCAACTCGAAGCGCTGGTCAGCATTTCGGACCACGGAACGTTTTCGAGTGCGGCGGCGGTACTCGGCACCGTCCAGTCAAATATCTCTAACCGCATTGCCCGGCTCGAAGACGAACTCGGCACCGAACTCGTCAATCGTTCGACAGGACTCTTGACTGAATCGGGGGACATCGTGGTGGACCGAGCTCGTCGCATCCTCGGCGAACTCAGTGCAATTGCGTCGGACGTCTCCGAACTCGACGCACACATTCGCGGCGAAGTAGTCCTGGGCATGATTGGCACCGCGGGCCGTTGGATTGTGCCGCTGCTCATTGACGCACTCCGTACGAACTATCCCCAAATTGCGCTTCGCATCATCGAAGGATCGAACTCGGTGCTCGAACCACAACTCGTGCACGGTCGCCTCGACCTCGCGGTCCTCGCGTGGCCCATCGAAGCCCCGGAGCTCACCGACGTCGATCTCTTCTACGAGGACCTGGTGGTCATCGTTGACCGGCGTCATCCCGTCGCTCAACTCACCGAACCGGTGACCTTCGCTCAGCTGTCCCAGTACGAGATGCTGCTACCGCTGCGGGGTACGCCCATCCGACGAGAGATCGATGACGCGAGCCGCGCGGTGGGGATCGATCTCGTGCCGATCATTGAACTCGACGGACTCCGAACGATTGCGTCACTGACCTTCGATGGTCACGGCCCCTCCATTCTTCCCGCCACCATGCTGTCGACCCACCTGCGGGACAAATTTGTTGCGGTGCCGATCGACAAGATCGCCCAACGACGCGTCGTGCTCGCCAGTCGACGTTTCGGATTTCCCGCGGCGCCGGTGCGCGCCATTCAGGCGCTGCTACTCGACGTGGTGACGAACGCGAAGAACGTCCCCGACAGCGTGGACCTTCCCAACGTCACCCCTCGACCGTAAGATCGCTGCACCATGAACTTGCAGTCGCCCCAGGACGTTGCCGCGTATATCGCCAAGCACGATAAGGCATTTAAGCCCATCATTGCGCTCGCCGGTCTCCCACCCCAGCGTCGTCGAGCCTCTCCCGTGGCTGAGCGCTATCCCTCGCTCGTTCGTTCCATCACCCACCAACTCCTCGCGACGAGTGCGGCCGCCACCATTCACGGTCGGGTGGTCGACGCCTGCGGGGGCACGGTGACTGTTGAGTCCATTATGAACGCCGGCACTGAAAAACTGCGAGCGGCCGGACTGAATCGTACGAAGGCTCAGGCCATGGTGCTCCTCGCTGAAGATGTACTCGCACGGCGGGTCCGCCTTCACCATCACGGACGAATGAGCGACGAAGAGATTGTTCGCGACGTGGCCGCGGTACGCGGCATTGGGCTTTGGACGGGCCCAGATGTATCTCATGGGCACGCTGGCGCGTCGCGACGTGTGGCCGACGGGCGACTACGGTGTGCGAAACGGCTGGTCACTACTGCACGGACTTGACGAGATCGTGAGTGAAGCGCAACTACGCCTCGACGGTGAGCGTTTCGAGGGCGTACGCACGTCGGTTGCCTGGTACTGCTGGGAGGCAGTTCACTTCTCGAAACTGGCGAACTAGCCTCATCACATGCCATATCTAAGCTTGCAGGACTTCGAACGCGACGCGCTCGACACACTCACCACGTACGCCGCCATTCCGTGCCTCTCGCCAATGTTCGACGAAGAGTGGGTCGATTCCGGCCACATAGAAGAGGCCATCCAACTACTTGCCGAGTGGGCCCACGGACGCGCGTTCGCGTCGTTCGACGTGCAGATCCACCGTCTCGAAGGTCGCACGCCCGTACTCGTCGTCACCGTCGACGAAACGGCGCCCGGGCTGGGTACCGCCGTCCTCTACGGTCACCTCGACAAGCAACCGCCACTCGGCGAATGGTCCGACGGGCTGAGCCCGTTCGTCCCGGTACGACGCGGTGATCGCGTCTACGCGCGCGGCATCGCTGACGACGGCTACTCCACGTTTTCGGCCTTGCTCGCCATTGAGGCGTTAGAGGCACGCGGCATTGCCCATAGTCGATGCGTGGTGTTGATTGAAGCGAGCGAAGAGAGCGGGAGCCCCGACCTCGACGCCTACCTCGACCACCTCAAGGACCACCTCGGTCAGGTGCAACTCATGATCTGTCTCGACTCTGGGGCGCTCACCTACGACCGCCTGTGGGTAACGACGTCACTAAGAGGAATCGT
>JBBQGY010000181.1:0-3305 GCA_038323435.1 Acidimicrobiales bacterium
CTGCTCCGTGCACCCGGGGTCATCGCCGGTGGCGAGGCGCTGTTCAACCTAGGTGCCGCGGGCGACGCGACCGAGAACGTCATCGACCTCGTCGCCGCGGGCGAGCGTGAGTTGCGTAGCGTGCGCTGGTCGAATATCTCCATTGTTCTCCAGAGCGCACTGAGTGCTCTCAACCCGGTTCTTCGCGTCGAAGCGCAGTTCGAACAAGTATTGAAGACCCATCGCCGTGACATGACCAAATCCCAGCGTCACGTGCGCGCCATTGAACTGCTCGCGTTGGTGGGACTCAACGAAGACCGCTTGCGGCGCTTCCCCCACGAGCTCTCGGGCGGGCAACGCCAGCGCGTAATGATTGCCCTGGCCCTCACACTCGATCCCTCATTGGTCATCATGGACGAACCAACGACCGCGCTTGACGTGGTGACCCAGCGTGAAATCATCGGCAAGTTGTTCGAGTTACGCTCACGATTCGGTTTCGCGATGATCTTCATCACCCACGACCTCTCGCTGCTGGTAGAACTGGCCGACGAGATCGTGGTCATGTACGCGGGCGCGGTCGTTGAACGCGCGGCGGCGCAGGCATTGTTTGACACGCCGCGACACCCCTACACCTTGGGGCTCTTGAACTCCTTTCCGCCGATGCACGGCGAGCGCACCGAACTCTCGGGGATCCCCGGCTCGCCGCCGGATCTCACCGACATGCCCGACGGATGCAGCTTTCATCCGCGCTGCCCCTACGTGATGGAGCGTTGCGCCCACGAGACGCCACCCCTTGTGGACGTCGGTGACGAATCCAGGTCGGTGGCGTGCTGGCTGCACGCGGGCGGCGACGGCGTCGTCGTGCCAATCGAACTGCGCCGTGTCGAGTCGGGACTTACCTCATCGGCTGCGCGCGACCACGCGAAAGGTCTCACGTGAGAGACGTCGTGACCGGCAACGTGCAACTGCAGGCCCGTCACTTAACCCGCCATTTTTCAGTACGCACGCCCGGCCGGCTCCTTAATGCCACACGCGTCGTGCGCGCAGTCGACGACGTGAGTCTCGATCTGGTCGCCGGCGAGGTCGTCGCGGTGGTGGGCGAGAGTGGTTCGGGCAAAACGGTCCTCGCTCGCATGCTGGCTCGCATCGTGCGGGCAACGTCGGGCGACGTGCTTCTCCAGGGGACGCTCATTGACCGCAAGGCGAAGCGCACGCTCGACTACGCCTCGCAGGTCCAACTCGTCCTTCAAGACCCCTTCGCATCGATGAATCCGGTGCACCGAATGCGACACAATCTCGTGCGCCCCTTGCTTATCCACGGCGCCGAGCAAAGTAGCGTCGAGGGCCTCGCGCAAGCGGCGTTGACGAGGGTGGCACTCGACCCACCGAGTCGGTTTCTCGATCGCTATCCTCACGAACTCTCGGGCGGACAGCTGCAGCGCGTCGCGATCGCGCGTGCGCTCTGTGTGGAGCCGAAGGTCCTGCTCGCTGACGAGCCGATTTCCATGCTGGACGTCTCGGTGCGACTCGGTGTTCTGAACCTGCTTCGCGGACTCTGTGACAACGACGAGCTGGCGATCTTGTACATCACCCACGACATCGCCTCAGCGAGGTACATCGCTGATGAGGTCATCGTCATGTACGCCGGTCAGGTCGTCGAGCACTCGCGCGGGACGGCACTGGTCGACGAGCCCACCCACCCTTACACGCAACTCCTGATCGCGTCAGTTCCCAATCCCTCTGACCCGACCAGCGTCGGGCCAGCAACGAGTGAACAGGCGCGGGCGGTGATCGCGGAGAAGGGCTGTCGGTTCGCCCCGCGCTGCACCTCCGTGATGGACCGCTGTCGAGTCGACGAGCCGCCCCAATTCATCGTCGGCGAGCGCCACACCTCGAGGTGTTGGCTCTACGCGGACCGGCCAGAGTTTGCAGTCGAAATGGCGTTGCCACAACGCCGTAGAGAGGGGGACACTACGAAGACATGACTCTGGACGGATAGATCACCGCCGGTCACCTGATCGAGGTGTCTGTGCGGATGCGGTACCGCGAAGGTCCAACCGGCCTCGCGTTGTTAGGTAGGGCCTCACAGGGTTCTTACGAAATGTCGGCGAAAGCCGGCTGGACAAGACAAATATAAAGGAAAATAATGTTTAGAAAAGGATTAATCGCTTTTACGGCGACGTCGTGCTTGATGCTCGGCTTAGTCGTGTCGGCCGGCGTGACGTCGGCATCGGGGGCAAGCTCGACTCTGACGTTGGAAAACAACACCGGAGTCACCTTCACCGATAATTTCAACCCGGTGGACTCGAACTCATTCTGTAAGCAGATGAGCGTGTGTTCACTCGTGTACGAACCGTTGATGGAGTTCAACTCGTTGAAGGCCGGCGTTCAATACCCGTGGCTCGCAACGAAGTATGCGTGGAGCAACGGTGGCAAGACACTGACGTTCACGATCCGTACCGGCGTCAAGTGGAGTGACGGTTCCGCGTTCACGCCCGCTGACGTGGCCGCCACGTTCAACCTGGTCAACACGAACGCCGCGACCAACGTCGCCGGCATTCCACCGTTGGCGAGTTCGGCAACGGTGAGTGGCAATACGGTGGTGTTGCAGTACGCCTCGTCGGAGTACTCGAACATCGTGGCGATTGCCGGCACGCAGTTGATGCTGCCCGCGAACTTCGCAACGACGTACTCGACGCCCGCAACGGCGGCAGTGACCGCGCCCGTTGGCACCGGCCCCTACCTGGTGAACAACTACAACTCGACGCTCGTCAGCTACAAAGCCAACCCGAGCTACTGGGGTGGCATACCGGCAGCGAGCGCCATCAACGTTCCGTCATACGCGTCGAACACTGACGCCGCGACGGCGCTAGCTAGTGGTCAGCTCCAGTGGGCCGGTAACGACATCGCGAACGTTAACAAGATCTTCGTGAACGTCAATAAGGCGACGAACCACACGTTCTTCGCTCCGGGCAGCACCGTAACGCTTGAACTGAACGTGACGAAGGCTCCGTTGAATGACCCCAAGGTCGCCGCAGCGATTAGTGCGGGCATCAACCGCCAACAGTTGAGCGTGAAGGGCGAGACGGGCTACGAGGCACCGGCGACCTCACTGAGTGGGCTCATCATCCCCAGCCAGGCCGGGTACTTGAACCCCCTCTACAAGAATGACATCAAGCCAACGAACCAACCCAAGACGGTAGCGAAGATTCTGAAGTCCGACGGTTACAAGATGGCGAAGAACCACTTCTGGGAGAAGAACGGCAAGGAAATCAAGTTCAACGTCCAGGACCCCATCTCCTACTCGGACTACTACGCCGACGACC
>JBBQGY010000182.1:0-3297 GCA_038323435.1 Acidimicrobiales bacterium
GTGGCCTTGCGCGACCGACTCGCACTCAGTCACGAACTCGACGTCGCGACCGCGCTCTATACGTCAACACTGCCGCGCGCGATTGAGACCGGCGACATCGTGCGTGAAGCGCTACCGAAGTCGCTCGTACCGGTCACTGACGAGTCGTTGTGTGAAATCAGTGTGGGCGAGGGCGACGGACTCACCTGGTCCGTCTTCGTAGAACGATTTGGTACGCTCGACTGGGACACGGATCCCGACCAGATCACCGCGCCCGGGGGCGAGTCGTTGCTCAGCTTCTTCGAACGCTGTCGCGAAACGTTCGAGCGACTGGTCGCGCGTCACCCCGGAGAATTGGTCGTGATCGTCGCCCACGGTGGCGTCATTGAACAGGCGATGAAGATCTACCAGGGACTTAGCGGATCGGTACGACTACGACCACGCATCGATAACTGCTCGATGACCGAAATTGAATTTCGAGAGGGACGACGTCGCCTCTTGCGTTACAACGACCGTGCGCCGTTGGCACCCGAGTAACGCTGGAGAAATCCCGCGACGTGAAAGGCCATGTCGAGGCTCTGGGTGGCGTTAAGGCGGGGATCGCAGATCGACGTGTAGTTGTCGCTCAGATCACCTTCACCGAGTCGTGATCCGCCGCCCAAGCATTCGGTGACGTTGTCACCGGTCAATTCGACGTGAAGACCGCCGGGCCAGGTGCCCAGTGACCGGTGCAGTTCGAAGAACTGTGCGGTCTCGGAAAGTATGTCGTCAAATCGGCGCGTCTTTTGACCGCCCGAGGCGACAAACGTGTTGCCGTGCATGGGGTCACAGGCCCAGACCACGCGAGCACCCTCGTCGCGCAATGCTTCGACGAGTGGCGGCAACGTCTCAGTGACGCGGTCGTGGCCCATGCGAGCGATCAGCGTAAGGCGACCGGCAACGTTCTGGGGATTAAGGGCTCTCGTGATCGTCAACAGTTCCTCCACGCCCATGCTCGGGCCGACCTTTAAGCCAATCGGGTTCGAGACCCCGCGTAGAAATTCGACGTGCGCGCCGTCGAGTTGACGAGTGCGGTCGCCAATCCACAACATGTGAGCCGAGCAGTCGAACCAGTCACCACTCAATGAGTCGCGACGGGTCAGCGCCTGTTCGTAGGGCAGGATGAGCGCTTCGTGGCTCGTGTAGAACTCCACGGATCGCAGCGCGTTGTCGTCGTGCAAATCAATGCCGCACGCCTTCATGAACTGCAGGGCGCGCTCAATCTCGTCGGCGACCACTTCGTAGCGCTTGCCCTCGAGGGAGTTCGCGACGAACTCCTGGTTCCAGGCGTGCACGCGCGAGAGGGCGGCGAATCCTCCGGTCGTAAAGGCGCGCAGCAAATTGAGCGTGGCGACGCTCTGGTGGTATGCGCCGAGCAGTCGATCGGGGTCGGGACGACGCGACGCGGCGTCGAACTCTTCGCCGTTGACAATGTGTCCGCGGAAGGCGTCGAGGCGAACGCCGTCGCGCTCTTCAAAGTCGTCCGAGCGGGGCTTGGCGAACTGCCCGGCAATGCGGCCCACCTTGATGACCGGCACGCCCGCGGCGTACGTCAGAACGACCGCCATCTGCAAGATGACCTTCAATTTGTCACGGATTGAATCGGCCGAGCCTTCGTCAAAGGACTCGGCACAGTCGCCCGCCTGGAGCAAAAAGGCCTTACCTTCGCTGACGAGGCTTAGGTGTTCTTGCAGACGTCGGGCCTCACCAGCGAAGACGAGGGGCGGTTTGGTCGCGAGCGTGCCCTCGACCCGACTGAGGTGCGCGAGGTCGGGCCACGTCGGGCTCTGCGCCGCGTGATGCGCGCGCCACGAACTCGGTGTCCAGTCGATTGCGGTCGATTCCATCTCTCAAGCGTAGGGGTTCGCCCAGTGTCGTGGCAATCGGCCCGTAGGCTGACGAGGTGAAAGCACAGCGCTGCGGTCTCTTCGGTGGCACCTTCGATCCTCCGCACTTTGGTCACGTGGCCGCCCTTCGTGCCGCGGCAGCGTCGTCACGCTTTGATCGCATTGAAGTTACCGTCGCGGGCGATCCCTACGAGAAGAGCGCGAGCGGCGCCGTGCGGTCGGCGGCCATTCGCCTCGCCATGGCGCAAGCCGCGTTCGGGGACCTCGATCTCGTGGTGGTGTCCGATCGAGAGATACGACGCGATGGTCCGTCGTACACGATCGATACCGTGCGCGAGTTACTAGAAGAAGCGAACGCGGTGGACCTGATCGTCGGGGCGGATCTGTCCGGTCAACTCAATCGCTGGCACGATGCCGACGCGTTGCGCGATTTGGTACGCGTGGGCGTGGTTCCTCGACCGGGATCGGTGACGGTCGTGCCCGATGATTGGTCGAGCTACGAAATTCCCATGGAACCAGTTGACTTATCGAGTTCATTTATTCGCGACGTTCCACCGACGGCAGAGAATTTGAAAGAATTCCTGCCCGAACTGGTAATTCCGCTTTATCTGGATGCTCGCGGCTAGAGTCAAATTAATGGCTGTTCGAAGTTTCGATCTATCCGAACCACAGGCGCTGAGGCTGACGGCCTACGACGTCCCACGAATTGGAAGGCGTGAACTGCGTCGCGTACGTCACCGTTACGCCATGGTGGGCGTCGTCGCGCTCATCATTCCCTTCGCCGCCGCCATCGTCGTACTGGGAGTGGTCCACTGAGTGAGAACGTGAACAGCGGCGAGATTGTTCGCGTCGCGCACTCAACATTCGTCACCTCGCTCATCAACGCTGCGATGGCGGCCGCCGAGAACAAATTGGGTCGCGACACTGTCGTACTCGATCTGCGCGGATTTGTCGACTCGTTTGATGCTCTCGTGCTCGCGTCAGGTCGTAACGATCGACAGGTTCGCGCCATCGCCGAAGAGATTGAGCGACTCATTGACCAGTCACTTGGCGTGAAGCCGACGAGGGTCGAAGGCTGGGACGCGGCTGAATGGATCGCTCTCGACTACGACGATGTTATTGTGCACGTCTTTGACGAGGCCGCGCGCGACTACTACGACCTCGAACACCTCTGGAACGCGGCCCCGGCCTTTCGACACGAGCCCGTCCGCTAGCTGTTCAACAGGCTCTGGTAGTCACTGGGCGAGACAATGGCGCTCCGCTTGCCGTTGGGCAACAGCGAACGCTGCACCCGACCGCCGACCGTAATCTCAATACCCTTCGACGCGCCAACGTAGCGCGAGGTGAGAACGAGTTGACCTATGGCCAAGATCTCCTGGGTTCGGTTGAGCTCTGAGGTGGGCGTGGCGAGATCGATATACCCGAGACCGGC
>JBBQGY010000183.1:0-3282 GCA_038323435.1 Acidimicrobiales bacterium
ACCGAGCCGCTGATTCGCCGGATGCTCGTGATGGTCCAAAAGGAGGTCGGTGAACGGTTCGCGGCCCGGGCGGGCGACGAAGCGTACGGCGCGGCATCCCTGCGCCTCCAATACTTTGCCGACGCGAAAGTCGTCGGCAAAGTCGGTCCCACCGTCTTTTTGCCCCGACCGAACGTGGACTCGGCGCTCGTCGCCATAGTTCGCCGTGAGCACGTTCGCATTGATCCAGCGACCGTGAGCGAGGCCGACCTCTTTGAAGTAATCCGGACCTCCTTTGGACAGCGTCGAAAGATGCTGCGCCGTTCTCTCGCGGGTTGGGTGAGTGACGGCGTTTTCGAGCGCGCGAACGTCGCCGAGACGCGTCGACCCGAGGAACTCACCTTGGAAGAGTTCGCCCGACTGGCGGCGGCGAAGTGAGTTCGGTCGCCTCGTCCAAGTTGACTCTGGTGGCGCGGGCCAAACTAACCTGGAACCTCGAAATTACCGGGCGCCGCGACGACGGCTACCACGAATTGCGAAGTGAGATGACCACGATTGCGTTCAGTGACGTGTTGAACCTGGACGAGGGCGGCGACTATCTCCAGGTTCTCAGCCCGACCCAGCGTCGCGTACCCGCTGACGACACCAATTTGGTGGCCCGGGCGCTGCGACTCGTCAATCGTCGCGCCGGCGTCATCATTGAAAAAGTCATTCCGGTCGGTGGCGGTCTCGGCGGTGGCAGTGCCGACGCCGCCGCAATACTTCGCTGGGCCGGTGGCGTGAGCGCCGTAGAGGCACTCACCCTCGGCGGCGACGTACCGTTCTGTCAGGTGGGCGGCCACGCACTCGTCGAGGGCGTGGGCGAGGAGATCACGACGCTCCCGTTCGAGGCCCGTGACGTGACGCTGATGATCCCGTCGTTTTCGGTATCGACCGCCGACGTCTACAGCGCCTACGACGAATTAGTGGCGGGCCGATGGCGGCCAACGGGCACCAATCACCTCGAAGTACCGGCGGGGGTCGTATCACGTCAACTGCACACCACGTTGCAGTGGCTTCGAGCCAAGTACGGTTCGCGCGTTCGACTCGCGGGATCGGGCTCAACGATGTTTGTCGAGGGCCACCTGCAGGGAGCGTTGAGTCAGTGGGTCGTTCCCGGTCCCGAAGGCCTCATCCAGTTGTACCAAACCACTACGACGCCCAACTGAGCGTCCGAAGAGTTATTTTCCGGCGGCGCGACGCTGAAAGCGGGTTCGTTTCAGCATCTTCTTGTGCTTTTTCTTGCGCATGCGCTTACGGCGCTTCTTAATTAGTGATCCCATGGCTCGTAGAACCTTACTAGATATTGCGAGAGCACTTTTCGGCGCGCAAATTTCGCAGGTCTCAGGTCGACTCGCCAATCTTTTCGATCCGCAGGGCCTGACGAGGACAGCCCCGTACGGCGTAGCGCGCCGACTCGTGCGTGCCGAGATCGGCCAGGGGCGTCAGGGTACTGACAATGATGGGATATCCCCATTCGTCCATCGTCACCAGTTCGGGCGCCAGTTCGTGACAGTGACCAAATCCATCACAGAGAATCGGGTTGACCCGTAATACAAAACCGCCAACCCGCCGCCTCATTCCCACACCATCTCCTCTTCACGTTCCATCACCGTCATCGGGACGTAGTGCTGGCGCGACGCGGCCCAGGCACACGGACGAGCACGCATGTGGTCGTGGACGTCGGTCGCGAACACCTCGAGAGCAGATTTGACCAGTCGCGTGACGCCGTCGGGGTGGCGACAGGCGCCTCGCCCTTCAATCACGCCACACCGTTCGATGAGGCGCTCGAGGGTACCCTCGGGATCGCGCGATCCATGCGACAGTTGGGCGAGGTCGTCGGCGAGCGCGGGAAGTCCGAAGGCACACGGTCCGCATTGGCGCGCGCTCTCGTTCGCCATCCATTTGGCAATTCGATGCGTTTCGACGAGTCCGCAGGCACTGCGCGGTAAGACCACGAGGATTCCCGCGCCCACGGTTGCGCCCAGTGGTGCGAGCGATTCGTTCGCGAAACCAACGTCGAGGTGCTCGCTACCCAACCACGTACCCCCGTAGCCGCCGATCAAGATCGCTTGGGGATCGGGGTCGGCACGACCGGTCGCGAGAATGGATCGAAGCGACGTCCCGAGCGGCACTTCGAGCACGGTGGGGTGGTGAACGGCGCCCGAGAGCGAGATGAGGGTGCTGCCGGGCATTGCGACGGTGCCGAGTCCCCGGAACCATTCGGCGCCGAACCGACCAATCAGCCCGACGTTGGCGCACGTTTCGGCATTGTCCACCAGGACCGGCGCGTGGCCGATCTTTAAAATGTGCGGCCGACCCGGTCGGTACTGGGGCAAGGATTCGTTGTCGTCGAGCCAGTGCACGAGCCCGCCCTCTTCGCCGGCGACGTAGCGCCACGGCGGCGCGTGCAGTTCAAGTTTGGGGCCGCGAAGGCTACGACGGGTTCGCTCGTGAATCGCTCGCTCCACGTGGTGCACGACCGCGGGATTATCGCGAGAGACGCAGACGGCAATTTTGTTGGCCCCGATTGCGGCGGCGAGGAATTCTGCGCCGTCAAGAACAAGGTGGGGATTGGTCGAGAGCAAGGTCTGATCTTTGTGCGCGGCCGGTTCGCCCTCCATGGCGTTGACGACGACGAATTTATTGTGGCTGCGTTGAGCGCGCAGTAACGCCACTTTTTGAAACGTGGGAAAGGAGGCCCCACCGCGCCCCCGAAGTCCGGACGCTTCGAGTTGTTCGAGGACCGTGCCGGGTCGAGCGCTCATGGCAAAGACCTCTTCGTGTTGCTGGAGCGTGAGGGGTCGCCCGCCCGCGCCAAACAGCAATCGTGGCAGTGTCCCGGCGTCAATCATCGGCGTTTACGTTTCGTCGCGTCGCGCGGCACCCTCGGAAACGGCGCCTCGGTTGGAAGGTCGTGCCTCGCGGCGCGAGATCCCGGCGCCGCGCGCGAGAGCCCGGCGTCAGCCGGTTGCCGCGACGATCGCTGGGATTTTTCGTTTCGGTCGAGCGGCGAAAGTGCGGTGCGACCGGCGGCGCGCGTTGGGCGTCCGAAGTAGCGCCAGATCGCGGCGAGTAAGACCACGCCCGCACAGACGATCACGAGAATGAGTCCCACCCCGCTACGACTGTCGGTGCCGATGAGGAGTGTGTGCACGATGGCGCTCACGAAGGCCAACCAGCTGAACCAATGAATGAATCGCCACGAGGTATTGGAAATGCGAACCTTCAGCAGACTCGAGATCCACACGGCCAAAATGAGGT
>JBBQGY010000184.1:0-3268 GCA_038323435.1 Acidimicrobiales bacterium
TCGCAGGAACCGGTGATTCCGTCGATGCAATCGAGCAAGAATTGATTCGAAGCGGTTTTCGCCCGGTTCGCAGTGAGAAAGGCCACCAGGTTGACTTCGTCCTCGGACGCTGTCCCTTCGAGGATGTTGCTTTTGGCAACCCCGCCACGATCTGCCAACTGCACCTCGGATACGCTGAAGGCATCGCCGAAGGACTCGGCGGGGTCAGCGTTGACCGCCTGACGGCTAAGGATCCACGCCGGGCGGGATGTCGACTCGTCATCAAGCTCAAACCCCCGACTACCAAGCCGGGCGTCCGAAAGGCGCCCTCCAAGCGCTAGCCCGCCACGACGCACTCGTGGTGGCGCATCGTGATCCACCCTGCACGGTAGCGCCAGCGACGACAAACCATGGTCAGGTGACCTCTCATTTGTCCTGTCCAATGTCCAACCGCGGAGGCGGCAACGATTGACCCGTCGCTCCGTGATGGCAACACGAGCAGAGACCCGCGCGGCGAGAAACGATCGGCCCGCGGCCCGGCGTTCAGTGGGCGATGGCGAACGAGGCGAGGACGACAATGGCCGGGGTCATCAGTGCCATTGCGCCACGCAGGCCATTGGCGATGCGCCGTCCACGACCCAGCGCGTCCGTCGTGGAGGCATTTGGTGAACCCGATATCATCGAACGACGCAGGTTCGACATGGACCGAGCCTGTTTCATCCCCGCGGCAGTCGTCACAATGAGAACTCCCGCGAGCGCGAACGCGGTGGTGGTGGTACCCGACCACGATCACGGCGGCCACGAAAGGCCCAACCCGCCAACGATTGCGCCCAGCAGCGACGCCGTACCGACAATGCCGTAGCGGCGACGCACTGAACGAAAGAGGGCCACCTGCGCAGACACGTCGAGGGTATTTCGATCGACGTGGAACACGATGGCGATGCACGGCATGCCACCGATCCAGATTGACGCGGCCACCAGCTCGACTGCGATTATCGCCGGACTCGTCCCAAGTATCTTCTGCTCATTGTCATTGAGATTGTTATTCTAGTATAAAGTAGAATAAATAGACGATGGGAAATGACGAGACGTTGGACCCCATCGTATGAACCAGAGAGAGAATGGGACGCAATGACGATCACTCAGACTGAAGCCCTGGACGCAATGTATCGACACCACCACCTCTTGAACGAGGGCGTGGACGCACGAATCGCCGCGCTCAATGAAGCGGTGCACAACCACGTCGCCTACGAACCGGCGGTCGCGTCGCTCGTTGTCTACCTAGCCGAGGAGGTACTCCCTCACGCGCTCGCCGAAGAGCAGTCCATATATCGTGCCGCTCGGACTTGCGCCAACCTCACCGACACCGTGGACTTGATGATCGCAGAGCACCGAGTCCTCGCTTCAGCGATCGATTCTCTCGCGGGGACCGCCACTTCTTCTGCAGCCCTCGATCAGGCGCAGCAAATTGGCACACTCTTCACTTCGCACGTCGCGAAAGAGAACGAGGTACTGCTCCCTGCTCTTCTCGAGGACGTCGACGTCGACTTGACCAAACTACTGAAAGAGATGCACCGTTTGACTGAAGAAACTCAGGGCACCGCGCCAGAACAAGACGCGTCCACGATCGACTCGACAGCGGCGGTTTTATCACTGCTCTTGGAAGCGGCGAGGGAGCTAGCCCGCGGGGGCAAGGGCGATCGGGCATGTCAACTCGTGGCGTTGGCCTGGACCTCATTGAGAACCTCACGACCCGATCTCGCCGCCAAGACCACCGCCAGTCTGCATGGTCTGGTTCGGTTGGCGGTTAGCGAACCCGTCGCATTGCGCTCGCGGCTCGCGCCAGGTGACACAACACCGGATCGTGAACTCGACGTACGTCACCTGGCGCCGGCCCAACGCCACGAAATGATCTTCGCTTCATACTTCGACCTCGCACCCGGAACTGGCTACGTACTCATCAACGATCACGATCCCAAGCCGCTGCGTTACCAGTTCGAAGCCGAGCACACCGACGAGTTCACCTGGGACTCCCTCGAATCGGGACCCGAAGTGTGGCGGGTACGCATTGCGAAGGTTGCGGTCAATGAAAGGCCCGCCGGCTCATCGAAGGACCTCGTGGACCCGACTGACGAAGTAGTCGACGTTCGCGTGCTGCCTCACGGACAACGTCATGAGATCATCTTCGCCACGTTTAACGAACTCGTTCCAGACGGCGGCTTCGTACTCGTCAACGATCACGATCCCAAGCCGCTGCATTACCAGTTCGATGCTCAATACGCCGGCGAATTCACCTGGGACTACCTCGAATCGGGACCAGAGCTGTGGCGGTTGCGCATTGGTAAGACAGCCACAAAGACCATCAACTGAAGGGCTCTTCCGTTCCGTTGGGGGCCGATGTACCTCACGTTGTTCCATCCAATGGTGTGTTGAAGCGTCAGCCCGGACCGGTCAACCGCAGCTTCGAGCGCTGCATTCCCGCGTCGAGAATAACTGTTTGATTACAATCGGTCCCCACCGATTATCAGTGGGGAACCACGTCGCTCTTCACCGGGTCCGCGGCATCAGAAAGACGTACGTCGCTGGCTCCGACATCGACACGACGAGCTCGGTTCTGGGCCAAGAGCAAACGTGTTGGCTTGAGCGAGAGATTCACCCACACGCAGATCCCAGTCATGATGAACATGCCACCGCCAATGCCAATAGCCAGTGAAATCGACGCGGCGTAGCCGAGGCAGAGTGCGCCGACGCCTACAGTCACGAGTCCGTAGACAATGGCAGCCCAACGATGGTCGTAGAGATCGGCGAACATCAGTGGCGTGCCGTCGGCTTTTTTATTGATGCCCTGACCTCGTAGTGCCGACCACAAAATGAAGGGCACGACTTTGTGCGCGTGGCCGACCAACGCCACGAGCAGCCACCCACCTATCGCCGTCACCGCCGCCGCTACGAGAGCAACGCCCAGGGGGTGATCTCGTCGCATCGTCAGCTCCGCCGCCAGTGCGAGGGCGATGCCAACGACCATCCACGCCGCAGCGGTAACCACGTACAACAAATGAAGGTCGGCCTTGCGTCGACGGTGGCGGATGTGCATCATGAGAGAAAAGAGGTGGGCACCAAGTCCGACGGCGACAACCGCTGCCCCGAGCCACGCGAGCCACACCAAGTTGAAAAGAAGCCCCGGTGAAAGCAACAGAACGCCGCTCGGAACCGCCCACACGCCAACCCACGCCGAGCGTCGTCGACCCGGCACGTGGGCGAGTAGGAACATCGGCCAGAGTTTCTCGGA
>JBBQGY010000185.1:0-3258 GCA_038323435.1 Acidimicrobiales bacterium
CCGATTGGATGTCGGGCGAGTACTACGTCAAACGCAAGGTCGCCCGAGCCAACAAGCAGGCTTCCGATCCGAAATTGGCCGAGCAACTCTGGGATCGCAGCGCGGCGATGATCGCCGAGCGTTAACGCCGCGAGTGAAATGGACCTTTAAGTGAGTCGGCAATAAAGAGATGTCAACGGCGCAATATTCGGTCCCGGACCAGCGCGGAACAGTCGCGCAGTGGACGGTCGAGCATTACCGACGCTTAAGAACTGCGCCGCGCTCGATGTCTCATCGAGCGACATTTGAAAGAACGAGTTGGTGGTGGCAACAACGCTGGCGAACGCGTGCCGGTCAACACCGTCAAAAGGGGGCAAGTGATGGGCCGTCAAGAGTTCGAGGAACCATTTATTTGTCTGCCGCACGGATCGATAGAGGTGTAAGGCCCCTCGAGCGGGATTGCAGTGATCTTGCGCGCTTTGGATCACGAGTAATGCCGGACCAGAACTCGACGAGCGGTAAGGAGCTCGGCCTCCTACGTCGCCCTCCATGATGATCGTGGCACGAAAATGTAATCCCGATCGCAGTCCAGCGTAGGCAGTGCCCTGGGGATCGATTCCCGTCGAGTACGACAGCATTCCTGCGGCGATTGCGCCGTCGGAGTGTCCCGCCACGGCGAGCGCCGACGAGTCGATGAGACCATAAAGAACCGGGCAACTCGTGGAAGCGGCGGCAGAATCGGTGAGAATCTGATGCGTCACGAACGCAATGTCGGCCGGTTCGTTGACCAAATCGGCCTCGGTATTCGCTCCGTGCTGTTGGGCGACCGCCGCACTATTTTCGTCTGGAAAGATCGGCGCCGCGACGACGAACCCTTTACTTGCCCACTCGTCCAACAAGACGGCGTACGTCGAAGGATTGACGTCGTAACCGTGGACGAACACGATCATTGGGAATCCACCACTGCGAATGGCCGGCAGAGCGCCGAGCGTCGCTGCGGCACTCGATGATCGAGTGGACGTGGGATATCTAATTTCTGTGATGAGCGTTCGATTGGACGAAAGCAACGACGGCGGACGACTTGCGTAGTTCAGTACAGATCTCGTGTGATCGACGAAGATGCATCGCTCGATGCCAACCGAGTAATTGCTCAAACTCGTCGCTTGGTGAGGCGATTTCACGGTCGCGCTGGCCAGGTCGGTTGTCGCCGCGGCACCCGCAATCAACATTGCCACGACCGCATAGCGGATGGTCGACCACGTTGTGTTCGTGGGTACAATCCGAGCACTAACGGTCATCGCGCGACGGGTCAATTCAGCGGGTCGCCCTTCTTCGCACCCGCACCGAACTTCACCGGTCCGTATCGCCGACGAAAGAATACGTACAGTCCGCCGCCGCCAAATATTGGTAACCAATAGGTGACGAGTCGATAGGCGAGCGTGGCGATAATGGCGCTCGCACTGGGTACCCGGGCCAGTACCAGCAGGCCACTCAAACTCGCTTCCACAATGCCGAGACCGCCGGGCGTGAGTGGCACGAGTGCGATGACCGCCGTCGCCGCATACGCGAGCAGCACCAGCGACGGGTTCGGTCGTGCGCCGGTAGCGCGCAGTGCCGCAATCAGCGCCAAATAGTCCAGGCCGATTCTTCCGCCTACGAGCAGCCCGGCTTGCCACCAACGCCGCCCGAGATCGTTACGTACGAGGTCGCGTTCGGCGAGCAGTCTCGCTCGAAGATCTTTCGTCTGTGAGCGACGTCGCGGAATTTTGTTCAGCAGCCACTGCATTCCACCCGCCACGCCCTCGAGGACGCGGTTACTCGAAAGAAGAAGTGCGCTCGACGCCACGATGAGTGCGAAGCCTCCAATGCCGAGATAGGCCGCGTGCACGAGGCCGGCACTGACTGGGATGCCCGAGATTATTGCGGGTAACACGAATATTGGCAGCATGAAGAGGCCGGCGAGTCCAATTATTGACGAGGCCGCGAGGCCACCCGCCGCCTGATCAGAGTCAATGCCACCCATAGCGAGCATTTGGTATTGCACCCCCGCACCTGCAACGTCTCCCGCGGGGAGAACGTTCGTCACGGCGTTGCCGACCATGAGTGCGGCAACGACCGTGAACCACTGTTTGGTTCGTAGCACGAGGCGCAGCAGCGAAATCGCACACGTGAAGCTCGCTAACTCGGCGACGAACATGAGCAGTAACCACGACAACTCCAAATGCAATAACCGTGGCCACGCCGAAACCACTTTCGTGAGGGCTGGAAGAGCGACGTAGAACGCGAGGCCGGTGATAGTGATGGCGATCACCCGACGAATGGGGCTTTTTGACGTTCGGGGTTTTGGTTCGGTGGCGATCGGGCCATTTTATGACACGTTCATCTTTCAGATTCGGTCAATTGCGAATCTCAGTTCCCAATCTTCACGGCACTGTCATGATCGAGTGTGGACTGGTCGAGCTCCGGTGGCCGCATTTATGGATTCGTAGACCGGTACGCTCCAATCATGTTTCTAGTAACGAATGAACGATTGGAGGAGTTGGTCGCCGAGGCCCTCGCGACGCTCCCAGAGAATCTCGCTTCACAGATTGATAACGTCGCAATCCTGGTGGAGAACGAAGCCCCTGGCCGCAACCTTTTCGGGCTGTACGAAGGGATTCCCCTAACGCAACGTGGACTTCGCAGTTACAACGCCGTGATGCCCGACCGCATTACGTTGTACCAGTCAACGATTTGTCAGGTGTGCTCGAGCGATGAGGACGTGAGAAATCAAGTTCGAAAGACCGTCATCCACGAGGTGGCGCACCACTTTGGCATCAGTGATCCGCGACTGGTCGAACTCAGCTGGGCCTGACAATCCATCGCCATCGACGTGACGGCTCGAGGGGCATGACGTTCGCAGTGCAAACTACCAACTCAGTTCTATAACGGGAATAACGCGACTCGTCTTGTTCTCGTATTCGGCGAATTGGGGGAATCGTTCGGACTGCACTGCGTAGATCGCATTGCGCTCCTCGGTGGTGAGGACTCTGGCGACGGCTTCAACGGTCTCGCCGTCAATTTCCGCCGTGACCTTGGGATTGGCGGCGAGATTGTGATACCAGTCAGGATTCGTGTCGGCGCCGCCCTTCGAGGCAAAGACGTACACCTTCCCTTCGAGTTTCAAGTACATCATTGGATTCACTCGGAGGTTGCCGGACTTCGCTCCCGTGGTGTGGAGGAGCAAAACGGGTGCACCTTCGAAGGGTCCACCCACAATTCCGTCGTTCGCACGGAACT
>JBBQGY010000186.1:0-3195 GCA_038323435.1 Acidimicrobiales bacterium
CGCCGACGCCGGTCGCGGCGAGGTAGAGGGCGGCCGGAGAACCGAGCCCGCCCGCGCCGAGCAACAGGACCTTCGAATCCAGCAACTTCATCTGACCCAACTCGCCCACCTCGGGCAACAAGAGATGGCGGTGATAGCGCACGCGCTGATCCTGGGTCATCGTGCGAGGCGTGGACCAGATAAGTCCTTCGTCCTTCCACTTATTAAATCCACCAATGACCGACACCACGTCGGCGTACCCCAAGTCTTGGAGGGTCTTGGCGGCAAACGCCGAGCGAACCCCCCCAGCGCAGTAGACCGCGATGGGGGCGTTCTTGTCGGGTAGGCGTCCCTCAACGTTGAATTCGAGCTGTCCGCGGGCGATGTGCAGCGCGCCGGTGACTGCACCTTGTTCGTACTCGTCGGGCTCTCGCACGTCGAGCAAGGTGTAATAGTCGAGGCGATTCGCGACCTCGTGCGGGTCGATTTCGCGAATTTCCGCCTTTGCGGCATTGAGCAGATCTCGGGGTGTTGACAACTGTCGCTCCTTTGTGTGTTGAAATCTTACCTGCTCGGTCAACATTCGAGTCGAATCGGAATGCTAAACCACTGTCATGGAATTACGTGATCTCCTCGCGCGCCGGCGCATGGTCCGTTCGTTTAACGCAACTCCCGTTGATCTTGATTGGCTCGACGATCTCTGCGCCCAAGCGCTCTGGGCGCCCACCGCTGGCAACAGCGCGGGAGTGCGGATGCACACCGTTGGCGCGACTCTTGTGGGCGACTATCTCGAAGTGGCAACCGATCCTGAGTGGCGAGGTCGTTCAACGCGGTACGCGGGCGTCCAGCGCGCCGGCGGCGCGGTGCTGGTCACGGCCCGGCCACAGGACTATTTCGACCGCTATGCCGCGTCGGACAAATCCGCGTCCGGACTCGACGAGCGTGAAAAGTGGCCGCTTCCCTTTTGGCACACCGACGCGGCGATGGCGACAATGGCACTTCTGCTGCTCATCGAAGAAGATGGTTGGCAGGCCTCGCTCTGGGGAAATTTTCGCAACGCTCCCCAAGTACTCGAATGGGCTGGCATTACGCACGATGAACTATTTGCGACGGTCTTGGTCGGGCGGGCCGATGGCAATGACGTGGCGTCGCGCTCGCTAGAACGCGACGTACCGTCGAGGGTGTCTCGGGTGCGACGAATTGGCGGCTCGAGGACCTAGGACGCGCTGGTGGCGACGGCGCCGAGGAACGAAACGATCGCTCGTGCGCTAAACGCCGTGGCGCCCCTGGTGGTGTAGCCACGGCTGGCATCAGATCGTCCGGGGCCGGCGATATCCAGGTGTACCCACGGGCGACCGTCCGTGAATCGACGTAGTACTAACGCCGCAGTGATCATGCCCGCGTTGCCGGCCTTACCAATGTTCTTCATATCCGCGACGTCAGAGTCAATGTGTGTCTCGTACTGTTCGACCAGGGGCATTCGCCACAGTCCCTCCCCACTGCGTTTGCTCGCGTCGTCGATGTACGCGGCCAATTCATCAGTTGACGCGAAGTACGCACCGACCTCGTCGCCCAGTGCCACGCGCTGTGCTCCCGTCAACGTCGCGACGTCTACGATCGCGTCGGGATTTGCCTCCACCGCCAGGCAGAGTCCGTCGGCGAGGATGAGTCGACCTTCGGCGTCAGTATTGAGGACTTCTATGGTCATCCCGTTACGAATTGTGAGCACATCGCCCGGTTTCAGTGCTTTGTCACTCGGCAGATTCTCGGTCATGGGAGCAATGGCGGTCACGCGTACGGCGAGGGCCAAGCGGCTGGCGATCGACAGCGCCGCCATCACGATGGCGGCGCCGGACATGTCGGTCTTCATCGACTCTTGGCCGGCGGGCGGCTTCAGAGAGAGACCGCCGGAGTCGAACGTGACGCCTTTGCCAACGAGTGCCACGTGGGGCAGATCGGCTCCAGGTTTGGGATCGTAGGTGGCGTAGACCAGTCGCGTTGGCTGGTCCGAACCGGCGCCCACGCCCAGGAGTCCTCCCAAACGTTCCTTCCTGATCCTCGATTCAGTCCAGGATTCGACAGTCACGAATGCGTCGCTCTCGAGTCGTTGTTCGACGCACTTCGCGAGTTCCTTGGGCACCATCGAAGCGGGTGGCGAGTCAATAAGCCGCTTCGCCCAATTCACTCCCCCGGCCACGACCTCACCACGTCGAACTCCTTCACTGACCGCGTCGTGGACCGCGATCGACGGCAACGGTGTACCGAGCGCCACCACCGCGAAAACGGCGTCGGAGGAGTCCTGTTTGAAGTTGTAGCTCGATAGCAACGCACCTTCAACGAGTGCTTGAGCGGCGTCGCGCGGTTCGTCCATACTGTCGGCAACTAGTAAAAATGCCACCGACGCGCCACCGGCACTGCGTTGGGCCGCGGCGCCCGCTCGACGGAAGCTCTCGTGCGCGCTCAACGTCGAGCCCAGACTGACGAACGCCACGTTGACGTTGCTGATAGAGCGCAACACGACAATGCTGCCCGCTTCACTGGTAAGTCCCTGTTTCGTGCACCACGCGCGCGAGAGAACTCTCGCTATCGAATGTTCACCAATGGTCGATGGCACCGACTCGGCAATGTAGGCGGCGCCGTCGTCAAAGATCACTGGTACGACAACGGTGGGCATGGTCAGCGCGTCCGCGAGCGTCGCTATCCGAGCGGTAGGTGGCATTAAGTGTCTCGTTCCTGGTATTCGCGGGCGGTGCGATGATGGGGGCCTTCGGCCCACCTGGCCATTGTCCAGACGAGATCGCTCAACCGGTTGAGATAAGCGACCACCAACGACTGCTCCAATGAGTAGCCAACGGCCACCCGCTCCGCGCGTCGCACGACGGTTCGCGCAACGTCGAGTGACGCCGATAGTTGGTTCTCTCCGGGCACCACAAACTCCTTGGGCATCTCAATCTCGAGGGACAATGCATCGATCTGCTCTTCGAGACGAGTGATCATTGCCTCGGTGACGAGGGATTTGTCGCCGATCAACTTGTGGCGATTCGCGGGCAGCGTCGCAACTTCAGCCATTAGGACCCAGAGGTCACGTTCGAGGGCAACGAGGAGCTCGTTGATCCGGCCGTCCGGTTCGCTCAGCGACCGGGCCAAGCCGAGCGTCGCCTGTGCTTCATCGACGGCGCCATTGACTTCTATTTGATCGGAACTCTTGGCAACGCG
>JBBQGY010000187.1:0-3162 GCA_038323435.1 Acidimicrobiales bacterium
GCCGAGCTCGCCGGTGTGCACCCTCAGACCTTGCGAAACTACGAACGAAGTGGACTACTGAACCCGAAGCGCACTAGTGGCGGATCGCGGCGATTCTCCGAAGCCGACCTCGAGGCGATCCGACGCATCCAAGAACTGACCACCGACGGAGTGAATCTCGAGGGCGTTAAACGAATCATGAAGCTCGAACTCGAGCTCGAAGAGGTGAAGGACCGACTCCAAGACTCCGCGGTCGCCGCGCGATTTAACGTTGAGGAAACTCACCGTCACTACCGGCGTGATCTCGTGCCGGTACGTAACTCGATTGCCGTATTTATTGAACGTTTTTCCCGTCACGACGGCGAAAGCTAACCACCCTCGATTCGCTCGCCCTCGATGTCGTTGCGTGCGCCACTCTCGAGTACATTGATCGCTCGCGATCCTTCGGCCACGGTATGCCGCATTTTCTCTGCGGTAGGCTGGCGGTGCAACGAGGCCATCTCGAGGAGTCCAGTGCCCGCAACCGTCGTAGTCGGAACCCAGTGGGGTGACGAGGGCAAGGGTAAGTTGACCGACCTCCTCGCGCGAGATATGGACATGGTCGTTCGCTACCAGGGCGGTCACAACGCCGGCCACCGCATCGTGGTTGACGGCGAAGCATTCGCACTGCAACTGGTTCCGTCGGGCGTGCTCTATCCACAAATTGTCCCGGTCATTGGCAACGGTGTCGTGATTGATCCGGCAGTGCTGCTGGCCGAACTCGACACGCTGATCGCCAAGGGGGTCGACGTCTCGCGGCTCGTCGTGTCGGGTAACGCCCACCTAATTATGCCCTACCATCAGGAGCTCGACCGTCTGACGGAGCGATTCCTCGGCAAGAATGCACTCGGTACCACCAAGCGAGGAATCGGCCCGGCGTACGCCGACAAGTCGTCGCGGGTCGGACTTCGCGTACAAGATCTCCTGGACCCAAAAATCTTTCGCGAAAAGCTCGACGTCGTATTGCACGAGAAGAATCTGGTGCTCACCAAGATCTACAATCGTCCCGCGATCCCCGCGAAGGCCATCGCCGAACGGTACCTCGACGAGATGGCCCCAAGGCTCGCGCCCATGATCGGCGACACCGTCGGCATCGTACACGAGGCACTCGCGAACGGTCAACGAATTCTTCTCGAGGGTGCGCAAGCCACGTTTCTTGACCTCGATCACGGTACGTATCCCTTCGTCACTTCTTCGAACCCGGTCGCGGGTGGTGCGTGTACCGGATCGGGACTTGGACCACGTGACCTCACCGGCATCGTCGGCATTGCCAAGGCCTACATCACTCGCGTGGGTGCCGGACCGTTTCCCACAGAACTCGACGGCGATCTCGCCGAACTTTTGGTTGATCGTGGTCACGAATACGGTACGAATACGGGACGGCGCCGACGCGTAGGTTGGTTTGATGCCGTGATGGCACGCCAAGCGGCGCGACTGAATTCGCTCAGTGAAATCGCACTCACCAAACTCGACGTGCTGGATACGCTCGACGAGATCAAGGTCTGCGTAGGTTACGAAGCCGACGGCGTGCACTTTGACTACCCGCCCTATCACCAGTCGGTGTTGCACGAGGTGAAGCCGGTCTACAAGACGTTGCCCGGTTGGAAGACTGACATCACCGAGTCAACGAAGTACGAAGATCTTCCCGGGGCGGCCAAGGCGTACGTCCGGTTTCTCGAAGAGACGATGGGCGTAACGATATCGGTGGTGGGTGTGGGTCCCGGCCGAGAGCAGTTCGTTCGACCGGCGTGAATCGCTGCATCATCGTCGGATCGGGCGCGCGCGAACACGCGTTGGCCTGGGCGCTGGCGAAAACCACTGACGTCGTAGTGACGCCGGGTAACGCCGGGATAGTGGCCCACGGTATCGCGTGTGTCAAAACGCCCGCCACCGATCTCGACGGCGATCTCTTCATCATTGGTCCTGAACAGCCACTCGTTGAGGGTTTGGCCGATCGGCTCCGCGCTCAGGGAAAGGTGGTAGTCGGTCCGGGTGCTGACGGTGCCGCCCTGGAAGGGTCGAAGACATTTATGAAGGAGTTCCTCGCCGCCGCGGGTGTCCCGACGGCTGCTTTTGGCACGTTTTCGAGCGAATCGGACGCCCTCTCCTTTCTCGCGACCATGACACCGCCCTACGTCGTGAAGACCGACGGGCTCGCCGCCGGCAAGGGGGTGCTCGTGACCAACGACTTCGCTGAAGCGTCACGTGACGTGACCCAAAAGATGCGTGGTGCGTCATTTGCGGGAGCCGGTCGTACGGTGGTCATCGAAGAGGGGCTCGACGGGAACGAATGCTCGTTGCTGGTGCTCTGTGACGGTAAGAGCGCGACGGCGCTCGTGCCCGCTCAAGACTTCAAACGCGTGGGCGACGCCGACGAAGGCGCGAACACCGGCGGCATGGGCGCGTTCGCGCCAATGGCGGTCATGAACGCGTCGCTCGTGGAGCGGGTCATGCGCGAAATAATTACTCCGACCGTCGCCGAACTTCATCGACGCGACATTGACTTTCGCGGTGTCCTCTACGCCGGCGTGATGTTGACGTCGAAGGGGCCGAAGTTGCTCGAGTACAACGTGCGCTTCGGCGACCCCGAGACTGAAGTCTTGGTCCCCCTGTACGGCGATCGCCTCTGGGACCTCCTGCTTCGCGTCGGCGAGCAACGGCTCGACGGCACGCTGGTCAGCGCGTCGGGCGCCGCCGTGACGGTCGTATTGGCGAGTCACGGCTACCCTGAAGGTTCGAGAAATGGCGACGTCATCAGCGGCCTCGGGCCCGACGGACAGCTCGCGACGCCAATCGAAGGCGTCACGGTCTTTCACGCCGGCACCGATCGCGATCATCGTGGAGAATTTGTGACGGCCGGCGGTCGAGTGCTCGCCGTGACGGGGGTCGGTGCAACCGTCGCCGAAGCGCGACGTCGCGCCTACGCCGCTACGGTGCTCGTAACCTTTGATGGAAGAGTGATGCGCAACGACATCGCTCTCGGCGCGGCCTAGGAGGAAAATGATTCCGAGATATTCCCCGAGCGACGTAGCGGCGCTCTTCAGTGACGAGAACCGTTTCGACTCCATGCTGGAAGTCGAGATCTTGGCCGCGGAGGGACTCGCGTCGCTCGGTGTACTGCCCGTTACTGAGGTCGGCGAACTT
>JBBQGY010000188.1:0-3124 GCA_038323435.1 Acidimicrobiales bacterium
ACCGGGCGCGCCACGAGCAAGTAATTCTCGTTAATTTCGCGGAAGTCAACACGTAACATCGTCGCCATCGCCGACCCAACTTCGTGCCAAATTCAGGGCTAAGGTCATTGCCAACAACAGTTGACCGTGAACGGCGTCCCCGCGTAGGGGAGCACGACACGACTACAAAATCCACAAAAGGGGATGTATATGCATTTAAGTAAAAAGATGGGGGGCGTTCGTCGTATTGGCACTTGGCTAGGGACTACGTCACTAGTTTTAGGTACCTTGACCGCGGGCGTCGCTGCGACGACCGTATCGGCATCGGCCGCTACGCAGTACAAGGCGTGCGTCGTCACCGACACTGGTGGTATCAATGACAAGTCGTTCAACTATTCGGCCTACAAGGGTTTGCTCGACGCGGCCGCTCAGGACACGAATATTTCAGTGGCCTACCTTTCGTCGACGTCGTCCAATGACTATGCCCCAAACATTCAGAGCTTCATCACCCAGGGTTGCAACATCATTGTGACGGTTGGATTCTTGATGGACTCTGCGACCGCGGCCGCGGCCAACCTCAACCCCAACCAGGACTTCGCAATTGTGGACGACGCACCATCGACCTCGTCGAAGAATGTACTTTCCCTGCAGTATGAGACCGACCAGGGCGCATTCCTCGGCGGCTACCTGGCAGCTGGCGCGTCCAAGTCCGGTCGAGTCGCGACCTACGGTGGTATGGCATTCCCGAGCGTGACGATGTACATGAGTGGTTACGTCGCCGGTGTTCGTTACTACAACAAGATCAACCACAAGCACGTGAAGGTACTCGGCTGGACGCCGAAAAAGGGCGTAACGTGCACGCTGTCGAACTGCCCAGGTACTGGAACATTCGTTGGAGACTTCACCGACCAGACCAAGGGAAAGACCATCACCGCTGGTGACTTTGCCGCCAAGGCCGACATTGTCTTCCCGGTCGCTGGTTCGGTGGGTCTCGGTTCCATCGCTGCGGCGAAGCAGGCTGGTAAGGGTCACTCGGTCATGTGGGTTGACAGCAATGGCTGTGTCTCTGACAAGGCCGACTGCGGTTGGCTCATTGGCACTGTTGCCAAGGGCGTCGAAGCGTCAGTTCGCGACGCCGTGCTGTCGGGCGCGAACGGCACGTTCGCCGGTGGCGTCTACATCGGTACGTTGAAGAACCAGGGAACCGCACTTCAGTACGGTGGCATCAAGGTTTCCGCATCACTGAAGTCGGCGATTGCGAAGATTGCGGCGGGCATTAAGTCCCGCAAGATCTCAGTAAACCCGAACAAGTACCCCGCAAGTTAACGCCACGTCGTCATTGACGACAACGTGTTGTGACGAGGGCCCGAGCCACATGGCTCGGGCCCTCGTCCTGTGTACGATTGTCTTTCATGCGCGTTGAACTGAAGGGGATCACTAAGCGCTTCGGCTCATTCACCGCGTGCGATGACATCAGCCTCGTCGTCGAACCGGGGCAGATTCACTGCCTCCTCGGCGAGAACGGCGCCGGCAAGTCAACCCTCATGAACGTACTTTTTGGGCTGCTCCATCCCGATGAGGGCGAAATTCTGATTGACGGAACGCCCGTGATTCTTCATGATTCGGGAGAAGCGGTCCGCCTCGGTATTGGCATGGTGCACCAACATTTCATGCTGGTCCCAGTGTTCACGGTTGCTGAGAACGTCGTGCTCGGATTTGAGCCAACGAAATCCTTCGGTCGCCTCGACCGGGCCAAGGCTGACCAGAGCATCCGTGAAGCGTCCAAGAAGTTCCGGCTCGAGGTTGATCCCGACGCCGTGGTCGAGGATCTTCCAGTTGGCATTCAACAGCGAGTGGAGATTCTGAAGGCCCTCAATCACGACGCGCAACTGCTTATTCTCGATGAACCGACCGCGGTACTGACACCACAAGAGATTGACGCACTGATGGACATCATGCGTTCTCTGAAAGAGGCCGGAAAGTCAATCCTCTTCATCTCCCACAAGCTCAAGGAAGTTCGCGAGATTTCTGACGTCATCACCGTGATTCGCCACGGGAAGGTGGTGGGCTCTGCCGAACCGACCGAAACCGAGTCGGCATTGGCCTCACTGATGGTCGGTCGTGAAGTAAATCTCACGGTTCACAAGGAACCTCATGAGCCCGGTGCCGAAGTGCTCGAGATTCGCGACCTCGTGGTTCGCGACGATCGTGGCGTGGCCGTCGTCAACGGCGTCTCACTCGACGTGCGGGCCGGCGAAATCGTCGCGCTCGCCGGCATTCAAGGAAACGGGCAGACCGAATTGGTCGAGGCGCTGGCCGGTGTTCGGCACGTGGAGTCGGGGACGATCACCCTCGGCGGACACGACGTGACCGACGCAACACCCCGTGAAATGCTCGACTCCGGGTTGGGACACGTGCCCGAAGATCGACACCGCGACGGCCTGGTGCTGTCGATGTCGGTGGCGGACAATCTGGTTTTGAATACGCCGCGTCGCGCACCATTTGCAAGCCGTGGAACGCGTCGCCTCGATATGGTCCGCGAGAACGCGGAACAACGAATTCGCGATTTCGACATCCGGACGGAGTCGTCGTCGTCACAGGTCAGTTCACTGTCGGGGGGTAACCAGCAGAAGGTGATCGTCGCACGTGAGCTTTCACGACCACTGACGCTGCTGGTGGCGTCCCAACCAACTCGCGGGCTCGACGTTGGCTCAATTGAGTATGTGCATCGCCAAATTGTCAACGAGCGCAATGAAGGTCTGGGCATTTTGATTGTGTCGTCGGAACTAGACGAAGTCCTAGCGCTCGGCGACCGAATTGCCGTGATGCATCAGGGGAAAATCACCGGCGTCGTTGATCCCTCGACTAGCCGCGAAACAATTGGATTGCTCATGACCGGGGCCAACGTGGACGTCGATACCCATGCGTAAAATTGCGTTGCCTCGGTGGATTAGTTGGGCGGCACGCAGTCCCGTCCTCGTCACTTTTCTCGCCGTCGTCCTCGGACTCGCGATCGGTGCATTGGTCATCATCTTCACGACCTCCGTGGTTCTGGACTCGTGGCGCGGATTCTTCGGCGGTTGGGGTCACCCCGGTCACGCGCTCAAACTTTCGTTCGACCACGTGGGTGCCGCGTACCGCGCAA
>JBBQGY010000189.1:0-3091 GCA_038323435.1 Acidimicrobiales bacterium
TTTGACCTGAGCCTCGACCCCTTTCGCCGCCTCATTGAAGCAAACCGGATCGACCAACGAGTGCAGAGCTACGAGAGTTTTGACGGTTTAGTGGAGTACTGCACGTACTCGGCCACGCCCGTGGGCCAACTCGTGCTCAGCGTGTTTGGTCTGACGACCACAGAGCGAATTGCGTTGTCGGACAAGGTCTGCATTGGCCTGCAACTCGTCGAATTCCTACAAGACCTCAAGGAAGATGCGCAGCGTGGACGTGTCTACCTGCCCGTCGAGGACTTGAAGAGTTTTGGGTGCACGCGAGACGATCTCGCGGAGCCGCGCGCCTCGTCGGCGCTCAGGAGTTTGGTGGCCATGCAAGTCAAACGAGCTCGCGAGTTTTTATCTGCCGGCACGGAATTGGCCGCGTCGCTTCCTTTACGTCCACGGGTGGCCGTGGTGGGATTCGCCGCTGGAGGGAGTGCGGCCCTTGACGCTATTAACCGAGCGGGAAATAACGTACTTCAATTTCGGTGCAGACCGACCAAACGTGGCCTCGTCAAGCGTGCACTTCCAATGTTGGTGACGTCAAGTCTGCGGAGATCGGCGCGATGAAAACCGAGGCCGCCTATGAATGGTGCGAGACCATAACTCGGCGCGAGGCAAAAAATTTTGCCTACGGCATTAGGTTGTTGCATAAGCCGGAACGTCAAGCGCTCTCGGCGGTGTACGCATTCGCACGACGTATTGATGACGTCGGCGACGGGAGTGATCCTCGCGAAGTGAAGTTGGCTGGTCTGCAACGTATTCGAAAGGATATGAACCCGATCGATCGCCAGACGTACGATCCGGTACTCAGTGCGTTGGACGACGCCGCTCGCCGGTATCAACTCCCGATGGGTTGCTTCGAGGAAATAATCGACGGTTGCGAAATGGACGTCAACGGCACGTCGTACGAGACCATTGACGATGTCGTCGTGTACTGTCGCAAGGTGGCTGGTTCAGTGGGGCGACTGTCGCTCGCAATCTTCGATCCCGAGCACTCCGAAAAAGCCGTGCCGATCGCCGACGCTCTCGGTGTCGCGCTCCAACTGACCAATATTTTGCGCGACGTCGTCGAAGATCGTTCTCTCGGACGGGTGTATTTACCTCGACAAGACGCTCTGCACGTTGGCTGCTCCGCCGACCTCTCGGGACCGGCCTCGGACATCGCGCGACTCGTTGCCTTCGAGTGTGCACGGGCCAACGAATGGTTCGCCACCGGTCTTCAACTTACGCCGCTGCTGAGTGGTCGAAGTCGGGCCTGCGTGAGCGCGATGGCGGGAATTTATCAACGATTACTCTTTCAAATCGAACGTAATCCACTAGCCGTTACCCAAGGTCGGATTTCGCTGTCGACCGGGGAAAAGGTTGTGGTTGCAGTTCGAAGCCTGGTCGGAGCGCGTTCGTGAGTTCACTTCGAATCGGCGTGATCGGGGGTGGTCTGGCCGGTATTGCCGGGGCACTCGCGGGCGCCGACGCCGGGGCGCAGGTTGTACTACTCGAACGACGCTCGAGTCTCGGAGGGCTTACAACCTCGATTCAGCGCAACGGACTTTCGTTCGATAACGGACAACATGTATTCCTTCGCTGTTGTAGTGCGTATCGAGAGTTCATTGATCGAATTGGCGCAACTGATCAGGTGTACTTACAACCACGTCTCCATGTGCCCGTCCTCTCACCGGGCGGTATTCGCGCAACGCTCAAAAGGAACGGGCTACCCGCTCCGTTCCATCTCGCAGGATCACTTGGGCGATATCGCCATCTTTCGGTGCGAGAGAGATTGCTCCTCGCCCGAGCGGCGTGGGCGCTACGGCGACTTGATCCCGATGATCCTTCGCTGGACTCGATCTCCTTTGGCGAGTGGCTCACTCGCAAGGGTCAGTCACCCCGCGCCGTTGATCGTCTCTGGGACCTCATTGCTCTGCCCACTCTCAACGTTCGCGCTGGCGAGGCGTCGTTGGCGCTGGCGACCAAAGTCTTTCGCGTTGGACTTCTCGATCAAGCCGACGGCGCCGATATTGGCTGGTCCAAAGTTCCCCTCGGCGAACTTCACGGTTCAATCGCCGCACGTGCTCTCGACGGTGCCGGCGTCGAGACGGTGCTTAACGCCACTGTCAGTTCGATCGATCGAACGGCCAGTGGCGTATTTTGCGTCAGCGTTGGCGAGAGCGTTCGAATGTTCGACGAGGTCATTGTCGCTACCTCACCGCGCCAAGCGACGGCGCTCGGCGCACTCGATGCGGATATTGGCGAACGACTCGGAACATCGCCCATTGTCAATATTCATTTCGTGCTTGATCGACGGGTGACGGATCTTGCGCTTGCCGCCTGTGTGGATTCACCAATTCAATTCATCTTCGACCGAACGGACACGAGCGGCTTGCTCTCGGGGCAATGTCTCGTGCTCTCACTGTCGGCCGCCGACGACTACATGCGCGAAGGCTCAGCCGATTTGATCGCCACCTTTTTTGCGGCACTGGGCGACATCTTTCCTCTCGCGCGTGGGGCTCGCGTGGTTGACGCGGTCGTGACCCGCGAACGCGCGGCGACATTTCGCGCTACTCCGGGCAGTAGGTCGTTTCGACCGTCACCTCCGACGTCGGTGCCGGGACTTTTCCTCGCCGGTGCATGGTGCGAAACGGGATGGCCAGCAACAATGGAAGGAGCCGTTCGAAGTGGCCAACTCGCGGCCGCGGAAGCGTTGGCCCACGCCGCCGGGTCACCGGCGCTCAACCCACCGACGTTGGAGGGAACGCGAGGATGAACGTGACTCACTCCACGTCCCAACGTGATGGTGATTTGATTGCGCTGACAACGCTGGTGCACGCAAAATCGTTGGTCCAACCGGCGCTTGAAGCTGCCGCACTTCGTCTCTGTCCAGAACTACGGCCCGCGGTGGAGCAGCACCTGGCCGGCGGCGGAAAATTCGTTCGTGCCGGTCTGGCGTTACTTTCGACCCGGGCCTGCGGTGGGAATGAACGCGACGGCGTGGCGGGCGCCGTGGCGATCGAATTAGTGCACAATTTCTCGATCGTTCATGACGACATTATGGACGGCGACGTAGAGCGAAGACACC
>JBBQGY010000190.1:0-3082 GCA_038323435.1 Acidimicrobiales bacterium
GACGCGGCGCTCGTGGCCGTCGCGAACAGTTGGAAGAACTCGAATCTCCTCATCGGAGCGAAACGACGTATCGCCGGGCTGACTTTGACGTCAACTGACGTGCCGTGGTCGCACGGCGGGGGGCCCGAAGTTCGCGGACCCCTTCAATCACTCGTGCTCGCGATGACTGGTCGACAAGGTTCGCACCAAGATCTTGACGGTGACGGACTCGAGATTCTGGCTCTCCGTAACTGACGAGTTCGCGCCAGCGTGAGTTCGAACAATTATGAGTTCAGTGCGACGAAGAGCGTCATTCCGACAGAAGTGAGAACGCTCACGTCTTGGCGGTACTGACCGAGTAACACGCTCTTCTGTTGCGTTATCGATGTCCCATTCGCGATTGTTCGAGTGTCGTCTATAAGTTTCGTGAGGTACAGCACGTACGCGGATATCGGACCGTTGACGTTGGCGACGTAGGGTCCCGGGCACTCCACCGACATCGCAGTGAACCCAAGATCGAGTGCTCAATTAGCCAGTCGGCCTACTTCTCGTCTGCTCAATCGAATTCGTAAGAGATCCAGTTCGAGTTCTTGAACGAGAGATCGATGCCCTCCGCCTTGGCCGTGAACGCGCCAACCCCGCAATCACCTTTTTGCCAGATGAAGCCATCGGGTAGGACAAACCGTGACGGAATTCGCCGTCAATCTGGCAGTCTGCACAACTGCGCGGACGGCGATTTGACCGGCATACCTGCGGGCTGGCGTGCCTCCGCGCAATCGAGCAGTCGTCAATTCTGAATTTCACAGACGCTTCACAGGAAACTGTCATCCATTCGTTATCAATTCGGCATCCTTGAATCGATTTCCATGACGAGTTGGTTACGAATTCTTTACAAGGTGATTCGCTGAAATACCCTACATTCATGGCTCATGGTGGCAGTTGTTGTGAGCGTGATGGCAGAGCCTCTCTGCATTGGGTCATTCTTTTGCTCTTTCTCATCGGCTCATCCTGGATCGCGATCTACCCCACTGCGGCATTCGCGGCTACCAACTCGTTACCAAAAACGCCGAGCTGTTCGTCGACACAGTTACGGAGCTATCGGTCGCCCGCCGTTATTCGACACGGTTCCATTTCGGGGACCCTCTACTTTAAAAACCTTGGTACCCGCTGCAGTGTCAAACAAGGTGAAGTTGGAGTGCAAACGGTCACTGGCACAAGTCATTCACCTATCGGACTCAGTACGATGAACGACGTGGTGGCCTATCCTGCAATAATTCTCAACACCGGCCAGTTAGTGACTGCTTCGTTTGTGGTGCGGTTGCTTCTGCGAAGTGCGGTGACAACGTGCGGACGTAACTCCGTGATGGGAATTGTGGTCCGAAGGCCCATCGTCCAACCTAGGACGAAATACTTCATGATTCCCGCCGCCCACGTGTGCACCAATAACTTCGTGAGTATCTTTGGGTCGCTACTCAGCGCCGGAAACTAGTCCTCGACCTGCTTCAGTTCGTCCCGCAGTAGAAGGTCGAACTAGTCGCCGCAAAGACCGGTCCGCGCCCTGCGTGGAACAGGTGCGCCAAAGTTGGTTGGGAGTTTCCGTACGCCAATAGGTCGGGGGAGCGAGTTGATCCCTCGAGCGCAATGTGAAGAAATCGCGTGGTGACTCCGACGGTGAGATTAAATGCACGAACGTCAGCGCCGTCAAACGGGGGTAGATGATGCGCCGTGAGAAGTTCCAGGAACCACTTCCTACTTTGGTGCATCGCTCGATACAGCGTGAGCGCACCACTTGGGGCGTTGCACCTATCGGCCGCGCTTTGCACGACGAGTAGCGACGGTGTCGACAAAAGTGACTGATAGGTTGATACGCCGTCTTCCTTGGCCGAAAGGACAATCGCTCCACGAAAGTGCAGACCGGCTCGAAGAGTCGGATAAGAGATGCCTTGAGGATCTTTGCCATTAGAAAGTGCGAGCATCCCCACAACGGTGCCACCGTCGGAATGACCGACGACTGCAATTTGGCTCGGGTTGATCAAGGATTTCACGAGAGGGCACCGTTCAGTTTTCGAGGTGTTGCTGACTACAACCTGGCGCGTGACAAAGACGATGTCGGCCGGTTCGTTCCACAGGTCGTAGGCAGCGTTACTTCCACCCTGACGTGCCACCTGGGCGGGGTTCTCATCGGGAAATATGGGCGCGACCACTACGAATCCGCGGCGGACCCACGCATCCAACAGTGGCGCATAATTGTCGGGCGTGACGTTAAAGCCGTGAGCAAAGACCACCATGGGAAAGCCACCCGAGCTGATCGCGGGAACGGCCCCCACCCGTTCAACAACATTGGACTTTGATAATGACGTCGGATAACGGATCTCCGTGACCAGGACGCGACTGTGAGCGATCACCGACGGGGGCGTGGAGGCGTAGTTCAAGACGGTGCGGGTCGAGTCAACGAAGACGCAGCGAGTAATTCCCACCTCATAGGGCAGTGACCGGACTGCGGCGCCTGCGGTGTTGATAGTTATTCCGTTGGGAACCAAAAGTGAGATCACGCCTGCAACAAGGCACGCGAGAACGACGCTGCGAGTTGCTCCGCACTTTCGGTCGATGAAAGAGCGGAGCATGCTTTGAGCCTAGGGAAAATCGGTGGCTGTACTTGGTCAGCCACTCAACGTACAGAGACTTACAATCGCCCTATCAGCACGAATGAACCTGCTCAGGACTCTCGGCGTCGACACTATTCTCAACTACACCAACGTTTGACAAATGATCAACTGCGAATGCACTGCCCACAAAGAGGATGCCCGTGATCTCACGAACCATTGTTATGACCGGTGCGAGTGACGGTATTGGGGCGGCGGGAGCCGCCCGACTTAGTGCCCTTGGCGACACCGTCGTTGTCATTGGACGTTCGAAAGAAAAGACCATGGCAGTCGCCAACTCCCTCAAGATTGACTTCTTCATTGCCGATTTCTCCGATCTCGATCAGGTGCGTGCATTGGCGGTGAAATTGCTCGAACGCTACGAAACGATTGACGCGCTGATCAATAATGCCGGCGGGATTATGGGCCCGCGTCGGATCACGGTCGATGGACACGAAGCA
>JBBQGY010000191.1:0-3077 GCA_038323435.1 Acidimicrobiales bacterium
CAGACGATCACCGCAGCGTCGGCGACGTCGTTCGCGGTGCCGAGACGGGCCGCTTGCCCGCTGGCGAGGAGTCGGTCGACGAGAGCGGCGCTGCGGCGTTGGTCTCGAGCGACGATGCTCACCCGACCGACGTCGCGGATAACGCGCATCGCTTCGACGTGGCCCCAGGCCTGGGTCCCCGAGCCGAAGACGACGAGATGCTCGACCCGGTCGGGCGCGAGGCGGTCGGCCACGGCGGCCGAGACGGCGGGAGTGCGAAGCGCGGTGAGCGCCTGGGCGTCCATCACCGTGACCGGAGTGAGGGTAACGGCATCCATTAAGACGTAGATGCCGTGGATCCGGTGTAACCCCTTCGCGGGGTTGAACGGTGCCACTGTCGATACCTTTGCACCGACGAATTCGCCGAACTGCGATGGCATATAGAGGAGTTGGCCGTGCTCTACGACGTCAATCACCCGCGAGAGGTCGTGCGCGGGATCGAGTCCGGCGAGTAGGTCGCGTTGAATGACGCGAACTGCTTGCTCCATGCTGAGCGTCGCGAATATCTCATCGCCGGACACCCAGTTCATTGACGACGCGGTCACAGTAGGAACCCGACGCCGATCGGGTCGGTGGGGTCGAAGGTGAAAACACTGTGGCCCGTGCGGTAGGCCATCCCTTCGATCGAGGGGGAGATGGAGCCGGGTGGCCCGTCACCCGGCACTGACCGGAAGCGTCCGATGAAGCGAGTGCCGAGTATCGAGTCGTGGATGAGCTCATGTTCGCTGTCGAGTTGTCCGTCGTCGGCGAGGAGCGCCAATCGGGCCGCCGTCCCCGAACCACAAGGTGACCGGTCGATGCGCCCGTCGGCGAAGACGGTGACATTGCGTTGGTGGAGTCCCCGCTCCGTCGGGCCGAGGTCGTCAAAGATGATGGTGCCGTAGATACCACTGAGTCGAGGGTCAGAGGGGTGCTCGGCGACCTCGCTGTTGTTGAGCACCCACTTGATCTCACGCCCGAGCGCTCGCAACTCGGGCGCGTGCGTGGGTGTGACGTCGAGGCCGAGAGCCGAGGCGGGCACTGACGCGTAGAGCGCCCCCGCGAAGGCGACGTCGACGGCCACGCGCCCAATCGAGATGTCGACGTCGATGGCGCGTCGCACCGGGTATGACGGGACATTTTCAAACGTCACCGAGGTGACGGTACCGGCGACTTGCGTCACGCGGGCAACGACGCGGCCCGACGGCACGTCAATGATGATCGCGGTGTCACCGTCGGCGTTACCGACGACTCGACCGCTCTGGACGGCCCAGGCGCCGAGCGCGATGGTCCCGTGGCCACAGGCGGTCGAGTAGCCGTCGTTGTGCCAGAACAACGCTCCGAAGTCGGCGCCGTCGTCGTCGGGGGCGACGACGAAGCACCCATACATGTCGCCGTGACCCCGGGGCTCTCGACAGAGCATTGCACGAACGGCATTGACGTCGGGCGAATCCTGGGCGTAAACGCGCTTCGCGGCGACGGTCGCCACGTCCATTGGTGGGAAGCCATCCTCGACGATGCGAAAGGGCTCGCCGGCGGTGTGGTAGTCAGTGGCTGAGATGGCGCCGAAAACCACCGACACGTCAGTGCACCGCCACTGACCCGTTCGCCACGTGGGGTGCGTCTTTCATCAGTTGGTCGCCTCGACGCTGAACAGTGGTTCACCGAGCGAGGCCACGTCGACGTCGATGCCGAGTCCGGGGAGGTTGACGTCGCTCACGGAGCCCCGGCCATTGTGTGATCGAGGCTGGTAGCCGGCCAGGTGTTCGAGCACCCAGTCGTTCATGTACGACGCGGCGAACAACAGCTCGGGGTCGGTGCTGGTGGCGAGATGGCTCACCGCCGCGGTGGTCAGGTCGCCACCCCACGTGTCTTCGATCGTCATGCGCACGCCGAGGGCTTCGCACAGGTCGCGCATGAACTTAGCTTTGGTCAGCCCACCGACGCGGCTGATTTTCAGGTTAATTGCCTCCATCGCCTTCGCGTTGTAGGCGCGAATGAGTGCCTGGGGGTCCGTGATGACTTCGTCGAGCACCATCAACATGGTCGTTCGCTCGCGCACGATGAGACATTCTTCTAACGTGCGACAGGGCTGTTCAAGGTAGACCCGGTCCATGTCTTCGAGCAGACGGGCGGCGATCACCGCGTCTTGAAGTCGCCAGCCGCAGTTGGCGTCGGCAATGATCACGTCGTCGGCGTCGGTCACCTCGACGATGGCGGCCACGCGCGACGCGTCATCGTACGGATCCCCGCCTACTTTGAGCTGGAATCGCTGGGTTCCCTCGGCTTTGCGCGCAACGACGTGTCTCGCCATTTCCTCGGTGGAGTCCAGCGGCACCGCGACGTAGAGAGGGAGGTCATCGTGACGCCGCCCACCGAGCAAAGTGTAAACCGGCTGGCCAACGGATTTGCCGTACGCGTCCCAGCAAGCGATGTCAACGACCGACTTGGCGTAGCCGTGACCGGCCAGCGTTGCGTCCATTGTGTGGTTGATGAGTCCGAGATTTTCCACGTCCACGCCGATGAGGGACGATGCGAATTCGGCAATCGCTGAGGGCGCTCCGGTGCCGTAGCCCGGTAGGTAGTTCGCGCCCAGCGGGCAGACTTCGCCGAATCCCTCGACGCCCGACTCCGTCGTCACCCGCACCACAGTGCTGAGCAGGCTGCGAATCGTACGTCCAGCGGACATCACGTAGTCGCCGTGTGCGTAGGTCAAACTGTACGAAAAGACATCGATACGTTCAATTTTCGACATCGTGGAAATGTACCACATATTACTAATCGAGATCGCGCCGATTCTCGTCGACGAACTGCCTATCGGCATATCTACATGGTGTGGAACGCCGACCTTGAATGAAATGGGCTCCCCATCGAAAAAATGATTAGTTCAATCGCGACGAGTTTCCTAGAAACTAAATCATTTGGCGGTTTCAAGGGGTGAGTGCAACGTTCCTGTGAATCAACCACGATGTGTTGATTGACTTAGGAGGTTGTGATGGGCGGACTTCGTCTCACCCAGGAACAGAAAAGCATGGCATTGCGGTTGAAGCGCGCTGGAA
>JBBQGY010000192.1:0-3067 GCA_038323435.1 Acidimicrobiales bacterium
TGCCACGTGGAAGCGAGTGATTCAGGCAGTACGCGCGTCTCGCCGATCGAGGTCATGAAGTTGGTATCGCCACTCCAGCGCGGCAGTACGTGACCGTGCAGGTGTTGAGGAATACCGGCTCCCGCCGCTTGACCGAGATTCATGCCCACGTTGAGTCCGTCGGGACCGTACGCCTTTTCAATGGCGACGACCGCGGTTCGCAACATCAAGAAGTAATCCGCGTATTCGGCGTTCGTGAGGTCGGGCAACGCGGCGACGTGACGACGCGGCACGACGAGCAGGTGGCCCGAACCGTAGGGAAAGGCGTTCAGCACCACGAAGTTCAACTCACTGCGCACGAGCACGCCGGTGCTCTCGTCGGTCGGCTCTTCGGCGAGTCGACAAAAGACGCACCCGTGCTCGTCACTCGTGTTGCTAGCGGTGTCAACACTCGTTACGTACTCTTCGCGCCACGCCGCGGAGAACCGTTCGAGGGCCACTACTCGTCCTCGGGCCCACCGTGAGAGATGATCTCGAGTCCAATGCGACTCGTGAACGCATCAACCGTCACGCCGCGTTCGGGGTCGTTCGAACCTCGAGCGTTCACGCCCACGGTCGACGCCGCCACGTCATCATCGCCGACCACCAAAATGTAGGGAATCTTCTCCAATTTCGCTTTACGAATTCGCGATCCGAGCGGTTCACTGGCCTCTTCGGTCTGTGCTCGCACGCCGTGTGTGCGCAACTGTTCGACGACCGAAGCGGCGTAGCCGTCGTGGCCGTCACGCACGCCGAGCACGCGGGCCTGTTCGGGGCAGAGCCACGTAGGCAGATTGCCCGCGAAGTGCTCGAGCACGACGCCAAAAAACCGTTCAATCGAACCAAAGAGCGCGCGGTGCAACATGATGGGTCGGTGGCGCTGGTTGTCGGCACCCACGTATTCAAGATTGAAGCGCTCGGGGTGGTTGAAATCGCACTGAATTGTGCTCAACTGCCACGTGCGACCAATGGCGTCGCGTACGTCAATATCGATTTTTGGACCGTAAAACGCAGCGTCCCCCACTTTGACGTCGTACTTCAGGCCGTAGCGATCCATCGCCACGCGTAGCGCCTCGGTGGACTGCTCCCAGATTTCGTCGCTGCCGACGTACTTCTTGGGATCCTTCGTCGAAAGGTTGGCCGTAAAGTCCGTGAAACCGAACGCGCGCAACACACTGATCACGAACTCCAAGAGCGACGTGATCTCATCTTGCAACTGCTCCTCGTTGCAGAAAATATGACTGTCGTCCTGGGTGAAACCACGAATTCGCATCAGACCGTGCAGGGTGCCCGCGCGTTCGTAGCGGTAGACGGTTCCCAGCTCGAAAAGTCGAAGTGGCAGCTCGCGATAGCTGCGAGGGCGACTATCGAAGATCAGACAGTGCATGGGACAGTTCATGGGCTTGGGGTAGTACGTACCGTTATCCATCTCCATTGGTGGGTACATGCCGTCTTTATAGAAACTGAGGTGTCCCGACTTCTCGAAGAGCCGAGCGTTAGCGAGGTGGGGCGTAAAGACAAATTCGTACCCCCCGTTGAGGTGGCGTTCGCGGCTGTAGTCCTCAATCTGTTTACGCACAATGCCGCCCCGGGGATGCCAGATCGCCAGTCCCCCGCCGATTTCTTGAGGAAAACTGAGAAGATCCAGTTCAACCGCCAGTTTGCGGTGATCGCGCTTCTCGGCTTCAATCAACTGTTCGAGGTGCGCGTCAAGAGCCGCCTGAGACTCCCAAGCCGTGCCGTAAATGCGCTGGAGTTGCGGGCGCTTCTCGTCGCCGCGCCAGTACGCCCCCGCGACGCGCATCAGTTTGAAATGTCCGAGGCGTGCGGTACCCGGTACGTGGGGCCCTCGACAGAGGTCACGAAACTCCGGCGTATTCGAGTACGTCGATACGACCGACGCGCTTTGCACTTCGCCGAGGTCGTCGTCGTCACTAGCGCCACCGGCCACGGCGTTAATAATCTCGATCTTGAACGGCTGATCTTTAAACAGTTCGAGTCCCTCGTGCGTGGTGTACTCCGCACGAATAAACGGTTGATCTTCGGCGACGATGGCGCGCATCGCCCCCTCAATGCGCGGCAGATCGTCCTCGGTGAAGTGCTCGCCACCGGGCAGTGCGAAGTCGTAGTAGAAACCGTCGCGAATCGAGGGACCAATCGCGTAGTGCGCGCCGGGCCACAGGAGCGTGACGGCCTGGGCCAGCACGTGCGCCGTCGAATGGCGCAGGATGTCGCGCCCCTGGTCGCTCGTGGGAGTAACAATGGCGACCGTGGCGCCCGTCGGCAACACGGTGTGGAGATCGGTCAGCTCACCGTTCACCACCGCCGCGAGGGCGTCCTTCGCGAGGCGCTTGCCAATGGCACCCGCGAGGTCCAGGGCGCTCGAACCGGCACTAAGGGTTCGCGTACTGCCATCGGGAAGGTGAACTTCGAGATCGGACATCAGGGCCTTTCGCTACTCAAAGAGTAATGCCGAGCAACGACGCCGACGATGAGACGCTGTAACCCGACAGTGCCGCGTCGTCAATCGCCCGCAGCGCCTCAGGGCAGTTCAAGTTGTCGTCGAGTGCGGCGCGCACGTCGTCGAGCACCGAACTCGCCCGACCGGTCATCAAGGTCGAGCGCCAGGTCGCGAGCCGCGACTGCGCGAGCGTGAGCAACTCGTCGCGCCACTCCCAGTCGCCCCGGTAGTGCTGATCGAGCAGGGCGAGACGAACGGCGGTCGGTTCGGCGCGAGTGGCGAGGTCGTGGACGAACACGAGATTGCCGAGCGACTTCGACATTTTGGTCCCGTCGAGACCAACGAGTCCTACGTGCATCCAATGCTTCACGAACGGGGCATGAGTGACTGATTCACTCTGCGCCGCTTCACACTCGTGATGGGGAAACGCGAGGTCGCGTCCACCACCGTGCACGTCGAGGGTTTCGCCGAGATCGCGCAGTGCCAGGGCTGAACATTCAATGTGCCAGCCCGGTCGCCCGGCTCCCCAACGCGACTCCCACGCTGGTTCGTCATCGAGCGACGGCTGCCACAGTACGAAGTCGAGTG
>JBBQGY010000193.1:0-3052 GCA_038323435.1 Acidimicrobiales bacterium
GTACCGCGACGAGAGTCCATAGACCCTCGACCACGCCGAAGGGCCACGCCCCGCTGAGAAATCCGTAGATGCTCGACAGCACGCAACCGAATGCGAACGCGAAAACAAATTGGCGCCCTTTCGATTCGAGCGCGTACATCACCATCATGAACGTCACGGCGAATACTCCGTAGAGCGTGACGGACATTGGCTACTACTTCGCGTGGCGAGGTGCACGAGGCGAAAGGAATCGCTCGCGAACCCAAGTACCGAGGAGAAAGAATGCGCCGAGCAGTCCCAGAAGCACGGCGTACTTCTCGTGGGGTGGCAGAAAAGAAAAGTTGACCGTCGACGAGCCCTGGGGCACTTGAATACTCTGGTACACGCCATCAACCGTCGTTATCGGAACTGATTTTCCGTTTACCGACGCGTGCCAGCCGGCCATCGAGAGTTCAGTGCGAAGCAAGGTGGTCGCGCCGCTCGGACAACTGACGTTCGCTGAATCGGGATTACGACTCGAGACCGTGCAGGTGGACGAGGTGGTCGAATAGAAGGAACGCGGATGCGGCATTTCGTAGATCGTTGCGGTTGCGTCTGAGAAAACGTGAGTCACGCCGAGGGCGGTCAATTTTGGTGAGAGCGCGAGACCCGTAGGCAGGGCGAGGTACTTTACCGACGCAGCTTCGTAGGCCGCGAAGTGATCGACGAGCTCCTTTTGCTGCAATGCATATCCGGTGAGGCCATTCTTGATGATGAACTGATTCTCGGGAGTGAGGCCCGGGTAAAGCTGGGACTCGATGTACTTGCTAAACGTCTTGGGGAATGGCAAGTCAATGACGCTGAGCGAGTTGAGACCGAACTGAGAACCAAAGTTGGGGAAAATGACGGCGAAATCGAGGAATCGATCCTCGCCTTGGTGCGTGAGGAGGTACGTGATCGGTGCCTGATCAACAGTTGTTGATATCGGCGCGTCGCCACTCGGTATGGCGAACATAATGAACGATTCGCCAACGAGTACACAGGCAATGAGTAAGGGTGCGATGGAGCGTCGAAAGAAGTTTGCCACGATCGCGATGGCTGCTACCGCCATGAACGGGATGACGTCAATGACCATGTGGATGTACCGCGACGCGTGTCCAAGGACGATCCCGTCATTGATCTTGCCGGCGAGCAACACGCCCCACAACAGAATGAGGAGTCCGAGCAACGTCGTCAGATTAATTAGTTTCTTCGCCCTCGCATTGGTGGCAAAGTCCATCAGGCCCAATACGGCAAGAACGATAATTGCTATTTCGCAACTCGGCATGATGTAACGCGGCAACGTAGCGGTGTTAACGAGCGGGATTGCGTTCCACAGACTCCGTACGTGCAGGAAATTGGTCATCCCGAGAATCGCTACAACCGTCCACGCACCCAAATAAATGCGAAGCGGACGGAGTCGCTTACCAAACAGACCGAGCAGGGCGAGTACCGTCACGCTGATGGTGAAGTAGCCTCCGATCGCGCCCCAGGGACCGATCGCGTTGGTGTTGCGAAAAATTGTCCCGTAGATGTACGGGTCGAAGAACATCGGGAGCGCCCGCAGGGTTAGTCGCGAGACTCCCGCCACGTCGGCGGTGTGGCTCCCGATGATCGCGACTTTCATGAAGTCGAGGAATGGAATCAATATCGGCAACGACAGCAGAAGTCCTATGAGTCCCGAGAGTCCGAGTCGGCGCACCGCCGTAAGACGATTCTCGCGAGGAATGTCGAAGAACCGCACGATGGCCCAGCCCGCACAAAAGAGTGCATCGAAGAACGCGACTTCGGGGAATCCGGCGTAGAGCGAGAAGGCAATTGCGATCGCCGCTAAGTACCAGCCCTTGCGCACGCCGAAGCGCGCACCGTCGAAGATCATCTCTACTCCAAGGAGCAGCATGGGCAGGAACGCCACGGGATTGAGTACCGCGTTGCCGAGCCAGGCGTAGGTGCCGTTGAGAGCAAAGAGAATCGCCCCGGTGGTGGCGATCAATTGGTTGACGCCGAGTCGCTTGGCGAGGAAGTATGTCGACAACCCAGCGATGATTTCGAGCGAGATATGAAACCAGAGCAGCCCGCCCGGTAACGCGAACAGCAGCGTGAGGGGAAAGAGCGCGGCGGACTGCATTTCACCGGCGAGTGGTTGCCCGAGGCCCTCGAAGTAGTTCCACCAAGGCAGGTGAAGGTGGAGCAAGTCCATGGCGGCGAGGTGTCCGAGGGGCTGAGTAATAAATCCCACGTTTGGATCGATCATGGGACGCCCGCATGACGAACGACAGACCGCGTGCGCAATACGAGAAGATGTCCAACTGATCGGGTTGGCGTCAGCCAGTCCCAACAGGTACAAACTGTTAGCGACGAGCACCGCCAGGATGATCAAGAGAATTGGTGTTGTCGATGGTCCAAATCGGCGATAGGAGGCCGTCAGTCGCGCCCGTTGGGAATCCACACGATCAGGCTACAAGAGTCGTGAAAATCAAGGGGGAGGTTCGTCCGCTTAGCGCGGCAAATAGTAGATTGTTTCGCCCATCAGTAGCAGCGCTTCGGGGAAGTAGGGATCGCGAAATGAACCAAAAATATCCCAGCGCCGTATAAATCGATTGCGATCCTCGAGGGGATCGAGGTCGCCGCGCGACGAACTTACGTGGTGGAAGAGGCGAATGTCGGGGTCGTAGATGACGTGGCGACCTTCGAGCTGGCTGCGCAAACAGATATCCACGTCGTTCATCGTGACCTTGAGTTGCTCGTCCATTCCGCCGAGGAAATTCCAAAACTCGCGTTCGACCATTTGCACCGCTCCGGTCACCGCCGCGACGTCGCGAACCGACGACGTGAATTGATCGACGTGGGGATAGTTGGAGTCGGTGCGCAAGTGCTGGGGATACGGCGCGATGATGATGCTCTCGTGTTCGCGTCGGCCATCTTGATCCAAGAGACAGGCACCCACGAAGCCGACGTGGGGTAGCGCCGCCATTGAGACCATGCGTTCCAACCAATCGGGTGTCACGAGGATGGTGTCGTTGTTCAACGTCACGACGTAGTCGGCACTGGAGTG
>JBBQGY010000194.1:0-2987 GCA_038323435.1 Acidimicrobiales bacterium
GCTGACGCCTCCGCGAATGTTCTCATCGGCGCGGCGGCGATTGGACCGAGCGCGGATGAACTTATTGGAGAGGCGGCACTGGCTATTCGCGCCCGCATTCCACTGGCGGTGTGGGCCGACGTGGTGCACGCCTTTCCCACCTACTCCGAGGTGTACGATCAACCTCTACGTGAGCTGGCCGGCCTCATTGTATGAAAAGCAGCGCGATTCGAGGCCGACTCTCGGTTTCCAATTAGAGCCGGTAGGCGCAGCCATTCCAATAGGCCATTAGTCGGGGTCGAAGTTTCCCGCGCAACTCCACTGACACTTGATCGGGCAACCCCACGCCGATGTCGACTAGTTGCACTTTCAGTAGTTCGGAGTCCAACGCGACGTAGTCTCCACCGTCGCTCCTTGCCGTGGTCGACGCATCGAGGTACGTGAGGGCACCCGAGCAGCAGTGACTTTGGCGAACTCGAAGATAGATCGTTCCTCCATGTGTTGTTGCGTACGCACGCGCCTCGGTGCTGATGATGATCGCTGGACCGTGCTGCACCGATCTCCCGTCGTGGGGAGCAATCGGCTGGGTACGTGGCGTAACCGTTCGTTCCGGATCGGGAGGTTCCATCACCATGAATACCCTCGTTGCTCCAGTGACGAGTTGATGGCACGTTCCAGCTGGCGGGATGAGCCATTGCATTCGTCAAGCTCGCGTGGCCCGAGGAGGATGCTGATCCCGTCGTCGATCTCGACCAGGACCGCGGGAAACGCACCGTTCAGAATCTCGCGAATTGCCAAGGGTGCATCGTCGCGATGATGAAAGGTGAACTCTACCGACAGCAGAGCTTGACACGACGTCCATTCAAACGACTTTCGACGACCGCCACTGGTGATGTCGCACAGTGAGCAGTGGCGTCGGCCCGTCCTCGCACCGATCCAGTACTTGAGTTCGCCCGCGAGTGAACCATCAGCGTCGTAGACACCAATGAGTCGTTTGACCACGCGCCCTTCTGTACCCGAACTCTTCAATCGATTGCCTCCGTCGCATTCGTTGGCGTTTGAAACGCTGGACTGCACCGTCGATCACGCGCTCAGCCGTTGGCCCATTCGTCGAGACCTGGTCTCTTCTCGGGCCGGTGAACGACGCAGGGCGTAGAGGACGAGTCCGAGCATCATCCCGTAGACCACGCGCTCGATCGCGAACGTTCCGTAGCCCACGATGCGGGCCATGTGGGTGATCGGGTCGCCCGCGTTAAAGAGCGCACCGACGGTGGGCAGGCCAATGAACGGGGACACGGCGAACACGATCAGTCCGTACACGGTGCCAATCGCCACCAGACTTCGTCGGTGCGCCTTCTGGGTTGCCAGCACGAACACCACGCCGTACGCCGCCCCGGTCATCATCTGGATCACGAGCCGCAGAATTGCCGCCCGAGGGGTGAACCAGAACGAGTGGCCGGCCATTGCCTGCTGCATGGAGGTCATCATGGCGGACGGCGTACCGACCGAAGACGAAATGTGGAAGAGGGGCGTGAAGAATCCGTGGTGTTGATACGTCAGTGACGCAATCATGGCAAACATCACTATGGCAACTCCTCCGATAACGCCAGCGACGGCTCCTCGTATGACATTTTTCAAGAGAGTGGCCCTGGGAATCGAGAACTGGTCTGATGTCATCGTGCTCCTTAGGTGCGAGCAAGGTGCTCGTCACCAACTGAAACCCCTCGAGTCGAAAATCCTTACATGCCGGCGTCAGGATTCTTTCGTCGGGTCGACTTCTCCGAAAAGGGTGGATTGAGGCGTTGAATTGGTTTGTCACTGTAGGGAGTATCGAAGTTGCTCGCTGGCTCTTCGCTCGTGTGGCCGCTCCGTGTTCGTTGACCAATTGATCGATGAATAGTGCGAGCCGAGGTCGAGGAGATCAACTTTCATTCGTCGGCGACTTACTCTCCAGTGGGCGTTGTCATCAGAGCAGTGGAGTGTCGCCCCTGCAAGGACGGGACTTTGCCAACGTTGGTGTAGCCAGTGACAATCGTTGTGAATTTGTCGTGGGCGTATCGACACCGGTAACGTGCGAACAATGATCCCGTCCACTCTTCAACACGAGATCACGTCCATCGTCGGTTCCAGTGCCGCGACATTCGCTCCCCATCACAATCTCGATGATCTTCACGACGAGTCGCTGCATCAACTAAATATTCAGCCGTTTGCGGTGGTGCGCGCGTCGTCGGCGACGCAGGTCGCCCAGATCGTCACGTTGGCTCACCGCAATGGAGTCGCGATAACGGCTCGGGGATCCGGGACGGGTCTGTCGGGGGCGGCCACACCGGTACCCGGTGGGATTGTCATCAGTTTCGAAGTAATGAACGAGATCATTCGCGTGGACCTCGTGGACCACATCGCCGTCGTGCAGCCAGGTGTCACTCTTCGAGAGTTGGGAGAGAGATTGAAAGGAACCGGACTGCACTATCCGGTCTACCCCGGAGAACTGTCCGGTTCCATTGGCGGCAATGTCAACACCAACGCCGGAGGAATGCGGGCCGTGCGCCACGGTGTGACACGCCATCATGTTCTCGGCCTTGAGTTGGTACTCGCGAACGGCACCGTCATTCGAACGGGCGGTCCCGTGATGAAGGCGTCGTCGGGTTACGACCTCACCCAACTCGTACTCGGCAGTGAGGGTACGCTCGCCCTCGTGACCGAGGTCACCCTGAAGCTGTCGCCACGCTACGAGTATTCGGCCACACTTCTCGTGCCGTACGAATTGCTGACGGCAATCAGTGACGTCGTGCCAAAAGTAATTGGCTCAGGACTGCAGCCGTCGATGCTCGAGTACTTGGACCGCCTCACAATGAATGCGCTCGTCGCGGCCACCAACCTGGAACTCGGCGTTGCGCCGTCAATCGCCGAACGGGCATCGGCGTACCTCATCGTTATTCTCGAGACCAGAACGGTTGAGCAGTTGGACGCCGACGTCGCCGCCCTCGCGGCGCTGCTCGAATCGTCCG
>JBBQGY010000195.1:0-2985 GCA_038323435.1 Acidimicrobiales bacterium
CCATCTCTGCGCCGCGCGCCAGATTCGTCGGACCCGGACCCTCGTAACCCGGATAGAGCGCGAGAATGGTCGACGAGGTCCTGATCCATGCGGCGAACGCGACGTCCGTTGGGGCGCCAGCAAAAGGAACGAAGGTAGTGGTCATGACCGATGGAGGGCCAACTTGCCACGGATCCATTGGACGCCATGCCAAGCAGTCCGGCGCGCAAACCGGACGGGGCCGATCAACGGTGGTCGTGCTAACGGGCGCTGCGCCCGTCGTGGTCGTGGTCGAAGCGATAGCGACCGACGTGTGCCACAGACGCCCCCCGATGCCCCCGACCACAACCACAGCCACGACGGCGATGGCGATAGCAACGAGGACTAGGAATGGCGACTTGCGCATGACTCTCTCTCGACGGGGCTTCCACCAATTCTAGGTAGGCACTCGCGCCCAAACAGACTACGGCTGTAATTGTCCGGAGTACGCAATTTTGACTAAGGAGCGGAGCAGATCTCATATACAACGAAGTCGCACAACCTGAATCCGATTTTGAGCAACGATCCGCGCCAGCGTCCACAATCTCCCAACGTCGTTGAGTTACGACGAGTTCGAAAAGTGCATCCCGGTGGTCTACGCCAGTTCGCGCAATTGCGACACTTCACGCCAGGGCATTTAGCGTCGGTCGCCCCAGAGTCGGGACTGCTCGAACGAGAGGGGGGTTCGCCGAGAACTGCTACTTCTTCGCGGCGATGTAGGCGTTCAAGATCGACGCCAACTCGGGCGCCTTCTCCTCTTGGAGGAAGTGCCCAGCGCCTTCGATGATCGTGTGCGCCTGGCCCGCGGTGCCCGGAACTACTTTGGCGAACTCCTTATCAGCACCCTTCGTGATCGGGTCACCGTCGGAGAAGCAGGTCAAGAACGGCTTCGTCCATTGAGCGAGTGCCTCCCAGACTGCGACGTTCGCATCGTGTGCGGGGTCGTCGGGTGATGTCGGCACCAGCTTCGGGAACTGACGCGCTCCCTCTTTAAAGGTCTCGTTTGGAAACGGAGCATCATAGGCAGCGATGACCTCGGGGCTCAGACGCTGGATGCAACCACCCGAGACAATCGCACCGACGGGTAGGGTCTCGGCGGTTTGGCTGAAGGTCTGCCAGTTAAGGAACGCCTCGGTGGATCCTTCGTCACCCGTCGGAAGCCCTCCGTTGCCGATCGCGACCCGAGCGAATCGCTGCGGATGCTCACCGACGAGACGAAGCCCGATGAGACTGCCCCAGTCCTGACCGAAGAACGTCACCTCGTTCAGGTCCAGCTCGTCGAACAGCAGCTCGCGCGTCCACTCCACGTGGCGCGCGAACGTATAGTCCTCGCGGTCCGACGGCTTGTCGGACTTGCCGAAGCCCACGAGATCGGGCGCGATAATCCGATGTCCCGCTGCGACCAGTGCCGGAATGACGAATCGGTAGAGGTACGACCAGGTCGGCTCCCCGTGCATCAACAACACGACGTCACCGCTCGAGGGGCCTTCATCGAGGTAAGCCATGCGAAGTGGCTCGCCCCCCGTCGGATCCTTCACGGTGGCGTAGTGCGCGTCGAATGGGAAGTCGGGAAGGTTGACGAATCGATCTTCCGGTGTTCGTAGACGTTGCATGGTTCTCCTACTGTCGGGCCATGCCCTCACGGACAGCCACTACTTGTTCTTCCTTCTTGTTCTCCGAGACCAACTGGATGTCGATGCGTTCGATGCGACCTTCGAACGGATACTCGTCGACGTACAACGTGGAACAGGGCGAGCCGTGGTCCAATCCAAAACTCGTCGCGATTGTCGAGAACGTGCGCATCAGGAATGGCACGTGCATCGAGCCGACGTCGCGCCCATCAATCACCAGAGTCGCGTTGCCGTCATTCTTGCCTCGCCGGAACCTGACCCCGACGACGGACGCACCGCTCGGCACCACTTCGGTGGACATCACGACGTGATGGTCGCCGAAGATGTTGTAGTCCAGAACCAAACGGTCACTCTGGATGAAGAAACTGATACCGGCGTTCTCGGTACCCGAGGCCATAATGACGCCCCCCGAATATTTCTCCCGATCAATTCGAGCTTCGAGGTCCCAGCCACGACCCCCCAGCGGCGCTGCTGCTTGTGGCGGGATCTGACTGAGAGGCGAATAGTACGTATAGTGACGGCTGACGCGATGCGGGGAGAAGTCACGCCAGCGAGCGCCGCGACGTCCGAGCAGTCGGTCATCAACCGGAAGCACGCCGTACTCCTCTGCGTCGCGCCACCATAGTTCGACGAGCTCGGCGACTTTTTGGGGCATGGCTTCGGCGAGATCGTCGCATTCCGACCGATCGAGGGCGAGGTGGTACAACTCCCACGTGTCATCGTCGAACGACGTACCTGGCGCGTGGCGCGTCACGATCTTCCAATCGTCTTTGTACATGGCACGGTGACCGCCCATTTCGAAGTACTGCTGACGCATCGGGCTCGGAGCGTCGGGCTGGACGAACGAGTACGCCATCGACGCACCGGCGACCGGCATCTGCTCGTAGCGCCGATAGACCTCGGGCATCACGACACCCGCGATCTCGAGCACCGTTGGTGCGATATCGGTGACGTAGTGGAACTGATGACGAAACTCGCCCCGAGCGGTGATCCCCTTGGGCCAGTGCACGATCAACGGCACGTGCACGCCGCCTTCGTGCGTGTTCTGCTTGTACCACTTGAATGGGGTGTTTCCGGCCTGGGCCCAACCCCAGGGGTAGTTCGAATGGCTACTCGGCCCGCCAATCTCATCGAGTCGACTCACGGCTTCATCGGGACTCTCGGCGACGAGGTTGAAGTACTTCATCTCGTGCAAAACCACAAAGCGCCCACCTTCCTGACTTGCCCCGCTGTCGCTCATCAACACGATCACCGTGTTGTCGAGCTGGCCCAACTCATCGAGGCCCTTGACGAGACGGCCGATCTGGTCGTCGGTGTGTTCCAGGAATGCGCCGTA
>JBBQGY010000196.1:0-2736 GCA_038323435.1 Acidimicrobiales bacterium
CGCTCGATACATCAGCTCCAATCGGATCCCGAGCCACGGCACAATCACGCCCACGGCGACGGAGAGAATTATTAGCGGAAGTGTGTAGAGCACTGCAATCATGGGTCCTGCCCTCATTCGTGGGTATGCAGGCATCTTGACGACGTTGTTCAAGAGTGGAGCAAGTCGCGTTGAAGGAAGTGTTAAGAACTGGCATCGGGTCGATAGTGGCTCACGCACCTCGATGTTGACGGCTCGCCTGGCGCAGCGGACTGCTCCTCTAGCGTGTGTGGGTGCCGTCGATCTACGAATACAGTCGCGATGAGCTTGCCGAGACCCTTGAAGGTGAGCCGCGCTACCGCGTAGACCAGGTCTGGCACGGCCTCTGGAACGAAGCGCAACAGTTTTCTGAAATCACGACGATTCCCACGTCTCTGCGATCACGTCTGACCGAACAGTTCCCGGTGAGCCTGGAAGTAGTGAACGACGTGCAGAGTGATCACGGGGCGACACGAAAGTGGGTCTTCCGTCTGTTCGATGGATCGACGATCGAGACGGTACTGATGACGTACGACGACCGGGTAACGGTCTGTGTGTCGAGTCAAGCGGGCTGTGCCATGGGATGCACGTTTTGTGCCACCGGACAGGCCGGGTTTACACGACATCTCTCGAGCGGTGAAGTGCTGGAGCAAGTGATGTTCGCCGTGCGCGCCGCGGCGCCGCGGCGCCTCTCCAACGTTGTCTTCATGGGCATGGGGGAGCCTCTCGCCAATTACAACGTCACGATCAATGCCGTTCGACGTTTGCACGAGTACCGAGGTCTCTCGGCCCGGCACCTCACCGTGTCCACCGTGGGCGTGGCACCGGCAATTGAGCGATTGGCGAAAGAAGGGCTGCCGCTCACGCTCGCGGTAAGTCTGCACGCCGCGAATAACGAAACCCGAAGTGAATTGGTGCCGCTGAATCGCCGTTACCCGTTGGAGCGGCTGCACGATGCCTGCGCGAACTGGATGGCGGCGACCGGTCGACGCCTAAGTTTTGAGTGGGCGCTCATCGACGGCGTCAACGACACCGAACGAGCGGTGGAGGAACTGGCCCGGTACGCGACTTCGTTACGTGCGCACGTGAACCTGATTCCGCTCAATCCGACGCCGGGCTACTTGGTGATGGGTTCGTCGGCGAAGCGCGTTCGCGAATTTCGCGATGGCCTGGTTGAGCGAGGGATTAACGTCACCGTGCGCAACACTCGCGGGCGTTCCATTGATGCGGCCTGCGGACAACTGGCAGCCGTGACGAACGGACGACGCCGATCAATTCCGGTTCGGTCGAATTAGAGATTGTCACTCGACCAGAAGGTCGGGCGCCACCGCATGAGAATTATGACGCCGAGAATGCACGCGACGCCGCCCGAGACAATGGAGAACTCGGTTGAGGTGAAGTTGGCGACGACACCGGATTCGACGTCCCCGAGGCGGGGACCGCCAGTGACCACCGCCATTTGAATGGACGAGATTCGACTTCGGTACTCGTTGGTAATAGCCGTTTGCAGAATGGTGTTGCGCAGCACCGCCGAGATTACGTCCATGGCACCGGCGACGGCGAGACAGAACAGTCCAAACCAGATCAGGTGCACGATTCCAAAGAGCGCCATTGCGCCACCCCAGGCCATGACGACGACCGCGACCAATCGACCGCGTCGGTGCACCCGTACAATCCAACCGGTCATCACGGCCATGACGAGCGCCCCGGCGCCCGGTGCGGCGTAGAGGAGTCCGAGCGTGCGTGGACCGCCGTGGTACATCGTGAGCGCCACCGCGGGAAACAGCGCGCGGGGCAGCCCGAAGACCATGGCGTTGAGATCCACCAAGTAAATCGCCTGGGCGACGACGTGTGAGCGGACGTAGCGAAAGCCGTCGCCGATGGCACGCAGCGTTTTGGTACCAGAGTGTTCGCCACTCGGCGGCAGCGGCGCGATGAGCGACGTCAGGACAGTCAAAATGACGAACGACACCGCGTCGAACATGTAACACGAGAAGAGACCAACGCTCGCGATGAGAATGCCGGCGAGTGCGGGACCAACGACGGCCGCGCCGTTCACGCTGACTTGGTTCAGTGAGTACGCACTCATGAGTTCGTCCGACGTAACGAGAGTTGGTATCGCCGCCGTGCGAAGTGGGTTGGAGAATCCGGCGAATCCGGCTGCGAGTGCTGCCAGAATCAACACGTAGGCCAGTTGGTGATCAACGCGCGCGTTGATCGCGAGTCCGGCACTCAATAGTGCGAGGAACATTGAACTTACGAGCATGAGTGTTCGCTTGTCACTGCGATCGCCCATCGCGCCGCCCCAGAGCGAGCCGCAAATCAGAAACGGCAACTGGAGGAGGCTGGCGAGACCCACCCAGAGACTGGAGTGCGTATCGCTATAAACCTGAAATGGCACCGCAACGACCGTCAAATTACTACCGAGTAGCGAGATCAGTTGACCACTGTAGAGCAATCGAAAATCGTGGTTCTTTCGTAAAGGACCTATGTCAACGAGGAACCGAGGCACTCGCACATGGTACGAGAGTAAGATTCGCGATGAAGTAGTGCCTAAGGAGAGTCGATGATCGGCGAGGAGCTTGTCCAGCTATTGACTCCTGAGGGTGAGCGCATTGCGAGTACTGACTACGAGTCATCGCTCGGACGTGACGACATTCTCAGCCTGTTTCGTGACATGGTGATTGTGCGCAGGCTGTGCAATGAGTCAACGTCGCT
>JBBQGY010000197.1:0-2695 GCA_038323435.1 Acidimicrobiales bacterium
AGGTTTTGAGATCGGTTGACTGAGTTTTAAAATCTTGACTGGTGTGACCTACGAAGATTGGCGAACCGTGAATGCACCGTCCCGGTTTGGTCACGGGGCGCACGTACTGTTGCCCGGTCAGTTAACGTCTCTTGCTCGAGACAGTCTTTCGAGAGAGTCTTTCAAGATAGGTCGCGATGCCGCTCGCGTGCGCCATCGTCGCGGTCGGCTCACCCGAGAGTCGCGCGGTGGCTGAATTACCGATCCCTTTCAAGGAGCGCGGTAGCCGCCGTGGCGGGACCTGGCATTGTCGACGTCAACTCCGAGTGAGCGCCACTTGGTCGCATCCCTCGCGGCGAATCCCGCTCGGTGCCAGCGCAGTCCCTCAGAGGAGTCCATACTCGCCCGGGACCATGCGCCTATCGTGCGGCGAAGTTGACGGAGGTAATGAACAGCGAACGACGGTGTGAATCCATCGCCGCGAGCCAATGCCGCGCCGAAGGGTTCAAGGCCCAACGCCGTCCACGCATTGATCTCCCCGGGGGGTACCCCTAGCGCTTCGAAGGAACTGCTCTCGTGATCAGTCGCCAAAGTAAGCCTCCTCGCGCGTGACGTATTTCTCCTCCAGCCGCCCCGTTTGATGGGGGGAGATCTGGCTTCGCGGGCCGAGACCTTCGAGGACAATGTAAAAGTAGACCGTCCCCGCGTTCGGTACCTTCGGCGTGCTCACCTGACCGATAGAGGCGAAGTCGCACGCACTAGGTAGCTCGCGCAACGATTTCAGTAAGTGCGTTGAGTTCCTTGAGGCACCGCCACCGCCGCGTCGATTCAGCTGTCCGGTGCTGACCTTGAGGCGCATCGGGTGGAACGCAACAGGGTTGGCGAGTGCGTCGAACATCGTCAAGCATTGCGTGGACTCGGGTCGGCGAAAGCGTATGGTCCGGCCCGCGATACGGGCATCAGCGTGGGCCACACGGTGGAACGTCGTGAAGTCGATGGAACGTCCCCACCACTGTTCCAGTTCTCGTCGGGTAGTGCGGGCCTGCTCGGACAAGCGGGGTGTCGGTGAGCGGGTTTCAACCACCGTAGACCTCTTCGACCGAATCGCGCGATGGAGGACGAGGTTGTGAGTTCGGCGCCACGTCAATAATCCCGAGCCGATGGACACCGCGGCTCAACCAGCCACGAGTTGGCGCAGTACGTACTGCAGAATTCCGCCGTGGCGAAAGTACTCCGCTTCGGACGGGGTGTCGATTCGCACGATCATCACGAACTCTTGGGTGGTGCCGTTAACTTCGGCGCGCACGGTGACTTCGTCGGGCACGGCGTCGCGCCCGACGAGACCCCTGATTGAGTAGGTCTCCTCGCCGCGAAGGCCCAGGCTCCGCGGCGATTCACCGGCCCTGAACTGCAGCGGCAACACTCCCATGCCGATGAGATTGGATCGGTGGATTCGTTCGAACGACTCGGCGAGCACCGCGGTGACGCCGAGCAGGAGGGTTCCCTTGGCGGCCCAGTCGCGCGACGAACCAGAACCGTACTCGGTTCCCGCCACGACAATCAGCGGCACGCCTTCATTGGCGTAGCGCACCGAGGCGTCGAAGATGCTCATCTGCTCGTTGCTCGGTAGGTGTCGGGTGACGCCACCTTCGACGCCCGCCACGAGTTCGTTGCGCAGACGGACGTTAGCGAAAGTGCCGCGAATCATCACTTCGTGATTGCCGCGTCTCGATCCGTAGGAGTTGAAGTCGCTCGGGGCCACCCCCAAGTCCACCAGGTATCGCCCGGCGGGTGAGTTCTGCGTGATCGCGCCAGCCGGAGAGATGTGATCGGTGGTTACCGAGTCGCCCAGCACGACCAGCGCCCGCGCGTCGACAATGTCGCACAATGGCGCAGGGTCTCGTTGCATGCCGTCGAAGTAAGACGGTCGTCGGACGTACGTGGAATTCTCGTCCCAGAGGAATGCGTGGCCCTGGGGCACCTCGAGGCCGCGCCAATGGTCGTCACCGGTTAACACGTCGACGTAGCCCTTGGTAAACATCTCGGACCGCACGTTCTCGTCGACGACCTCGGCGATCTCTCGCGTGTTCGGCCAGATGTCGCGAAGGTAGACGGGTTGGCCATCGTCGTCGTGGCCGAGTGGCTCGCTCAGGAGGTCGACGTTCATGGTGCCGACGAGCGAGTAGGCGACGACGAGCGGCGGTGAGGCGAGGAAGTTCATTTTGCACTCGGCGTGGATGCGACCTTCGAAGTTGCGGTTGCCCGACAAGACCGAGCAGACGGTGAGGTCGTGCTCGCTCACGGCGGCACTGACGGGGGCGATGAGCGGGCCGGAGTTGCCGATGCAGGTTGTGCAGCCGTAACCCACCAGGTTGAAGCCCAGTTCGTTCAGGAACGGAGTAAGGCCCGATCGGTCGAGGTAGTCCGTGACGACGCGAGAGCCGGGGGCGAGGGAGGTCTTGACCCACGGTTTGCGGGCAAGGCCGTGCTCGACTGCTTTCTTCGCGAGCAGTCCAGCCGCGACCATCACCCACGTGTTGGAGGTATTGGTGCACGACGTGATGGCCGCGATGACCACGTGGCCGTGATCGATGGACGCGTTGACTCCGTCGCCGAGGGTGATCGCCACTGGATCCGACGGCCAAGCATTCGCGTCGTCGTGCTCGTGGGGTGTGAACGGTGCGTCGTCGGGATGATCACGGCCGACGGCCACCGA
>JBBQGY010000198.1:0-2674 GCA_038323435.1 Acidimicrobiales bacterium
ATAGATATGTATGAAGCTGATGTGTCGCCTTCATATAGTTCTGGGCTTGTGCTTCGGCGAAGAGTTGTGATTTCGACTTGAAGTGGTAGTACAGCGTCGGGATACCCACCCCCGACGTTTTCGCAATGTCCTTGATGCGCAGTTTTGAGCGATTCTCGCTGAACATCGCGGCCGTCACGTCCAAAATATGTTGTCTCGTATTGGCGATGTTCGAATCCATGCGCTCTCCCAGCTCAAGGCGACTTGTCAACGAAACTAACATCAATGCAATTTACTTCTGGGTACACTCTTCGTAAAAGTGCGTAACGATTCGCGAGCGACACCTGTTCACTGGTCGAAATCTGACGTTGAAGTATTCGGGGAGTGCGAGGGACAGCCCGACGACGCGCCCCTAATGAATGTCGACCGAGCGGTCGCTGAATAACTGCGCTTTTTGGGGGAGACTGCGGCGCACCGCCTTTAACAGACTGTGTTGTGTCGACGAGGCGAACCGGACGGAGACGATGGGAGTTGCGGCCGATTATCGCGGGAGTTCCTTAATGAAGTTCCACGACATCGCCAGCGGCTACTTTGTCGCTCAACTCTGCGTCAAAAAAGTCGAGAGTGCACTGGTGTGCGTCAGCGGCTGCGGTGGCATTGAAGGCGGCCGGTCGTCCGTCACAGTGAAAACCGTGCTTGCCGTCGGCGTAGCGAATAATTTCGGTGTTGAATTTCGAAGTTGCCACTGCAGTGCGTAGCTCTTCAACCTGCTCGACCGGGATACTTTCATCGAGGTCACCGTAAAGGCCGAGCCACGGACATTTTAAATCGTCCGCGATCTCTAGCAGTGGAGGAAAGCCGAATCGACCCTTGGCGAGACCGCCGCCGTAAAATGAGACGGCCGCACCGACCTTGCCCATAGTGGCGGCCGCGAAGCTCACGGTACCGCCCATGCAGTAACCGACGATGCCAATATTTGGTCGTTGGTAACCGAGGGTGGCGAGAAAATCCGTGGTGGCGTTCAGATCGTTCGTGATGCCGTCCTTGGAGAGATTCGCCATGTACTTCATCGCGTCGTCGAACTGGTCGTAGGGAACTTCTGGTGAACCGTCGCGGTGGAATAACTGTGGTGCGACGGCGAAGTAGCCCGCGTCGACGAAGCGGTCGACCACCGAACGGATGTGGCCGTTCACGCCAAATGCTTCTTGCATAACGATCACCGCGCGCGGCGAATCGGTGGAACCGGCGACGTACACCGGGAAGCCACCTTGGAACGTTGGTTCGGTCATAGGAAATTAGGCCCGTCGGTTCGAGAACGCCTCAGTTCGTAGAAACCGGGCGTGCTCGCCACGTTGAGAACACCGTCAAACAACTTTCCGGCGGCTTCACCCGTTGGAGCGGGAGTGACAACCGGCCCGAAGAAGGCCACGTCACCGACGTGAATGACCGGAGTGCCCACGTCGTAACCAACGGGGTCCATGCCCGCATCGTGACTGGCCCGCAGGGCCTCGTCGTAGGTGTCGACGGTGGCGGCGTCGACGAGATCGGACTCGAGGCCCACGTCAGCGAGCGACTTCACGATGACGTCGTTCCAGTTTTTTTCGTCGTTGGGGTGGCGGCGGGTGCCCATCGCGGAATAGAGCGACGCGATCACCGAGTTGCCATGACGCTGTTCGGCGGCAATGAGTACCCGCACCGGCGCGTAGGCCGTCTTCAAAAATTCAACATAGTCGGGCGAAGGTTCTCGCCCCTCGTTCAGTACGGCGAGGCTCATAACGTGAAAGCGAACGTCAATATCGCGCACGGTCGCTGCTTCGAGCAGCCACCGAGACGTGATCCACGCCCACCGACAGGCCGGGTCTACCCAGAGATCAACTTGCTGGCTCATAACTTTTCCCTTACTTCGACACCGCGTACGCAGCTAATACGCTAATGACCGAATTGGTGACACCGACCGCCGTGGGCAGATCAATCATTTCGTCGATGCCGTGTGCGTTGGACTGTGGTCCGAGCACGCCGGTCGCCACGAACTGCACGTCGCGATAGCGACCTGCGAGCGACGCGAGAAATGGTATGGAGCCTCCTTCTCCGGCGTAGCCGGCCGCGCGTCCAAAGGCGCCCATGGATGCGTCGTCGAGGGCAGCCGCGAGCCACGGTGCGAAAGGTGGCGCGACCCAGCCGCTGCCCAGATTCCAGTGCGACAGCGTCACTCGCGCCGACGAAGGGACGTCCGAAGTGAGCCTCTTTTCAATGGCGCTCTTCGCGACATCGGCGTCGACGTTCGGTGGGAGACGAAACGACAGCACGCACGTCGTTTGGGGACGGAGCACGTTACCCGCGATGTTCGGCGCGGGAATATCGCCCATTCCAACGATCGACAATGTGGGATGCCAGGTCCGTCGCAAGATCCGCTCTTCGGCGTTGGCTCCCATGAGCTCGACGCCGTCCAGGGCGGGCAGTTCGCGAGCCACCACGTCGCCAAACTCCGCCGCGACCGCCCGAGCGGCCGTTACCTGTTCGAGTGGAATCTCTGCGCGCAACTCCGGGAGTAGTACGTCGCCGGTCGCCGGGTCTTCCAGGCGGTCGAGCAGTTGGCGAAGAATTCGAAACGACGAGGGGACGACACCGCTCGCCGAACCGCTGTGTTGGCCCTGGGCGAGAACTTTGATGTTCACTTCCACGTTCACGATTCCTC
>JBBQGY010000199.1:0-2669 GCA_038323435.1 Acidimicrobiales bacterium
ACCGATCCGGCTTCGCGCTGAGTGAAGTGAGGGGCGTCTGGAGTAGCGCGACCGAAATCCCCGCGCCGTCAGGTGGCAATACCAACTCTCTCATCACGCTCAATCAAGTGGTGTGTAGCTCCCCCGGGACCTGTGCCGCTATTGGTTCGTACGTCGACGTGAATAATGTCACCCGCGGGCTCGTCGTCACTCAAGTAAACGGCTTCTGGAAGGCATCCGTCACTATTGTCTTGCCCGGCAACGCCAACGCCTACGCGAGTGCAGTCTTGAGCGAAATCTCGTGTGCCTCACCGGGAAACTGCACCGCTCTCGGCACGTACACGTCCAACGTGGGGGCAATCGAGGGACTCGCGGTCACGAAGTTGCGCGGCACGTGGACACGCGCCGTCGAAATCGCGATGCCCACGAACAGCGCCGCAAATCCTCACGCCTTCCTCTATGGATTTACGGGAATTGCCTGTCGATCGATTGGCAATTGCAGTGCGGGCGGACAGTACCTCGATGGATCTGGTCTTTATCAAGGATTCTTAGTGAATGAGGTTGGCGGAAAATGGCACACGGCGAACGTCCTCGCGTTACCGAGCGGCGCGAAGGCTACGGGCAAGAACGGTGGCGTCGTGGCAATCTCGTGTCACTCGGTGGGAAATTGCAGGGCGGGTGCCGCGTACGTGGATCAATCTGGCAACTACCAGGCTCTCACCGTCAACGAAGTTGGTGGCATTTGGCAAACGGGCGAGAAAATGACACTGCCGTCGGGGGCAGCGACTGTCGGTGTCAACGGTGGCGTGTACGGTCTGATCTGCACTTCGACCCTGTCGTGCACTGCTATTGGCACGTATCTTGGCGCACCCGGCATCTACCAGGGATTTACTGTCGCCACGAGTTGAGCGACCTTGAAATTGGTGCAGCAGATTATGTCACGAAGCCATTTCGACTGCGTGAACTCATTGCTCGAATTCGAGCCGTACTGCGACGACCCGTCGCTCCCCGCGAACTCGAGATCGTCACGTTCGGTGACCTTCGCATTGATTTCGTTCGAAGGACCGTCATCCGTGCTGATCACTTAATTGGACTCAGTCGAAAGGAGTTCGACTTATTGGCTCTCTTCGCGACCCGTGTGAACCAAGTCGTTACTCGTGAGGTGTGTCTCGACACGTTGTGGTGGGGCCTCGAACTCACTGACTCTCGGACCCTCGACACCCACGTAAAATGCTTACGGCACGAGATTGAGGACGATCCCGCGTCACCCCGTCACCTCATCACTATTCGCGGGGTGGGTTTCCGGCTCGACCCCTAATCTGCTCGTATGCAAATAGGTGACCTGGCTCCGGATTTCACTCTCCCTGATCAAGCCGGAACTGAGCGAACCTTGTCGTCGTTGCTCGTCAACGGGCCCGCGGTTCTCTTCTTCTATCCGGCCGCCATGACCAAGGGCTGTACCAAGGAATCGTGCCACTTCCGAGACCTGGCCACTGAGTTCGCCGCAGTGGACGCTCAGCGCATCGGGATCTCCATGGACACCGTCGAGCGCCAGTCCGAGTTCGATTCAAAGCACGGACTCGACTACCCATTGCTCGCCGACATCAAGGGCGTAGTCGCGCAACAGTACGGCGTCAAGCGTCAGCTCGACTTCTTGAAGGTGAAACGCACCACGTTCGTCATCGGTCGAGATCGGAAAATACTAGACATCATTACTAGTGAAATGAATATGGAAGTTCACGCCGACCGCGCGCTGGCTGCGCTTCGCGTCGTCGAGGCCTAGCCCGCAATAATCGCTGCGGCGGGGTCACGCAAGAAGTGGCCAATGTGCGCGAGGACCGCCGACGCCATCGCGCCATCAATCTGGCGGTGATCGAACGCCATGGATATCTCCACAACGTGGCGGACGACCACTTCGTCGTTCACTACCCACGGTGCCTTGGCGATCTGGCCAACACAGACAATTGCTCCGGTGCCCGGTGGCAGTATGGGAATCGCTCCGTCGACGCCAAATGGTCCGACGTTGGTGACCGTCAACGTAGTCCCGCTCATTTCTTTCGGTTGGGTCGTGCCCTCTCGAGCGGTGTCCACTAACGCAGTGAGTGCGATCGCCATCGCCACGAGGTCCAACTGGTCGGCGCCCTTGATGTTGGGGACAATGAGGCCACGCGGCGTGTTCGCTGCGATACCAAGATTGACGCTGCGACGAACGATAACTTCGCCCGCGTCAGCGTCGAAGGATGAGTTGATGCCCGGAAAGTGACGAGCGGCGTCACAGACCGCAAGCGCCACGATTGTGAGCGGAGAGAGTCGCGCACCGGAAAGATTCTCGCGTGACTTTAACGACGCCAATAGTTCCACCGTCTTCGTGGCGTCGACGCGCAGCCACGCCGCAGCGTGCGGCGCACTAAACGCGCTTTGGACCATCGCGTCGGCCATTGACCGTAGTACGCCCTTGACGGCAATTCGCTCTTCGAGTGGACCGGTCGCCCACGGCTCGAGGTCACGACCAACGAAGCGAGATGTTGCGGTGGGACCACTGGGGCGGACTTTTTTCATCTGCCCACCGACGCCGCCGATCGCGTGGTCGACGTCACCCCTCGTGATCAATCCGTCGCGACCTGAACCGGCGAGTGTGGCGAGTTCAACGCCGTGCTGTTTGGCGTAGAGGCGCACCGGCGGTGTCGAGC
>JBBQGY010000200.1:0-2657 GCA_038323435.1 Acidimicrobiales bacterium
GCCACAGTACCGGCGATACCTCGTATCCCACGAGGCGATCGAGGAACCGTCGACCTTCTTGAGCGTCGACGAGGCGCAGGTCGAGGTCGCGGGTCTCACTGACGGCCTTGGCGATCGCCGCGGGTGTTATCTCGTGAAAGACCATTCGCTTCACCGGTACCTTGGGATTGAGTACCTCCTGGAGGTGCCAGGCGATCGCTTCGCCCTCGCGGTCTTCGTCGGTGGCGAGGTAGAGCTCGTCAACCTGCTTGAGTGCGGCCTTCAATTCGGCGACAATCTTTTTGCGGTCATTTGCGATGACGTAGACCGGTTTGAAGTGGTCGTCGACGTTGATGCCGAGGCGAGCCCACTTCTCACCCTTCACCGACGCGGGAATGTCCGCCGCGCTCTGGGGTAGATCGCGAATATGACCAATGGAGGGCTTCACGATGTAGTCGGGTCCGAGCATCCCCTGAATTCGAGTCGCCTTCGCGATCGATTCGACAATCACCAGTGCTCGGGCCATGCTCACCTCCTTCCCTTCATCGCTTCGCTGAATGTACGCGGTACGTTATCGACTTACAAGATAGACAGGACTTTGACCCATCGTCGGCCATACCTCGCGCGTGGAGACCCAATGGTTGACGGAATCACTAGTCCACCATTGAAAAAATGGAAAAATAGAAAACTATTCGTCACTGTTCGCGGTGGCCACGATTTCGTACGGTTTACAACGAATGACCACTCTTGACGACGCGGTGTGACGGTCCCTCGCGCCAAGAGACGGGCAACTCGTTCAGAGCCCGGTTTGTTCGAGCGAGGGGGAAAAATGAGCTCCGCCGAATCGCAGTCGTTGAAAGTCAGTCCCCCGGCTCATTCTGCGACGTGCCGTGCACGCGCAGGCCATCGGTCGCCCATTAGCTACGCCGGCACACACGATTCATTGATTACGGGTTACCCGACTCGCTGGCGTGGGGAGCGGCGACGATTTCGTACTGCGGATTGAGGATGACCGCTTCGCGATGGAGCGACGTGACCGTGCCGTGGACCATGAGTCGGGTCCCGCGCTCAATGCCCGGGACTTGCGAACGGCCCTGGAAGAGCAGGGTCACCGAACCACTGTTGTCCGCAATGACGCATCGCAACTGCTTCGATCCGCCCTCGTTGGTGATGGACATCGAATGGACCCGTCCCGCGATGTTGGCGGACTGGCGGTCGCGCAAATCCCCGATGGGCTCGGCTCCCGCCGAGCGCTCGGCCAGGCGCTGGTCCGCCTCGAGGTGGGCGTCCATGCGCACGCCACCACGCACGACCACGTCACTCTCGGCGTCGTCGTCACTGACCGTCACGTTGACTCGGCCTATCCGGTACGGGATGATCGTGGCCGCGGTGCGCGGAATATGCATGACCGCTTCGGCGATGGAGTCGGCCGTTCGGTCGTGTAGGAGTCGTTGGATCTTCGATGAGAATCCCCGTCGCGGGAGGATCACCATGCAAAAGACATCCGAATCGCGAACAACGTCGGCCACTAGTTCGAGCGCCGCCCGATCGACCCGTCGGTCTTCGCACTCCACGATCTCCAGTCCAATGCCGTACGACGCGGACTGCGGGTCACCCCATTTTTCTTCGAGTTGCGCCGTCACGAGCGGGTCGATGTCGAAGTGCACCGCGCGCACGGAGTAGGTGTTCAGGGTGTTGCAGTACTGCAGTGCACGCTCGGTCGCTAGGTCGTAGGTGTCGACGAATACCACCAGGCGGTGAAGTCGGAACTGTGAGGCACCCGCCACTCGGCGCGTGGCGGCGAAGGCGGCCGACTCCTTGGTGTACTGACGGTTCATGTGCAACAGACCGGCGACCATGAGCGGACCGGCCACGACCACGATCCACGCGCCCTCGGCGAACTTCACGATTGCGAAGATCAAGGCGATGACGAGGGTCACCGCCGACGACAACGCGTTGATCACGAAGCCGCGGCGCCAGTGCGCCTCGCGGCGAGTCCAGTGCCGTCGCGCCATACCGGCGCCGGCCATCGTGAACGCGGTGAACACCCCAATGGCGTAGAGCGCGATGAGCCCGTTCACTGAGGCCTTGAACACGATGACCAACAACAGCGCCATCGAACCCAGCGCGAGGATCCCGTTGGAGAATGCGAGGCGGTGGCCCCGCTTGGTCAACTGACGGGGCAGGAACCGGTCGTTGGCCACAAAGTTGGTTAGATACGGAAAGCCGTTGAAGCTCGTGTTGCCGCCCGTGTAGAGGATCAGCATCGTCGAGAACAACACCACGTAGAAGATGATGTGGCCGATGCCGTGGCCGCCAAAGACTGCGAGGACCTCTTGGCTCACGACGGTGGGCGATCCCTTGGCGTACGGCAGGGCGTGCGTCCACCGGGCGAGCATGGTCGTGCCCACCAGTAAGAAGGCCAAGGTCGATGCCATGACGACCATCACCACGCGCGCATTGTGGCCCTCCGGTCGGCGAAAGCTCGAGACGCCATCGGAGATCGCCTCGAGTCCCGTTAACGAGGAGCCTCCATTGGCGTAAGCGCGCAGCAGCGTCAAAAATGCGACGCCCATCAGAAAACCGTGGCCGGGACTGCCCAGACGGCCGCCGACGAGGGCACTCATCGATGGCTGAGCCAGGTGGTGCCGCGAACCGGAGAAATACGTGTAGGTCCC
>JBBQGY010000201.1:0-2553 GCA_038323435.1 Acidimicrobiales bacterium
GTTCGGAGTTCGTGACGGCCTACACCCCCTACCAACCCGAAGTCGCTCAGGGCGTCCTGCAGGCAATATTCGAATACCAGACACTGGTGTCACGATTGAGTGGATTGCCAATTCCCAACGCCTCGCTCTACGACGCCGCGACCGCACTAGTTGAGGCGCTCAATATGGCGAGTGGTGCCACCGGTCGCCAAAAGATGATTATCTCATCGGGCGTCCATCCGCACTGGCGCGCGGTCGCTCGGACGTTCGCGCGCGGCACCGGGCACGAGATCGTCGAAGTACCCCTACGCGACGGTGTCACGGACTGGGGAAGTGTCGACGCCACCGGCGCCGCCGCGATTGTGGCCGCGTACCCCAATTACTTAGGGGTATTGGAAGACATGACCGAGGCGAAATCTCTCGCAATTGCGACTGATGCGCTATTTGTCCTCGGGGCCGATCCGGTGGCGGCCGCGGTGTTAAAGACCGCGGGACAGTGGGGCGCGGACGTCTTCGTGGGCGAAGGTCAGCCCTTTGGGACACCCCTCGCGTTTGGTGGACCATTCCTCGGACTCTTTGCGTGCACCAATGAGCAAGTACGACGGCTCCCGGGTCGGATCGTTGGCGAAACAGTTGACTCGAATGACCGACGTTCGTTCGTAACGACGCTGCGCGCTCGCGAGCAGGACATTCGCCGTGAAAAGGCCACGTCCAACGTATGCACCAACCAGACGTTGATGGCGGTCACCGCGGCAATTCAACTCGGCTGGCTCGGCACATTCGGTGTGCGAGAAGTAGCCATCCGCTGTGCGCAGGGAGCGCACTACCTCTTCGACGAACTCTGCCACATTGAGGGTGTCCGACCGGTGTCGACGCAACCTTTCTTCCGGGAGTTCGCGCTGCACGTGAGCAAAGACGCTGCGGAGGTTTTGTCGGACATGGCGGGCAACGGCGTTCTCGGGGGACTGTCCGTGGCCGCCCTCTGTAACGGCCGTGACCCGTCATTGGAGGGCACCAATGACGACGTCATTCTCGTGACGGTCACTGAACGCCGAACGAAGGACGAAATTGATCATTACGCCGACGTCTTTCGTAAGACGGTGAGCTGATGGCCACGACTGCGCAACCGGGCGGCCGAGCGGCCTCGGCGCCGCTCGTTGGTCACGCCACCGAACCGACGCTTTTTGAGATGTCCGTACCCGGGCGCTCGGCCTACCAACTACGCACGACGGGCGTACCCGCGACGCCACTCAGTGAACTAGTGCCCGCCCACCATTTGAACTCCGACGTGGTCAACATCGCCGAAGTGTCCGAGCGCGACCTCGTCGGCCACTTCACTCGGTTGTCCCATCGCCAGTTCTCGGTGGACCTCGGAATGTATCCACTCGGTTCGTGCACGATGAAGTACAACCCCAAGTTTTGTGATGCGGTAGCGGCCGACCCCGGGTTTAATTCGGTGCACCCCGGCGCACCCGCCGAACTGACCCAGGGCTGGCTCGAATTACTCGTCGAGCTCGAAGCATCGCTCTGCGCAATTACGGGCATGAACGCCGTGACGTTGCAGCCGGCGGCCGGTGCGGCGGGTGAACTCACGGGGCTACTACTGATGCGCGCGTACCACGAGTTCAATGGCGAGACGCGTTCGCGAATCCTCATTCCGGACTCGGCCCACGGCACGAATCCGGCGTCGGTCACGCTCGGCGGTTATAACGTCACCACGATTCCGTCAAACGATCGTGGCCTCGTCGATCTCGATGCTTTGAAGGCCGCCCTCGGTCCCGACGTGGCGGGCATCATGTTGACTAATCCCAACACACTCGGACTGTTCGAAGAAGAGATTACGGAGATCGCCGCCGCGGTGCACGAAGTGGGCGGTCTGCTGTACTACGACGGCGCCAACCTCAACGCCATTCTCGGTGTGGTCCGACCGGGCGACATGGGCTTTGACATTGTTCACATGAACCTGCACAAGACCTTCGCCACCCCCCACGGCGGGGGAGGACCGGGAGCTGGTCCAGTTTCGGTCTCGAAGCGACTCGTCGATTTCCTGCCCGGCCCGCGCGCCACGAAATTGCCCGATGGCACGTTCGACTGGACGACGCCCACGAACTCGATTGGTCGCGTCCACGGTTGGCACGGCAACGCCATGGTCCTTGCCAGGGCCCTCGCGTACATCAAAGTGCACGGTGGCAACGGACTTACGCGCGTTGCCCAGCACGCCGTCCTCAACGCGAATTGGCTACGTCAGCGGCTCCACGCGACGCTCCCGGCCGCCTACGACCGCGTCTGCATGCACGAGTGCGTGCTCACGGCGACGTCGCTCAAGTCCAAGTACGGCGTGCGTGGTCTCGACGTGGCGAAAGCGCTCCTCGAAGAGGGCTTTCATTCACCGACCGTGTACTTTCCATTAATTGTGGAAGAGGCACTGATGTTCGAGCCCACTGAAACCGAGAGTTTGCAGACGCTCGAAGCGTTAGCTGAAGCCGTAGAGAGAATTACCCAGCGCGCGATTGACGATCCCGAGTCGCTGCACCGAGCACCACAAACAACGCCTGTGTCTCGCGTTGACGAAGC
>JBBQGY010000202.1:0-2522 GCA_038323435.1 Acidimicrobiales bacterium
CGACCTCGCGCCGACCGGCGACGGCATGTTGACCGGACTCCTGCTCGCCGACCTCGTTGTTCGCCGTGGCCCGCTCGCCGAACTGGCCGACGCGGCGTGGCACCGAGTACCCCAACAACTCATCAGCGTCGCGCAAGAGAGTTACGATGACGAGTCGGTGCACGAACTCTTCGAAGAACTACGGGCCGCGTACAACATCGATACCGCCGACGTGCGACTTTTGATCCGTCCTTCGGGTACCGAGCCGGTGGTGCGGATAATGATTGAAGGGCTCAACGCAGAGTTCGTTGACGCGTTCGCCGCGCGACTCCAAAGTATCTTCCTCAGTTAACAGTCGCTCGGTGGGGCGACAAAGTCGCGATAGTAGTCTGGGTGCATGTGCGGCATCATTGGGGTCGTTGGGTCCTCCGACACGCTGGCGACGCTGCTGGAAGGCTTAACTCGCCTCGAATACCGCGGCTACGACTCCGCGGGGATTGCCCTCGTGCGCAGCGGCCAAACCTGGCGAGCGCGTACTGCCGCGGGTACCGAATCTGTCGCCGCCCTGCGTCTCGAGTGCGAACACGCCCCCCCGGGCTTCAGCTCCGGCATTGGCCATACGCGCTGGGCCACTCACGGCGCCCCCGAGGCTATAAATGCCCACCCGCACCTCGACTGCTCGGGCAATATCGCCATTATTCACAACGGCATCATCGAAAATCACACGGAGCTGCAAGAGCAGTTGAGCGCACGCGGCCACCTCTTTACCTCGGTGACCGACTCCGAAGTCCTCGCGCACCTCATTGAAGAAGAGCGTGCCAAAGGATTCGAACTGGTTGAGGCCATGCGCCACAGCCTGTTGTTGGTGCGGGGCGCATTCGCGGTGGCCGCGATGGACGCCACCGAACCTGACGTGATTGTGGCGGCTCGACGCATCTCGCCGCTCGTCGTGGGTACCGCCCCCGGCGTGACGTACCTCGCCAGTGACGTTCCGGCGATCCTCGATCGGGCTACTGCCTTTTACGCCGTGAACGACGACGAGATTGTTCGCCTCGGGCCCGAAGGGTTCCGCGCCATTGACCTCGAAGGCGCACCACGGCGCTTACACCAACTCTCCATTGACTGGGACCTCGAGACCGCCGAAAAGGGTGGCCACGATGACTTCATGTCAAAAGAGATCGGTGAGCAACCCGACGCCATTCGAGCGACGCTGATGGACCGGCGCGGCTCGGACGGGACGATCACGTTCGACGAACTCCATATCAGCGATGAAGAGCTACGCGCGGTGCAGCGAGTCGTACTCGTGGCGGCGGGCACGTCGCACCACGCCGCGCTGGTAGCAAAGTACGCGATTGAACGATGGGCGAGGGTCAGCGTCGAGGTCGACATCTCGAGCGAGTACCGCTACCGCGACCCGATTGTCGAGATCGGGACGCTCGTTATTGGGGTCTCGCAAAGTGGCGAAACCATTGACACGATTCAGGCCTCGCGCGAGGCGCAGCGTCGTGGCGCGAGAGTCGTGGCGATCTCGAACATCGTGGACTCGTCACTGGCCCGCGAGGCAGACGCCGTGATCTACACCCGCGCGGGCCTGGAAGTCTCCGTCGCGTCGACCAAAGCCTTTGTGGCCCAGGTCGCCGCGCTCGAACTGTTCGCACTGCGCCTGGCCCAACTGCGCGGCACGCTCCGCCCCGCGGACGTCGACGCACTGTTCCAGGGGCTCAATGCCGTGAGTGCGCAGGTGGCAACCACGCTCGAGCGGCGCGACAGCGTCGAACTCATCGCGAAGGAACTGCTGGGTGCTCGCGACTTTTTCTTCCTCGGTCGCCACGTGGGATTCCCGACGGCGCTCGAGGGGGCTCTGAAGCTGAAAGAACTGACCTACCTGCACGCGGAGGGTTATCCGGCGGGTGAATTGAAGCACGGGCCGTTGGCGCTGATTGAACCGGGCGTGGTCGTCGTCGCCGTTGCGACAAATCCCGCGATGCACGACAAGATTCTGTCCAACCTGGCCGAAGTTAAGGCCCGTGGAGCGAGTGTCGTGGTCGTCGCCACCGACGACGACGAGTTGGTCGCCGCGGTAGCCGATTACGTGATGCGCGTGCCCGCCACGGAACCAATGTTCACGCCCATGGTTGATATTATTCCGATGCAACTCTTCGCCTACGCCATGGCCAAGCAGCTCGGACGTAACGTGGATCGTCCCCGTAACCTCGCCAAGACCGTGACGGTCGAATGAGTACGGTTGGTGTCGGCGTCGACATCGTGGACGTCGAACGCTTTGGTGTCGCGATGCATCGCCATCCCGCGATCCTCACTCGACTCTTTACCGAGACCGAGCGCATCGACGCACACGGCCACCCCGAACGACTGGCCGCTCGGTTCGCCGCCAAAGAAGCGGTCCTCAAGACCCTCGGCGTCGGCGTGGGCGCCGCTCCGTGGCGTTCGATCGAAATTCACCGTGACGACAGTGGCGCCCCGAGCGTGCGACTGCACGGAGCCGCCGCAATCCTTGCCGCGAGCGGGGGCATCGACACGCTGCA
>JBBQGY010000203.1:0-2482 GCA_038323435.1 Acidimicrobiales bacterium
AAAAATTGTTTCGGCGGTTTGGTAGATGTGCTCGGCGTTGAGTGCGACCTGGTGCTGTCCGAGGACCATCGCGACAGACCACAACAGCGACCAGAGGTTCGTTGGTCCGGCAATAAGTACTCGTGCTTTGGCCGCGTAGGTCACTAGGTCGGGGTCGGCGTCGAGCGCGGCAGAGATTGCAAAGTCACTCGGCACAAAACAGACGACGAATTCCGGCGCCGGCGTGATCACTTCCCAGTAGCCCTTCTCATTGAGTTTCTTCACGTGACCTCGAAGATTGCTGGCGTGCTTGGCGTACAGTGTCCGACGTTCGTCGGCGTCTTCGGTCGCCAGCGCTGCTTCGAAGGCGTCGAAGGGAAACTTGGCGTCGATCGCAATGGACGTGCCGTTCGGCATGTTGACCACGCAGTCGGGGCGAAGTCCGCGGCCCGAATCGTTGGTGCTCGAGACCTGCATGTCGTAGTCGATGTTTCTTCGCAGTCCCGATACTTCGAGCACGTTCGCGAGTTGGATTTCGCCCCACCTCCCACGTTGGTCACCTCGACCGAGCAACTGATTGAGTCGCCGAGTTTCTTCGTGGGATCGTTTCTGCGCTTCGAGTAGTTCCTCGGCTTTGCCCTTCACGTCCGAGAGCGCCCCCGCGTTCTGAGTGTTGAAATCATTAAGGTTCTTCTTGTATTCGCCGAGCAGGACTTCGAGGGGCTTTAGCGTCGCGTCCAGTTTGGAATCACGAAGACGCACGACTTCTTCTTGGGACGTGCTGAACTGCGCCACCGTTTGGTGCAACACCCGGTTCGCGGAATTCTCGAACGTCGTTTCCATGTTGGCAATCGCGGTGCTGTGATCCGCACGCTGACGCTCGAGCTGCTCGTTCGCCGCGAGCAGTTGCGCGTCGCGCACTGCCAGTGTTGATGTGGCCCTGGTCGCCTCGCCCCGCATCGACTGCGCGCGCTTCATCAATATCGTCGCCGTGATGACGATGCCCAACATCAGCCCCACGACGCCTGCGAACACTTCGACCATCTCATCCCTTTCGCCCGAACCCCACCACCCTAGATAAGCGGTGTCACCCTCCGGTAGCCTCTAACCATGAACCGACTGTTTGGTGCACGCTCCAACGCCGCGGACGAAGAGGTCGTGGTGGCCAGTCCCAGTGAGGAGTTACGTCCTCAAGTAGTGCGGATCTTCGCGCTGGTCGGCGAGGCCATTGCGGGAGCGACGCACGCCCTGCTCGCCGGTGATCGAGAACTGGCCAAACGCGTCGTCGCACAGGACATCATGATTGACAATCTCGTCAATGAAACCGTCGAGGCCACCGAACTGCGGCTCCTCGAAGAACCGGGTCTCGACATTGAAGAGCGCCGTCAACTGTTGACGCTGTTGCGAATAATGCCCGAAGTGGAGCGCAACGGCGACCTCGCTGAGCACATCGCGAGGCGCGCTGCTCGCGGCCTAGGTAGTGAGATGTCGCCACGCAGTCGCGGACTCGTTGAGCGGATGGGTGAAGTCGCCTCAACGATCTGGCGCGAGGCGACTGACGTCATTATCGATGGCAAACTCGAAGCCGATGGGGCTATCGAGGATATCGACGACGAACTCGACGAACTCCACGTGTCCTTGACCGCGGAGTTGACGTCCGGTTCAATGACGCTGCCGGTTGCGGTGGAGTTGGCGCTACTCGCTCGATTTTACGAACGCTTTGGCGACCACTGCGTGAATCTCGCGCGTCGCCAAGTTGGTCGAGGCGGCGCCGATTAGCGCAAACTGAGGAGTGCTTCGGCGATCTGCACCGCGTTGAGGGCGGCACCCTTACGCAAGTTATCGTTGCTCACGAAGAGCGACAGGCCGTTCGCGACCGTCTCGGCTCGGCGAATCCGACCAACGAAACTGGCATCCGTGCCCGCCGCCAGACGAGGCGTCGGCATATCGTGCAACGACACGCCAGCGGCGTCGTGCAACAGTTCGGTCGCTTCATCGGGTGAAAGCGGACGTTCGAAACTCGCGGTTATTGACAACGAGTGGCCAGTGAATACTGGAACCCGCACACAAGTCGCGTCCACCAAAAGACCGGGAATCTCGAGGATCTTTCGACTCTCGTCGCGCAACTTCTGTTCTTCTCCCGTCTCTCGCGAACCGTCGTCAACAATCGAACCAGCCATGGGAATCACGTTGTGCGCAATGGTGGCGGGGAATTTCACTCCGGCGTCAAGCGGAAATGCCGAACCGTCAAACGTTAAGACGCGCACGTCACTACCGAGCGTTTTCTCCAGTTGACTCGCTAATTCGTCGACGCCCTCTCGACCGGCACCACTCACCGCCTGGTACGTCGAGACCGTCATCGAACGAAGTCCCGCGGCGAGGTGCAGCGGCTTCAACACTGGCATCGCGGCCATCGTGGTGCAGTTCGGATTGGCGATGATTCCCTTTGGAACTGACGCCAATGCGTGGCTATTCACTTCTGGCACGATGAGCGGGACGTCGG
>JBBQGY010000204.1:0-2353 GCA_038323435.1 Acidimicrobiales bacterium
CATAAAGGCTTCGATGAGATCATGGGGCAGGTTGGAGATGAAGCCAACGGTGTCGGTAAAGAGCACCGTCTCACCGCCGGGCAGTTGACGTTGGCGGGTTCGAGGATCCAAGGTGGCGAACAGTCGGTCTTCGGCGACAACCCCCGCGTCGGTGACGGCATTGAGCATTGATGACTTACCCGCGTTGGTGTAGCCCACGAGGGTCACCTCACGGTGGCGACCACGCGCGCGACCCTGGCGCTGGACGTTGCGGGTGCGGTCGATCTCTTTGAGTTCGCGACGAATGGCGTGGATCCGATTGACCAGGCGACGACGGTCGGTTTCGAGTTGAGTTTCGCCCGGTCCCCTCGTACCAATCCCACCGGCCTGCTGAGAGAGTGATCCATCGGCGCGGCGTAGTCGCGGCAGGCGGTACTGGAGAAGCGCCAGTTCCACCTGCGCTTTTCCCTCGGGAGTGCGAGCATTTTGAGCAAAAATGTCGAGGATCACCGCCGTGCGGTCAATGGCGGTACGACCAAGAATCTTCTCTAAATTGCGTTGTTGGGCCGGCGAGAGATTGTGTTCGAATACCACGGTGTCCGAGTCAACCGCGAGGCAGATCTCGCGAAGTTCCTGCACCTTGCCCGATCCGAGAAAGGTGGCCGGGTCGGGCGAGTCACGGCGCTGAATGACCCGCGCGACGACGTCGGCGCCCGCGGTATCGACGAGGAGCGCCAGTTCGTCCAGTTGGTAGTCGAGTTCGTCGGACGTGACGCCGGGAAAGAGAACCCCCACCAACACAATCTTCTCGCGAAACGAGCGATCGATCAGTGTGTCGGGTCTATAGGTCAAACTTCGAGCCACTCCACGTTGGCGACGAACTGCACTGGCCCACTCAACGTGGCCCGCTGGTTGTCGAGGGTGACCTTCAGTGCACCACCGGGGTTGTCGACAGTGACGTCGTCACCACCGAGCCCTTCTCGACGAGCGACCGCCGCCGCCGCGACCGAACCGGTACCGCAGGCCTCGGTCCAACCGACGCCGCGCTCGACGACCAGAATGCTCAAATGCTCCTCGCTAAGCACGGTGAGGAATTCGACATTGGCGCCGCCCATTTGCTCCGAAAGCGTGTCGGCCAGTTCTTCGCGCATGGCGGCGGTCCACTTTGGATCGTCACGCACCACCACGTGGGGGTTACCCACGAAGGCGACGCCGAGGGTACCGGGTAGTGACTCGCCGAAGGTGACGTCACCCATGGCCACGCTGCCGTAGCCCGCGTCGCCCTCCATCGTGAGTGACACCGTGCGCGACCCCGACGCGGTGGCGACGACGAGGCTCTCCCACGACGCCCTGGTAGTACGGCGAACCGCCGCCGCGAGGCAGCGTACTCCGTTACCCGACATCTCGGCGATCGATCCGTCAGCGTTATAGAGCTCCATGGCAACCTCTGCACCAACGGTCGCCAGCAGTAGCCCGTCGGCGCCCACTCCGTGAGTGCGACTAAGGATCGCCGAGGCCCGTTGCGGCGTCCACCACGGGGCCGCGCCCTGTTCGATCACGTCTACGAGAAAATCGTTTCCCGCGCCGTGCCACTTTTGCAGAGTTCGTAGTGCCATTCGTACCTAGTCTCGCACGAAGCCGTCAGGGCTCTGCAGGACGGCCTCGAGACGCCGGGCCGCCTCGTCGTGATCGTCGTACCACTCGATACGCGGATCCCTCTCAAACCACGAACGCTGGCGTCGCGCGAGGCGTCGACTCTTGACAATGGCGTCGGTGACGCACTCTTCGAGTGCGTCACCCTCTTCGAGGTGACGAAGAAGTTCGCGATACCCCACGGCGTGGCGCGCGGTGCGGCTCATGGGGGCCGGCCCCTTCGCCAGGCGTTCGACCTCGTCCAAGAGTCCCTCATCCATCCAATTGCGAAAGCGCGCCTCGATTTTTTTGTCAAGTTCTTCGAAGTCGCTACGCAGTCCCACTTGCACCACGCGCACGCGACCGTACGACAGCAGGCCCTCACCGTAGGAAGAGAACGGTCGCTGCGCACCGAGGCACACTTCGAGGGCTCGCACAATGCGCCGTGCGTTGGTTGGCTCCATACGACTCGCCGCCACCGGATCGAGCGCCACGAGTTGCGCGTAGAGTCCCGCGAGGTCGTCGTCGACGCGCGACTCGAGATCAGCGCGTACGTCGGGGTACTGACCGGGAATCGCGAGGTTATCGAGGACCGCGCGACCGTAGAGACCGGTGCCGCCGACGTAGAGTACCGCGCCGCCGAGCGCCCACACGTCGCTCGCCGCGTCGCGCGACGCGACCTGAAACTGCGCGACCGTGAACTCGTCACTCGCGTCCACCAGGTCGAGCAAGTGGTAGTCGA
>JBBQGY010000205.1:0-2313 GCA_038323435.1 Acidimicrobiales bacterium
GTCGCCTATGTGGGCGACGCCACTAACGTGACGCGTTCGCTCAGCGTCGCGTTACTCAGACTCGGCGTCAATGTGTCCATCGGTGCCCCCGAGGAGTATCAACTTCGTGAAGGCGGTCAGGAGGATCCGCGTGGCGCGGGGAGCGGCACGCTGCGACTGTGTGACACCGCCAGTGACGCCGTCCGGAATGTTGACGTGGTCTACACCGACGCCTGGGTGTCGATGGGGTTTGAAGAAGAGACGGCGCACCGGCGTGACGCACTGTCATCGTTTCGCGTCGATGATGCACTTATGAGGTGCGCGAAGAAGAACGCCGTGGTGCTGCACTGCTTGCCGGCTCATCGTGGTGACGAAATCACCAACGATGAGCTCGACGGTAAACAGTCGCTGGTTTGGCGCCAGGTATTTCACCGACGTTCGGCCATGCTCGGCGTGTTGCGATGGATTAAAGAGGAGTCGCAATGACCAAGACACAACGCCAACACCGAATTGGAGAACTTATTGAACTCGAGGTCATTTCAACGGCGGCTCAACTGGTCACGCGACTTAACGCCGAAGGTATTACCGCGACCCAAGCTACGGTCACGCGCGACCTGCAAGATTTAGGCACCATTAAGGTGCGCGACGAATACGGGGCGCGTCGCATTGTCGCGGCGACGGCGTCGAAGGTCAGTCACGCTCCACTCGACTACTTGCGGCGCATGATGGGTGAGTGGGTCGTCTCGGTCGAGAGTTCGGAGAACCTCGTCGTCGTGCGGACTCCGCCGGGCTGTGCTCACGTGGTGGCGTCGGCGCTCGACCGCAGTGCCATTGACGGCGTGCTCGGCAGCGTCGCGGGGGACGACACCATTCTCGTGATCGCCCACGAAAAGCGCGGAGGGCTCTCACTCGCGAACGAATTCCGTTTCTTGGCCGGTCTGGAAGACTCAAAGCAGTCGATGACGAAGGGAAACTAACCATGGCAAAGCGCGTGGTACTCGCCTACAGCGGCGGGCTGGATACGTCGGTCGCGGTACGTTGGATGATCGAAGAGTGGGGCGTTGAAGTTGTATGCGTGCTCGTGAACGTGGGACAAGACGCCGACGCTGGCGAAAGCTTTGAGGCGATCACAGCTCGCGCAATCGCGGCCGGGGCGATTGCCTGTGTCATTGTCGAAGCACGTGACGAGATGGCTGAGGAGTTCTGCGCCAAGGCAATTTTCGCCAACGCTCGTTACGAGGGAAAGTATCCATTGGTCTCGGCGCTCTCTCGACCGGTCATCGTGCGTCACCTCGTCGACCAAGCTCGTAAGTTCAGCGCGCAGGCTGTCGCCCACGGTTGCACGGGTAAGGGCAACGATCAAGTCCGCTTCGAAGTCGGCACCCATGCTCTCGCGCCCGATCTCGAAGTCCTCGCGCCCGCGCGCAACTGGGGAATGACGCGCGCCGATTCGGTGGACTACGCCGAGAAGTGGGATATTCCGATTAAGGCGACCAAGGAAAAGATCTACTCCATTGATGAGAATCTCTGGGGTCGAGCAATTGAGTGTGGCGCAATCGAAGACCCATGGGCCGCGCCTCCCGAAGAGCCCTACACGCTTACGCGCGTGACTAATCACGAACCGGTCGAGTTGACCGTCAGTTTTCACGAGGGGATACCGGTCGCCATCGACGGCGTCACCCTGAGCCTCGCGGAGCTAATTGCTCAGCTCAATTTTCGCGCCGGCGCCACCGGTTTCGGTCGACTCGACATGGTGGAGAATCGTCGTGTCGGCATCAAGAGTCGTGAGGTGTACGAGTGTCCCGCGGCCCTGGCGCTGATCGGCGCGCACGCCGACCTCGAAGACCTCGTGCTCGAACGCGACGTGCACCACGAAAAAGGACGTCTCGAGTCTCGCTGGTCCGAACTCGTGTACGACGGCATGTGGTTCTCTCCACTTAAAGAAGCGCTCGACGCGTTCGTCGCCGAGACACAGCGCCACGTCACCGGCGACGTTCGGCTCCACTTCGAAGCGCCCGGTCTCATGCGCGTGGTGGGTCGTCGCAGCCCCACGGCGCTCTACGACTACGGACTGGCGACGTACGACGTCGCCGACACGTTCCAGCACGCCGATTCTGAAGGGTTTGTGAAGATCTACGGACTTGGTGTGAAGACGTGGGCGGCCCGCCAAGGCGCGAAAAACTCGACGCCGCCAAAGAAATGACTCTTTGGAGCGGACGGTTCTCGTCGTCAATGGACTCGACCCTCTGGGACCTGTCCGAGAGTTACTCGTTTGACCACGTGCTCTACGCTCACGACATTGCCGGTTCGAGAGCCCACGTGCGAGGTCTGGTC
>JBBQGY010000206.1:0-2196 GCA_038323435.1 Acidimicrobiales bacterium
ACCAAACAGATTTGCAGAGCCCCCGCCTTACGTTGAAATACCCACTACCGTTCGATCAGTCCAGTCTGAAATACCCCGCCAGAATCCGAAGCACCGGAAATTCGTGCAATCGGTCGAGAACTCTGCGCGCTGCCCTTGCTCCCTCGAGGACTTCAATGCACGGTCGACTTAGGAATCAGTTACACACTCACGTTCGTCGTCGGTCTCGGATCTCACGGTGCGGCGGTCAAACCCGTGACCGTCGACCCCGGTGGTTGCGAGGAAGTGTACGGACTAGGCGCGACGCGTTGGTCGGCGCCCGCCCCGCAGTTCTGGAGATTGCTCGGCACGGCACTGGGGATGCCTCGGCCGACGAGTGCAACCTTCGCCGGTGTGATCTCGAACGGCTGACGGTTCGACGTAGGGCGGATCCGAGGTGACGAAAGCGTTAATCGGTGCGGACCAATGGGGTCGGGCGGGGCTACTCGGATTTCACAAATCGCGCGTGGCCACTGGTGTCACGCGGCAACCACGGGATGATGGCGGAAGTGCTCTTTTGGTAACGGGCGTACTCGGGGTAGCGCGAGAGCGTGATCTTCTCGGTAAATCCGGTGGAGCCGACGAACAGCAACGTCAGTAAGAACGGTCCCAGTACCGTCCACTGCAGAAGTGAACGGGCAGCGACGGCACCCATCAGGAAAAGCACCCACCATTGGAACTGTTCGAAGAAGAAATTTGGATGCCGCGAGTAGCGAAAGAGACCGTCGTCGACATACTGGCGACCGGGAGTCCGTCCCGACGCGATCTGCTCTTTCTTCCACTGTTGAAACGCCCACTGCTCCTCGTCGGCGATTGTCTCGCCGGCGGTCGCCACGAAGAAGAGAACAGCGAGCAGCAGGTCCACGGGACCAAAGGGGGTCGCGCGATGATTGAACGCGGTGAGTACGGGAAGTGTGATGAGCACCAACAAGAAGTTCTGATAGAGCACAATGAAGAAGAAGTTGAAGAGAAGGAATCGCCTCGACGACATCGACGAACGCAGCACATTCCATCGGTAGTCCTCAACCCCCGAGTAGCCGCCCTTGCGCGCGAAGTTGAAGGTTAAACGTACGCCCCACACGGTGACGAGGGCCGCCATGACGTCGAGGCGGGTATTGGCGAGGTGGGCGAAGCCGGCGAAAACCCATACGTACACTACGGGCACGATCGACCAGCTTCGATCGACCCAGGACGTGTCACCGGTGACGAGCGACGCAATCCACGCAAAGGTGCACGCGCCCCCGGCAACGAGGATGATGACCACGAGCGGCGACATGGCGACGATCCTACCTTTGGTCCCCTCGAAATTCCGACTTCGGTGAAGGTGGTTAGAGGTGGAACGGCCCGATGAGCGATGGCGCAGTGCGCGCGCCGCGAAGCGGATCAAGGTGAAGGAGAATTTCCGTGGTGCGCAACAACGAGTAGTGGCTGAACGCAGCGCCCACGCGACTGGCGTGCGGCACTGAGGGCGCAATGACCCAGAGCGGTACACGATTGGTGGGCGACGCGTCGTTCTCGTCAAACGTGATGAAGAGAACCATCGAATGACGCTGGTACTGCGGACTCGCAATGATGAGGGGCACGTAGCGCGCCAGCCACGCGTCGCCCGTGGACACCGGACAACTGTGCATGTCGTGACAGATGTTGGGCACAATCAGGGTGAAGGCCGCGGCCAGTGTGAGTGGTGTCGTGAGCGACACGTCGTTGCGCTGGCACGCCGACGAAATGTTGGTGAAGTACACCGCGGGGTTGTGTCGCGCGGCGTAACTTCCACTCGTCACGCGGTCACACGGTGTCGGCATCGATTCGACTAGGGCTCGCCAATTACCACGGAGTTGCGAGTAGATGCTCGCCGCAGCGAGCCGATGGCCACTCGGTTCACTGTCGTCAGTAATCCCCAGTGTCGATCCGGCCGTGAGCGCTACGTAATTGGGCAAACTTGGATGCGAAATGGCGACGTCGTTGGTGGCGAGTCCGCAATGGCGTGCGAGAAAATTGAGGTACGGCGCGCTGGGCGAGCCCACGACCGTATAGCCCACGTTCTCGAGCACGATCCACACCACGTGAGCGTACGAGAGCGAACTACTGGGTTGCCCGCACGGCGATGAGATTCCAATTGCTGACGTTGTGGGTGACGCCGACGCGTTCGTGAACGTGAGACCGAACGCCAACACGACG
>JBBQGY010000207.1:0-2159 GCA_038323435.1 Acidimicrobiales bacterium
GTCAAGGACAAGGCCACCAAGGATACCTGGACGGGAGCGGACGCCGAGCGAATTCTGCGTGGCTACGTCTCTCCCGAGATCTTCAAGCGCGGACTTATTTGTCGCTCGGATGACCGGGGCGACCCGGTCGTGCAGTTGGCACCGCCTCTCATCTCGACACGCGAGGACATCGACTTCATGGTCGGGGTGCTTTACGACGTGTTCACTGGTGCCGCGAAGTTGCGCTAGGCGTGGGGACTCCGCACTCGCTGTGGTGGTCAACGTTGGATCGACCGATTCAGTCTCGGCCATCGCTGCGTCAGCACCTTGATGTTGACGTGGCAATCGTGGGCGGTGGCTTTACCGGATTATGGACCGCCCGCGAATTGTTGCGGCGCGACCCGACCCTGCGCGTCGCCATTCTGGAAAAAGAAGTTTGCGGACACGGCGCCTCGGGGCGCAACGGAGGATGGGCGTCCGCACTGTTCCCGGTCAGCGATCGGGTACTCGTCGAGCGCTTGGGTGTCAGCGAATTTAACGAACTTCGCAGAACGCTGCAGAACGCAGTTACGAACCTCGGCGATTGCATGCGTGAGGACGAAATTGACGCTCAGTTCGCGCACGGCGGCTCGCTGATTTTTGCGCGATCAGATGTACAAGTCGCACGACTCAGGGCAGCCGTCGAAACATCTCGCGGGTTTGGAGTAAGCAGTGATGACTACGAGTGGCTTGAACGCGACGCATTGGGCGATCACGGCGTAGTCGGCGGTGCACTCGGCGCGACGTTCACCCCCCACTGCGGTCGCCTCAATCCGGCGCGATTAGTTCGCGGTCTCAGTGACCATGTTGAACGACTCGGCGTTAAAATCTTTGAAAATACGTCCGTAGTTAGAATAATTCCACGCCAACGTCGTCACGAACCAGAGGCAGTCACCGTAGGTGGCAGCGTGCACGCGACGTACATTGTCCGTGCGACGGAGGCCTTCACGGCAACTCTGCCGGGTGAGCGACGTACCGTCGCCCCCATCTATTCGCTCATGATCGCCACCGAGCCACAGTCCGCTTCATTCTGGGAACAAGTGGGATTTAAAAGCGCTGAAACATTCGCGGATGACCGACACCTGATCATTTATGGCCAGCGAACGCACGACGGACGAATTGCCTTCGGAGGCAGGGGGTCGACGTACCATTTCGGCTCCACTGTCGAAGAGCGCTTCGACACCAACACCAAAGTCTTTACAAAACTTGAAATGACCCTCCGAGAACTTTTCCCATCGCTCGAAGGTTCGATCACGCATCGATGGGGCGGACCACTCGGCATGCCGAGAGACCTTTGGCCGTCAGCAACGGTCGACGCTTCTTCGGGACTCGCTGCAGCCGGTGGCTACACCGGCGATGGTGTCACGTTAAGTCACGTGGCGGCAACTGCGTTGGCGGACCTCATCACACGACCAGACGCGGAGACCGAGTTCACACGACTTCCCTTCGTCCACCACAGGTCCCGGCGATGGGAGATCGAACCACTGCGGTGGTTAGGTATCAACGCTGGTCTCTCGCTCGCAAATCGGGCGGACCGAAGCGAGGATCGACACGGTCGGGAGAACCGGGCCGGTCACCTGCTCGACCGACTCATTCGCTGAATGCAAGTCAATGAAGGATGTTGACTGCTCGTGCTGCCACTATTGCGACCGTGACGAACGAAATGAGTGATTCCGCTAAAAATAGTGCCTTCACCCTTTGTGACAGTGGCATGGCGTCAGCGGGAGCGAAACTGGTTCCGTTGGCGAACGACGAATAAAGATAGTCAAAGAATTTTGGATGCCATTTCGCCGGCGCAAGAGTCGGATTCTCCATCTGGGGGAATTGGATGTCGGGGAGACCCCCCTTATCACCTGCACGCAGATGGGGTCCGCCTCGGTCAATCTCCCAGAACCACAACCCGAAGCTAATGATGTTCGTGAACCATACGGCAACGGCCGAATAAATCAAATTACGACCCTGTGAAACGTGCGCGATAAGGAGTTGGCGCACCAGCAGCGACATTGAAATCAAGTTGGCAACTGTAACTATTGCAACGAGTGTGATCGAGAGCCGGCGCACCCACGGTGATTCATCGGGGTGTCGATGTTTGGTTAACGATAATGGTATGAGCGGTAAAACGATCAGCATCGGTAGAAGCC
>JBBQGY010000208.1:0-2145 GCA_038323435.1 Acidimicrobiales bacterium
GTTATAGACATTGGTCTTTCGTGTCACTTGTCTCGCCCAGAGAAATGGAATTTGTCAGGCAAGTGTCTCACGCGGACCTGAGAGTTAGGGACGAGACGTTGCGAAGTCGCTCCGCTGTTCGTTTAGCGCTCGTGTTGGAGACCGCTAGCCAACTCACAGTCAGCTCGGACGCAATGAGTAGACACGCTCCGATGACTCGTAGTGCAGACTTCCTACCCATAGTGTCAGAGGCTACAGAAGTCTCACTCGATGCGTTTTCTGACTTAACCGGAACACATTAGGGCGGACGTCCACATTCTAATGGGACCCGACATCGTTTCTTTTGAGAGGATGTCACCGAACCGAGGAATGTTGGTTCGGTTATCTTCGGGAAGTGACCTCTAGCGACGTTCCGGAGGGAGAATCCTCTTACAGGAAGCTCTCAGACCGGTCAAAACGAAAGAAGCGTTGGGCGTATCGCTTTCGACCCCCAAGACACCCGCATCTAAATCGACCCCAACAAGTTATATGGCGCATTCAACGGTTGGTACTAGGCGACAACAACTCACGAAAGGTGAAGCGCGCCGAAAGACTGAGTTCAAAGAACTCTTCCTAGCGGTGAAGTGAACTCGCACTGCACCATCGAGTGCTTGAACGCCGACTCTTTAAACGAATCCACCAAAGTGCCCCCGAGATCTGAGGGCTGTCCAGAACTCAAGATCGTACGCATGCTCGGGGTCGGCACGCACCATTTGGTCAGTCGTCACCGCATCTTCACCCACGAGAATTCGCCACTGGTTATTTCGCACGCCCTCGAGGATGACCTGAGCGGCTGACGCTGCACTGAGCGGCGCCATATCGCGAAACGCCTCGCCCATCATCTGCACACCCTTCTTCAGGTCATCGTCCGAGACGTCGTCGACGCGCGTTCCGCCCACGGCGAGAGTACGCCGTATCTTCGCGAGATCGGCACTGTCAAGCGCCTCTGGTTCCTTGCCGTGGACGATCCCTGAATTGATAACAATCGACGTACCAACATGGCCCGGCATGACCACCGACACTTGAATATGGGAAGCGTTAAGGCGGAGATCGGTGATGAGCGCCTCACTGAAACCGCGCACGGCAAATTTTGCCGCGCTGTACGACGTGTGGGGGTTTGTCGGACCAATCGACGCGAAGATGCCATTGATGGAACTGGTATTCACAATGTGGCCCTCGCTCGCCGCCATCAACATTGGCAGGAACGTTCGGGTGCCGAGATAGACCCCGCCCCAGTCGATGTTGAACGTTCGCTCCCACGCCGCTCGATCGTCGTCGACGAAGCTCCCGGCCCCGGCAACACCGGCGTTGTTGAAGAGAAGATTGATGAACGTCGTCGATAGCTCCCGTGACACGAACTCGCGAAACGCAATCAGTTGCGATTCGTCGGCCACGTCGGCGACGAACGTCACCACGTTGGTACCGGCGGGCGCCGATTCAAGAGCTAACGCCTTGGTTTCATCCATCGCTGCACTCGACACATCACACGTCGCCACGTGACAGCCATCCTTCGCCAATAGGCGAACGAGTTCGCGCCCCATGCCCGTGCCGCCGCCCGTGACCACGGCAATCCTCCCGCCGAGTTGTTCCATAGTTCCCCCTAGGTCGTTTGCATCCTAAGTCCGACCCGTGCCCGCAACGAGGCCTAACCTTCGGCGACGTGTGGTGGGTACGTCGCGAGCTCGCTTAGATAATCTTCAGTTCTTGTCGGTAAACGCGCGCCGGACCCTGCGCCGCGACGATCTTGGCGAGTGCGACGAACGCCTGGGCCGACTCACTCTCGGGGTGCGTCACGACAATCGGCGCTCCGTCGTCGCCTCCTTCGCGAAGGATTGCTTCGAGAGGAATCTGTCCGAGCAGCGAAATGCCCAGTTCGCGAGCCAACTGCTCGCCGCCGCCCGATCCAAAGATTTCGTACCGTTTCGCGTCGTCGCCGGTAAACCAACTCATGTTCTCAATGACGCCACGCACACTGAGCTTGAGTTTTCGTGCCGCGTAGGCCGAACGCTGCGCCACTCGTTGTGCCGCGGCCTGGGGCGTCGTGACGACGTACATCTCAATGCGCGGCAGCACCTCTGACAACGTGAGCGCGACGTCACCGGTCCCGGGGGGCATGTCGATCAACAA
>JBBQGY010000209.1:0-2091 GCA_038323435.1 Acidimicrobiales bacterium
GTACTTGACGAAGGAGCCGTCGGTGCCGCCGGCTTCGACCATCATGATGGCGATGTCGGTGTCGGACGAGTCACTGAGGGCGCGCCCGGCGACGACCAGTTCAAAGGTCGCGGCGTCACCTTCGGCGAAGGTGGGGTGTGGCGCCCATTCGCCGTAAATGGTGTAGGCCATGCGCACGGCACCAATGGGACCGTCGAAGGGGATACCCGAAATCATTAACGCGGCCGACGCGGCGTTAATCGCGAGCACGTCGTGCGGATTTTCCTGGTCGGCGCTGAAGATGGTACCCACAACCTGCACTTCGTTGCGAAATCCCTTCGGAAACGAGGGACGAAGTGGACGGTCAATCAGTCGACAGGTCAACACGGCCTGGTCCGAGGGCTTACCCTCGCGGCGAAAGAAGGCCCCGGGGATTTTGCCCGCGGCGTACGCGCGCTCTTCGATGTCGACGGTGAGCGGGAAGAAGTCGACTCCCTCGCGCACGGACCGTGAGGCGGCGACCGTCGCCAACAACATGGTGTCGCCAATGCGGGCCACTACGGCTCCGTCGGCGAGTTGGGCTAATTTGCCCGCTTCAAAACTTAAGGTTTTGTCGGTGCCCGTAATTGGGCTACTTACGCTAATTGCGTCAGTCATTGAATTGCTCCTATTTGGTTAGCAACACTCCGCCCGGACTCCAGTGGGCAACCTTCGCCTACGCGACTGTTCTCCACTGGCCTCCGAGGCCTCGGATGTGTTGAACACGTCGACGGCGTCGACGTGCATCTCGGCTAGCGACGAATGCCGAGACGACCGATCAAAGCGCGATAGCGCTCGACATTTCCGCGCTGCACATAGTCGAGCAAGCGGCGACGTTGGCCAATGAGCTTCATCAGTCCACGGCGAGTGTGATGATCGCCTTTGTGTACCTTGAGGTGCTCGGTGAGGTGCGAGATCCGGTCCGTCAAGATCGCAATCTGGACTTCGGGCGAGCCGGAGTCCGTTTCGTGAGCCTGGTAGTCCTTGATGATCTGCTGCTTCTCAGCCATAACGTATTTTGCCTTATGAGTCGGGTGTCCCGTTGCAAGTCGCCAACGTGACGACCCACACGATCAGCGTCGCTGACCGAAAATCTATTCTAGCAGCGCCGAGGCCGTGGGCGAGAACTTCTCGAAAATCTCAACGGTTTGCTCGACGTCGCGCCCGATCTGGGTCACTAACGCATCCACGTCGTTAAACGTCTGCTCTCCGCGAAGTCGCGTGAGAAAACTGACGTCGAGTTGAGCGTCGTAGAGGTCTGTATCGAGTCCGGGGATGTGGACCTCGACGAGCAGGGCACCGTCGTCGTAGAACTGGGGCCGGGTACCGACCGAAATCGCGGCCGGCCACCACGACGCCGGCGCCGTACGCACCGCGCCCGCGTAGATACCCGCGTGAGGAATCTGCTGGTGGATCGCGAGATCGAGATTGGCGGTGGGATATCCCAAGTCGGCGCCGCGACCGTCGCCGTGCACTACACCGGCGCGAACGGTGAAGGGCCGCCCAAGAATGTCGTTGGCGAGCGCGAGATCGTCCTCGCGAAGAGCTCGACGCACCGCGGTCGAACTCCAACGCGCGGGAGTTCCGTGAATCGGCGACGGCACCACCCCAAAGCCGCGACGCGCACCCTCGACTTCGAGCAGGGCCACGTCGCCCACTCGGTCATTTCCGAACCGGAAGTCCTCACCAACGACGACGTCGATGGTGTGAAGTTGATGCTCCAATACCCGTTCAATGAACGTGACCGCGGACTCACTCGCGAGTGCCCTATCAAAGGTCACGACCCGGACCTGGTCGACGCGGAGTTGCTCGAGTCCTTCGAGCCGCTGATCGAGCGTGGCGAGCAACGCCGGTGCGCGTTCCGACGCGAGGACCCACGCGGGATGGGGATCGAACGTAACGACGGTGAGTAGTGCACCGCGTTGTTCGGCGAGGGCGCGGGCCTTACTAATGATTCGTTGATGGCCGCGGTGAAGTCCGTCAAAGATGCCAATCGTGACGACCGAAGGACGTCCAGTGAACGTGGCCATGTCGTCATCGCGCAGGACAATCATGACAGCAAACTACTCACTG
>JBBQGY010000210.1:0-1932 GCA_038323435.1 Acidimicrobiales bacterium
ACCGTCTGTTGCGCACAGTGTGCTCCAATGAGTTCGTCAATTTGGGGCGTGATCGCGAGAGTCGTGTGCGTGCCAAGCCGGTTAGTTACTTCATTGATCAACACGTCAACGCGACTCTTTAACGTGGCGTTGGTTCCCTCCTCCTGGTCAATTTCGAAGATGGTGGTGCGGATTTCGTGAATGGTGGTGTCTAGCTCGTCGAGCACCAGATTGATCCGGTCACGCACGAGGTCATCGCGGACCGACGTGAGCGACATCTGCAGCGACAGTCCGACGCCGAAGAGTCGCTGGATAACGGTATCGTGCAGATCTCTCGCCAACCTTTCACGCTCTTCGCTCAACGTGAACTCGCGAACATTATTACGCAACATTGCCTGGTCGATGACGAGGCCCGCGGCGCGTCCGAAAGCCTCCACGAGGATGGCGTCTTCGGGACTAAAGGGATCACCGTCGAGGGGATCGGTGAGGTAGAGGTTGCCGTAGACGTGACCATCGCCGGTGGCCACGTGCACACCGAGGAATCGATGCATCGGCGGATGGTTCTCGGGGAAGCCGCCGGCCATTGGATGCGTGGCGAGGTCGTCGACGAGAAGTGGATCGCGCCGGCGAATCGTCTCGCCCAGCACCCCCAGCCCGCAAGGGTCCACTCCAATGGCGACGCGCTCGGCTTCGTCCATGCCGTAGGTGATAAAACGCGACAGCGACTTTCCGTTGGACGAGATCACGCCGAGCGCTCCGTAGCGCGCTCCCACGAGGAGACTCGCGGTCTCGACGATGCGGCCGAGCAGCCCTTCGATTGAGGCGTCGGCTTCAATGAGCATGATCGCGTCGATGAGTGCGTGCAGTCGCTCGGGATCGTCAATCTCGTGAAAGGGCATCACCCGCAGCCTCTCACAGGAGACTTTTACTGAGTTGAGTTAGTGGCTGTAGTGACCGGTGAGGACCGACAGCGGCATGAAATAGAGCACTTCGCCGCGGTTGATCGCGTCGATTTGGCTGATGCGCACCGCGACGTCGTCGTCGGCGGCTCTGACAATTCCTGACGCCATGACCGACCAGATCAATCCGCCCGGTTCGAGCCCATCGATCTGCACCGAAATGACATCGCCCCGACGCGACGCGACGGCCACTGAATTTTCGCTACTAGTGAGTAGCAGCCCGTCGGTGGCTCGCATGGATATTCGCGTCGGCACGGCAACCGGGAGTGCTCGCACCGACAGGATAATTCGGGCCAAATCGGCTCCGGCGAGGCGCGTCAGACAGTCCTCGCGTGAGAGTTGTTCGCCTGAATGTGTCTGCCCCCATGTCGACATGCACCCAGCATGAACCAATTTCTCAATGAATACCTAGGGTCCGCAGTCACAAATCAGCCCGTAGACTGGAGTTCGCCCTTCTGTCGATGTAGAGCTCGAGGCCCGGATTTTGGGTAGTGGGTCAGTTTGAAATACTTGGCTCTTGACTTCCTGACATTGACAGTGGCTAAGGACGAACCTAGCCTTTCAGCATGGACTAATTGATGGCCCACGGATGAGTACGCGCACCGGCCGCAAGATGCAGCGCGAACTATTCGATCGCTGGAAGTGGTATCGGGACCACACGACTATGACCACGCAGGAGTGTACCGACCGCGCCGTCGCCGATATTCTCGAACGCGAGCACCGGTGAATACATGTAGGGGCCAACGCCATTCCCTTATTGCGCTAACTGGGGCGTGTGGAACACTCGTTCGTCCTGAGCGAACGTCAACGGGTACCGGTAGGCTGGTCCGTGGCCCAATTCCGCTCGATGAAGGATCACGTCCCGCCGAGTGGTGTAACTCCAAGGGAGCAACTTCTCGATGCTGGACCATCCTGTCACTTGATTTTGGCGAGGGCAACCGGCGCGGGATTGAGCACTGACTCCTTCAACAGTTCCATGGACTCCTGAGAGAGG
>JBBQGY010000211.1:0-1652 GCA_038323435.1 Acidimicrobiales bacterium
TCGTGCAGGTTGATGGTAGTGATCACGTGATCGCGGTGGGCGACGTCGTCCACGTTCGTCCCCACGACGGACCGTCGAAGTGACACAACCGGTACGCGTACTCGTCACTGGTGCCAAGGGCCAGGTCGGCGTCGACTTGACCGACGTGTTACGAGGTGCCACGCCACTCGGAGCCGATGAGTCATTCCAACCCGACGGACGATCAATTGGCGAGCACGAATTTGTCGTAGTCGGCCTCGGTCACTCTGATCTCGACGTCACCGACCGTAACGCGGTACTGCGAATGGTGGCGGATGTGGCTCCCGACGTCATCGTGCACCTGGCGGCCTACACCGCTGTTGATCGGGCCGAAGTCGATGCCCAGTCGTGCTTCTCGGTCAACGCGACGGGTACCGAATCGATGTCGCTGGCGGCGAAACAATCCGACGCGCATTTGATAACCATTTCCACCGACTACGTCTTTGACGGATTGAAGGGCGACGCCTACGCCGAGCACGACGCGGCGAACCCGCTCAACGTTTACGGCGCGTCGAAGTTCGCCGGTGAACTGTTCTGCGACGACCTCGACACCGTGGTGCGCACGTCGTGGGTGATGGGAGTGCGCGGACGCAACGTTGTACACGTCATCGCCGATCGTGCGGCCGCTGGCCAGACGGTGAAGTTCGTCGACGACCAGATGGGCACCGTGACCGTGGCGAGTGACCTCGCTCGAGCATTGGTGACATTGATACGAGAACGTCCGGGGGGCACGTGGCACGTCGCCAATTCGGGCACGCTCACGTGGTACGACGTGGCGGCGTACGTGGGCTCGTTGTGTGATTGTTCGGAAGGTTTCGCGACGCCCATTGCGACTGCCGATCTGGATCCGACACCGCTCGCAACTCGTCCCTCGCGTAGTGACCTCTCGACGGCAAAGTTCGCGTCGCACTGGACAGCCCTTCCGTCGTGGCGTGACGGCGTCGCTCGCCTGGTGCGCGATCGAGCACTTCGTGACGGATCGATACCGTGAGCGACGTGTCGTCGGACGTCGTAGCCGTCATCGTGGACTTTCACGCCGGTCAGGCGCTCAGTGATTGCGTGGATTCGCTGCACGCCAACGGGGTCAGCGACATCATTGTCGTGGAGAATGGCGAAGCCGGATCCACGATGCCCGCACTTAGTGGGCAACGCGTCGTCCTCGTGGAGCCCAACATGAACTTGGGTTACGGCCGTGGCGTCAATCGCGGCGTCGCCGCAGCGCCCCGACGAACGTACTTCCTCATTTCCAATCCCGACGTGATAGTTCACGAGGGCGCGGTCGAAAAACTCGTGCAGTACCTCGACTCACATCCGTCAATCGCGATTGTCGGACCCCAGATTCTTCGACCCGATGGTTCGGTGTATCCGTCACAACGCGTCTTTCCCAATTTTTGGCTCGCGGGGCTGCACGCCATATTGGCACCCCTCTGGGCGAACAATCCGGCGTCGCGACGGTATCGCTCGCCGCGCGCTGACGGGTCCGTTGATTGGGTCTCCGGCGCATTTTTCCTCGTACGCCGCGAGAGTTTTGAAGCGGTGGGCGGATTTGACGAACGGTATTTCATGTTCGCCGAGGACATGGCACTCTGCTGGCAGTTACGTGAACACGGTTACGGGGTCGCGGCGAATGGGGA
>JBBQGY010000212.1:0-1615 GCA_038323435.1 Acidimicrobiales bacterium
TACCGAAGTCCGAGGCTCGACCGGCGTCGGGCTCAGTGACTATGTCGACGAGATCGTACGGTCTGGTTTCCCAGCCATTCGCGAAATGAGTGGTCGAGTTCGGCGCACGCAACTACTTAGCTACATTGATCGAATTATTAATCATGACTTTCACGATGTCACCGGAAGGTCACTCCGCAATCCCTCAGCACTGCGGCGCTGGTTCGCCGCGTACGCCGCCGCCACCGCAACGAGTACGTCATTTGAGAAGATTCGCGACGCGGCCTCTGCGGGCAACGAAAATAAACCAGCCAAGACCACCACTGGCCCGTACCGCGACGCACTGGAGGCTCTCTACCTACTCGATCCCCTTGCCGCCTGGTCTCCGTCACACAGTCACATCAGTGAGTTGGCGCACGCGCCCAAGCACCACCTCGTCGATCCCGCTCTCGCCACGGCGATCCTCGGCTTGGGGCCGAGAGCATTGCTTTCTGGTCAGGACGGAGGCGTACCGATGGACCGCGACGGAGCCTTTCTCGGGAATCTGTTTGAGTCCGTCGTGACGCTCGACGTGCGCGTGTTCGCCCAAGCCGCCGAGGCAAACGTTGGGCACCTTCGAACGCACCGGGGTGAGCATGAGGTAGATCTGATTGTTGAACGAAGCGATGGTCGCGTGCTCGCGCTCGAGGTGAAGCTTTCTGGCGCTGTCGACGACCGTGACGTACGGCACCTGCACTGGTTACGTGAACAGATTGGCGACGATCTGCTCGACGCAGCGCTGATCACGACAGGTCCCCACGCTTACCGCCGTCCCGACGGAATCGCCGTAATTCCCGCAGCGCTCCTTGGGCCGTGAGGCAATTGGCAGCCTTAGTCGGCGCAGATCGCTCCATCACATCTTCGCCGACATCAACTCAAATATTCACCGAACGCCGTGCGCCGTCTTGAGCGGACCGATTTCACCACGAGATCTAGGTTGAAAGTACCTGTGAAAACGAGGCGCGGTAGTCGAATTGCGTGTACGCGCAACGTCGAAAAAAAGTGGAAAAGTTATGCCGTGACGCGACAGTCAGCGTCGCCGCGTGCGCGCGAGGTCAACGTCACCTTGGTACCGTCGGCACCAAGGCCGTCGAGCATTCCGGCGATCAGTCCGCGGTCGACGGCACACAACACCGGGTGGTGCTGGGCGGCCGATCCGAAGGGGCAGTTTTCCGACACAACCGACTGCTCGGTGTCGTTGCCTTCGGCGCGTGCGGCAAAACCGTGCGCGGTCAAGAGTCCCGCGATGGAGGTCATGGCTGACTTCACCGTGCGCGACGACTCCGACGGTTCGATTTCCAGGGCGAGGGCGTGGCCGTACTGCACGCCCACGTCGTGGGCCATGGCTTCGGAGGCCTCGGGACCGAGTCGCTCGAGGGCCATCTCGAGTAGCGCCACGAGCAGCGCGTCGCGTCGCAGCGAACCGTCCATCGAGAGTGAGGCGTCGACGACGCGGTAACCCTTCGCCGGTCGTCCGACGGTGGTTTTGCGAACGTTGTCGAAGGTGACGTAACCGGCCTCGGCGAGACGCTCGAGATGATGGCGCACGACGTTGGCGTGCACGTCGCAGTGCAGCGATAACTGGGTGGCGGTGGCA
>JBBQGY010000213.1:0-1602 GCA_038323435.1 Acidimicrobiales bacterium
TCGCCATGACCCGACTGGACCAGAATCGCGCCGAGACTCAACTCGCCAAGAAGGCGGGCGCACCGGTGCGCGACGTTCGCAATCTTGCCATTTGGGGAAATCACTCCGCGACGCAGTTCCCCGACTTCGCCAACGCCACGATCGCCGGGAAGAGTCTGCCCACCGTCATCACCGACGAGCTGTGGCTGCAGGGTGAGTTCATCACGACAGTGCAAAAGCGTGGTTCCGCCATTATTGAAGCGCGTGGCGCAAGTTCGGCCGCGTCGGCGGCGAATGCCGCCATCGACACCGTGGTCAGTCTCGTCAATGCCACCGACGCCAATGACTGTGCGTCAGTTGCCATCACGAGTCATGGTGAGTACGGCGTACCCGAGGGCCTCACCTTCGGATTCCCGATCAGCGCCGACGGCGCCGGCTCGTGGAAGGTGAAGGAAGGCTTTATTGCCGATGAGTTTGCCAAAGAGCGCATCAAGGTCACGACGGATGAATTAATCGCGGAACGCGACGAAGTTCGAGCGCTCGGGCTGATTTAAGACCACCGCTCTACTAAGAAGCGTCGTCGTCGGTGCTATGGAGTCGCAGCGCGGCGTGCGCGCTGAGGCGAAAGAGTTGTTCTCTTCGTTCGCGCGCGGTCACCCAGTGCCGACTGTCCCACTCGTCGCCGGCGAGCGAGTCGCCCGCGTAGAGCAGCTGGGCGAAGCGCAGTCCGCGGTACCTCGCCACCGCAATGAATGCGGACGATTCCATGTCCACCATCGCGCACTGTTCGTTAATTCGCCGCTCGACCCGAGCGCGGGTTTCACGAAAGTAAGCGTCGGTGGTCCAGGTGCGTCCGACGAAATGTTCTACGTCGTTCTCCTCTAACACTGTGCGCATGATGCGTACTCCGAGGGGATCGGCGTCGATAATGCGGCTCGGTGCGGCGTAGTGAAAGCTCGTGCCCTCATCGCGCAGCGCCGAAGCGACCACCATGACGTGACCGAGGTCGAGGTTCGTAAGTAGCGCCCCCGCGCCCCCGCACGCCACGAAGGTGGTCACACCGAGCGACGCCATCTCTTCGACGAATCCCGCCGCCAATGGTGCACCAACGCCGGGATGCACGACCGCCACGGTGCCGAAGTCGGTCGTGAATTCGTAGACCGGATTACGCCCGATCTCGCTTCGTAGTTCGTACTTCGCAATGAGCTCGCCCGCCTGAGCGAGTTGTTCGAGGAGGTCGTTGAAGAAGCAGAGGACGGCAACTCGGGGCACGTCAGCGCCCACAGGGTGCATCATGTGTGCTTCGAGTACCCCCGGCTCGCCAAGGTCGTTCTCGAGCAGCGCTAGTTCCACCGGGTTGACCTACAGAGCCTGAGGGTGAGCCCGTTGGAGCCAACCCAGCGCCGGCACGATGGCGTTGACGTCGCCGCGAACTTTGATTCGTCCCTCGCGTAGTGCCGTGGCGCTGTCGAACTGACCGAGCGACAACGCCAGAGCGTCGGCGTAAGTCAGTCGCACAATCGCGTCGGCGGCGAGGTGGTCGCCGGCGTCAACGGTGGCACCCTCAGCGCCGAGACAGATGGTCATGGCGTGTGGCCCGCTCGAGGGCGCGTCGGGGACCTC
>JBBQGY010000214.1:0-1508 GCA_038323435.1 Acidimicrobiales bacterium
CTCGGACGTCGCCGAACGTGCGGTCGTTACCTCCGCACCGTGAACCTGGCGCACGATAACGAGGCTCGTCACGCCGAGTGCGACGGCGACGCGACGTCGATTTTCCTGAACGTGCTCGTCGTCGTCGCCCACGTGATCGCCCAGGTTCAGCGATTCGTAAGGACCACCACTCGCGCCGCCGAATCGATCCGTGACGAAGGCATCGACGCCCAAGCGACGTGCGTCCACGAAGGGATAGACGCTCAACGCTCCGCGCACCTCCGGTGCGAGTGTTAGCTCGCGACGCACGACGAACAAATCCCGCTGAACTCCACGAGGTGGCGCAGTTCGTGGTAGTCAAAGCGTGAGCCAATTTCATTTGTCCACTGCTCCAAATCCGGTGCATCGACTTCAACGGTGGCGCCGCACTCGCGACACGAAAGATGATGATGGTGGGACTCGACGACGCACCGGCGATAGAGACTTTCGCCGCGGTCGGTCATGACGACATCGACTTCGCCGACGCTGACCAGTCGCTTGAGCTGGGTGTAGACCGTCGCGAGCGCAATTCGCCCACCGCTTCGCTGCACTATCGAATGAAGATCCTGGGCGGAGACAAAACCCTGCACCGATGCCAGAGCACGCACAATTTCTCGGTGTTGCATCGTGTTTCGAGTGGTCACCACGGTCTCATCGTACCTTTTCTTATTTGCTTTCTAGAACCATTCTGATTAACCTAATTGGAATGATTCTACTAAAGACATCGTGGCGACGGTCGCGGCAATGAACCGCGAACGCGGGCGTCGGATGTGGGGACGAGCGACGGTGCTCGTCACTGTCCTGGGCGGGGTAGTGGTGCTGAACGCCGGTCCCCCGGCGACGGCATTGTCGTCGACCGGCATTCAAGCCGTCGGGGCGGAAAGTGAGTACGCGAACGTCATTGCCCAGCTCGGGGGACACTACGTGCACGTGACCGCCGTGATGAGTAACCCCGCGACCGACCCTCATTCGTACCAAGTCAGCACTCGGGTGGCCCAGTCGATTGCGGGCGCCAATCTCGTGGTGCAAAACGGTGACGGCTACGACAACTTCATGAGCCAACTGGAGTCGGCTGCGCCGAACTCGCACCGGGCGGTGATCGTGGTGCAATCCGTGCTCGGTCTCTCCTCGGCCACGAGAAATCCTCATCTCTGGTACGACCCCTCGACGATGCCGCGCGTTGCGACGAACATCGAAAAGGCCCTCGTGAAACTCGAGCCCACGCACGCGGCATATTTTGAGCAGCGACTCCGCACGTTTCGCGCATCGTTGACGTCGATCAGCGCCGCAGTCACTGCGTTTCGAACGAGGTTCGCCGGCGTAAAGGTGGCGACAACCGAGCCGGTGGCCAACTTCTTGTTGGCGGCGCTCGGTCTGGTCAATCTCACGCCCTTTCGTTTTCAGGCGGACATTATGAACGGCGTCGACCCGTCGCCCGAGGATATTGCCAATCAACAAGCACTCTTCACGCAACACAAAGTGAAACTCCT